>NZ_CP032482.1:3803959-4120956 GCF_003600645.1 Yersinia rochesterensis
GAGTCAAAGCCGATATCCGGCCCGACCAGATTGAACATGCGGCTGTTGTTATTACGCAATGCGCCGATGTGATACTGCTGCACCCATTCACGGCGGTGATACTCGCCAGACAGGAATAATAAGACAGCGGTTTTAAACTGAGCGATTTCTTCGGTACTTGGCTGATTACCGGCCAAACGACGGGCGAGAATGCCGTCTAAAGTCGCTTCATCAGCTTCACCGTAAACCACCACATCCAGCGCGTGGTCAGAAACTTTACAACCATGGGCGGCAAAGTGATCCATACGTTTGTTCAGCGCGGAACACAAATCAGCAAAGCGGCTAATAGAAGTGTCAGCGGCAGCTTCCAGGCGTTGCATATAATCGTTGAAACCTGCGGCTTCAATATTGAAAGCTTTGTCTGGACGCCAGCTTGGTAACACTTTGATATTGAAGCTGCCGTCAGCCGCAATAGCTTTATGGTGGCGCAAGTCATCAATCGGGTCATCAGTAGTACCGACCATTTTGACATTCATCTGCTGCATGATACCGCGCGCAGAGAAGCTGTCCTGAGCCAGCAACTCGTTACCGCGCTGCCAGATTTCTTCTGATGTGGCGGGGGACAATAACTTACCTGTAATACCAAATGGACGGCGTAATTCAAGATGCGTCCAGTGATACAAAGGGTTACCAATAGTATGAGGAACCGTTGCAGCCCAAGCATCAAACTTCTCACGGTCGCTGGCATCACCGGTACAGAAACGCTCCGCGACACCATTAGTGCGCATAGCTCGCCATTTGTAATGGTCACCTTTCAACCAGATGTCATACATATTCTTAAAGCGGGTATTTTCTGCGATCTGTTCAGGGGGTAAATGACAGTGATAATCATATATTGGCTGATCTTTCGCGTAGTCATGATACAGACGGCGGGCAAATTCAGTGTCGAGCAAAAAGTCTTCGGTCAAAAACTGCGACATATTAGGTTCCTCACTTGAAACATCTTAGAGTTCTGCTTTCTGTTATCGCGAAGTTATCACACCAATTTCATCTATCGTCCAGCATTTTTTTATAGATAAAGATCGCAAAAACCTAACAAAAAGAACAAATACTCAACATTTATAGTCTATTTAGTCCCTTTAGGCACTAAGTCTGCTGGGTTCTATTATTCCCTAATTGAAAAGTGGTTTTTGTGATATCACTCAACTTTTAAATCTGTATGACAAGTTATTGTTGCGTCGCCATCAGTCATCTCATTAGCCATGTTCAAATAAAGGCATTGATTTGACCCAAATAGGTATAAAAAATGAGCGCCGTACCAGCACTGCGGTCTCGGATAGGAAGGGAAACCTAAAATAGTTGAAGCGACCGCCAGCACGCCAGCCTCAACTCATGAATAAGAAAGGCCAGGCACCACCGCATGCACAGCAATGTCGGATTGGGCCACATTGCGCCATGAAACATCACGACAGGCGGTGTTTCATGGCAGTAATCTAATACTGGGAGAAAGTTAAAAATGATGCGTAAAATTAAAGGCTTACGCTGGTACATGATCGCTTTGGTTACCGTGGGCACTATATTAGGTTACCTGACGCGTAACGCTATTGCCGTTGCCGCACCAACGTTGCAAGAGCAGTTACATATCACGACACAGCAATATTCTTATATTATCGCCGCTTATTCAGCCGCTTACACTCTGATGCAGCCGGTAGCTGGCTATATTCTGGATGTGGTGGGGACGAAAGTCGGTTATGCCATGTTTGCCGTCATGTGGGCCATATTCTGTATGAGTACCGCATTAGCCAGCAGTTGGGGCGGTTTAGCGATTGCTCGTGGTGCTGTGGGTGCAGCAGAAGCCGCCATGATCCCTGCGGGTCTGAAAGCGACCAGTGAGTGGTTCCCAGCAAAAGAACGCTCCATTGCCGTGGGTTACTTCAACGTAGGTTCTTCTATCGGCGGCATGATTGCACCACCATTAGTGGTGTGGGCTATCGTGATGCACAGCTGGCAGATGGCATTTATCATTACCGGTGTGCTTAGCCTGATTTGGGCCATTGCTTGGTTAATCCTGTACAAACACCCGAAAGATCAGAAAAAACTGTCTGATGAAGAGCGTGAGTACATCCTGAGTGGCCAAGAAGCGCAGCACTCTACTGCTAACGCCAAAAAGATGTCTGCAATGCAGATTATCCGTAACCGCCAGTTCTGGGGTATTGCAATACCACGTTTCTTGGCAGAACCCGCTTGGGGCACATTCAACGCGTGGATCCCACTGTTCATGTTTAAAGCTTATGGCTTTAACTTGAAAGAAATCGCCATGTTTGCCTGGATGCCAATGCTGTTTGCCGACCTGGGCTGCATTCTGGGTGGCTATCTGCCACCATTGTTCCAGAAATATCTCAAAGTTAACCTGATTGTTTCCCGTAAGTTAGTGGTCACTATGGGCGGCTTGTTGATGATTGGGCCGGGGATGATTGGCCTGTTCACCAGCCCTTACGCGGCTATCGCCCTGCTGTGTGTCGGTGGATTTGCTCACCAATCACTGTCTGGTGCGCTGATTACCTTATCGTCTGACGTCTTTGGCCGTAACGAAGTGGCCACCGCCAACGGCTTGACGGGAATGGCGGCTTGGACGGCCAGTACTATGTTCGCCCTGGTAGTGGGTGCTTTGGCAGATACCATGGGCTTCAGCCCACTGTTTGCCGCACTCGCCGTATTTGACGTGTTAGCCGTCGTGGTTATCTGGACGGTACTGCAAAACCGCTCGGCAGCCGAACCCGCTATCGATCCGGTACAACAAACGCCAGCCGGACAGAATTAATCCAAGACTTTACGCGAGAGACACCATCAGCCCGGTGATATTTGCCGGGCTTTTTATCCCCGAGCCGCCCTCCTTTACTGCACATTTTCCATCATAACTGTGATAGCAATAACTAGAACCCAATAGGGATAAGTGGTATAACAAGTCCAATTGTATCTCCTACGGGATATCATGCCTTCCAGACAAAATGAGCCGCAAAATTTGCTGCCTCAATTGATCCTTGATCCCAAGAGCCTTAATCATGGAATTCACAGAAACCAGACGGTTGTACCAGCAGTTAGCCGCAGAGTTAAAGCAGCGCATCGAAGCCGGTGTTTATCAGGTGGGCGATAAATTGCCCGCAGAACGCTACATTTCCGAAGAAATGAATGTCAGCCGAACTGTGGTCCGTGAAGCGATTATCATGTTGGAAGTGGAGGGCTATGTAGAAGTGCGCAAAGGCTCCGGCATCCATGTGATGTCGAATCAGCAAAAACACTTGGTCATGCCGAACCAGGGTATTGAATTCGCCACCGCAGGCCCTTTTGAGCTGTTACAGGCGCGTCAATTGATCGAAAGTAACATTGCTGAATTTGCAGCCACACAAGTCACCCGTCAGGATATCGTGCAATTAATCGAGATCCAAAAACATGCGCGGCAAGAAGATCGTTTTCGTGACTCGCAATGGGATTTGAAATTCCATGTGCAAGTGGCGCTGGCGACGCAAAACACCGCGATGGCAACGATTGTCGAAAAAATGTGGAGCCAGCGGGTACATAACCCTTACTGGATCAAACTGCACGAGCATATTGATGATAAGTCGATCGAGAGTTGGTGCGAAGATCACGATCGGATCCTTGAGGCTCTGATGCGTAAAGATCCATACGCCAGTAAGCTCGCCATGTGGCAACATCTGGAAAATACCAAACAAATGCTGTTCCGGGCCACGACTGATGATTTCGAGTTTAATGTAGACCGCTACTTATTCACCGAAAACCCGGTAGTTCATCTCGATATCCCCAAAGAGCTTGGTTTGAGTGTTACAGATAAGCCGCAAGCAAGCGAATCATTGAAATAAGTCATTAGAGACAAATTCGCCAAAAGTCGATGTGACCAGGGCTTATGGCAGCAATGCCCAAGGATGGGCCAGCTAACCGATATCGGTGATTTCCAGCACGAAGAGGCACTCTTCATGCGATGTTGTAGTCAGTAAATGTCGAGTTCTGTCAGCAAATGTCAGTGTTAGGCCTGTTTTTTAACTATTGCTTAAAAAACACTCAATTAGCATCTATATTTCCCTGTTTCATATCCCGCTATTTTGCTAAAGTGGCAGCACTTTTTTATTCGGATGCTTTGGGAGCGAAACGCAAATATATGCGCTGGTTGTTTGCTCTGTTTATTGCAGTAGCTGGCTGGGTCGGTTCGGCTTCCGGCAGCTTGCTATCGTCCACGCATCCCTCATCAGGTATAGTGTTACCTGCGCTTGACCGTCCCTGCGTCAGCGGCACCTCCTCATCCGTCAATGTCTTTTCGTCATATCTGCACCTGCAAAAGAAAGCCCTTTATTCACAATGGCGTCTGATGGGCATTCCTGCCAAAAAAACCGCCATAAAAAACCGGTTGGGTGCAACTAAACTTACCGGCTCAGTTAATCTTTCATTCGCCAATAACACTTGGCATAGCGCACATCTGGCTATGTCCCGCAGCAGCCGAGCGGATGAAATCTATAAACAGCCACGGCAATCACTGCCCCTGTTGAACTATTCCAATTGGATATTCTATGCTTCGACACAGCAAAATCGTGTGGGTGGCTGGAAAGAGAGTAATACTCAATATAGCGGGATGCTTACCTACCATATTATGGCGTGATGCTTTCTCGGTTGTCGTAATACGTGAGCATCGCAACAAGAAGTCAATTTACCTTTAGATATCAGCGAATTGGTTTGCTTTGGTTCCTTTATCAAAACCATCGCTAAAACACGAAAAACCATCAGATATTTTTTGATCGTGTTTATATCCATAACGATGCATACAACAAACAATGACGTTTTAGGAATACCCGATGGATATCATTAAAGAACTCTTACATGCTTTATGGGCGCAAGACTACGAGACACTGGCGAATCCATCTTTAGTCTGGGCCATTTACATCTTGTTATTTGTGATACTTTTTCTGGAAAATGGCCTACTTCCGGCGGCCTTTTTACCGGGCGATAGTCTGCTGATTCTGGTTGGCGTCTTGATTGCAAAAGGGGCCATGAGCTTCCCGGTGACCATTGTGGTATTAACCACCGCAGCCAGCTTGGGTTGCTGGGTCAGCTATATTCAGGGGCGATGGCTGGGGAATACCAAAGTGGTGCAAGGGTGGCTATCCCATCTACCTGCCCATTATCACCAGCGCGCACATAACCTGTTCCACCGCCATGGGTTATCCGCCCTATTGGTCGGCCGTTTCCTGGCATTCGTGCGCACCTTATTGCCAACAATTGCGGGCCTTTCCGGCCTGAGCAATACCCGCTTTCAATTCTTTAACTGGATGAGTGGGTTGCTGTGGGTTTTGATCTTAACCACTATGGGCTTTGCCTTTGGCAAAACACCGGTATTCCTGAAATACGAAGATGAAGTGATGTTTTTCCTGATGTTGCTGCCTCTGGCACTCTTAGTGATTGGCTTATTTGGTTCTTTATATGTGCTTTGGCGCAAAAAAAGTGCCCCTCCGGCTAATAACAGCAATGATAAAGGTAAGCCAGAGTGATTACCCTCAGGGGCCGTTTTAGCCGCCCAGTTTGGCTCTATCTTATCCTGCCGGTGACCGCCTTATTGCTAGCAGCACTGTTGTTTACGCCAATGATTCTGCGCACAGAAAGTGCGTTAAAAATTCGGCCTAATCAGCAGGGTCTGTCGTTACCCGATGGATTTTATCTGTATCAACACCTCGATCAGCGGGGGATTCGCATCAAAAGCATCACTCCGGAGAATGACAGCCTGGTGGTGAGCCTTGAGTCTCCGGAACAGCAAAAAGAAGCGATCGAAGCTTTGCAGGATATCCTACCAAGCGGTTATGTCATTGTGACGAGTGAATCAAAGAAACGTCAGCGTTTATTACCCGCCTTCAGAAATAACCTACAAAATGTAGGGTAATCTACATGACGGGGAGCATCTCCCCGTCATCAGCTCTCCGTTATTCCCTATTTATTCTGCTGATACATGATTAATCTATAAAAATTCAGTAGTAAACTTGGGTATCACATAATTCAGAGCTATGCTTAGTCATTCATGGCAACCTATTTTATCACCGATTCTTGCTGTAAAAGGAAGCAATACCATGTTGTTACATACTGTGCTGTTACGTCCCGTTTTTTCACTACGGGCCTTTCTCCTGTTGGTCTTACCGATGGTTGCATTTTACAGTGTCGCCCAAACGAATGAATGCGACACCAAAGCTAAGGAGATCCAACAGCAGATTGATTATGCCAAACAGCATGGCAATACTCGCCGCGCCGCCAGTCTGGAAACGGCGCTGAAAGAAGTTAAAAATAATTGTACTGTTGAGAGCCTGAAAGCTGAGCGGCAGAAAAAAATCAAAGAAAAGCAACACAAAGTCGCAGAACGCAAGCAAGAACTCAAAGAAGCTCAGCAAAAGGGTGATGCTGGAAAAATCGCCAATAAACAGAAGAAGTTAACGGAGGCGCAAGCTGAGTTAAAGCAAGCTCAGGCACAGAAATAGCGACTCCGGGTTTAAATACAAACACAGTGAACTATTAGGATTATTAACCTATCAACTTTCCGATAAATTCACTAAATTAGATATTCACCTCAGTTATGTTAAGGAGCTATTACATGCCACAAGATAAAACCTCTGAACATTTGCGCGCTGAACTTAAGTCACTTGCGGATACTTTGGAAGAAGTGCTGCAATCTTCGACCGATAAGCCGAAAGCTGAGTTAGATAAGCTGCGGGCCAAAGCGGAGAACGCGTTGAAGGATACACGTGAACGTCTGAGTGAAACTGGCGATAAAATTGCTGCCCAAACCAAAGAGATTGCTGATAAAGCTGATAACTATGTCCATGACAACCCTTGGGCTGGTGTGGGTATCGGTGCTGCTGTCGGCGTGGTGTTAGGCGTGTTGTTGTCTCGCCGCTGATTATGGCTGAACTTCCTCAAACTCAGGGCCCCGGTAAAGGGGTCCTCGATACTGTCCACCGTATCGCCACCATTGTGGTGGGTATGGTTGAAACCCGTGTCCGGCTGGCGGCCATTGAGCTGGAAGAAGAAAAGGCAACACTGATTCAGTTGCTGATAATGGCGGGGATTACCCTGCTGTTGACTGCTTTCGGTTTGATGAGCTTGCTTGTGTTAGTCATATGGGCGATTGATCCTGCCTATCGTTTAGTCGCACTGGGGTCGACAACCGCCGTGCTATTAGCGTTGGCAATCATCGGAGTTATCTGGACACTCACCAAAGCGCGTCACTCCACGCTGCTGGGTTCAACCCGCAAGCAACTGGAAACAGACCGCGAATTATTGGAGAAAGAGCGTTGAGCCGCCGTCAATTGGCACAGGAAAAGGCCGCATTGTTACGGGAGATCCAGCAGCAACGTCTGGATCTCGCTAACAGCGCAGCGCATTGGATTGAAGTCACAGCACCTTATGACCGAGGCTGGGTAAAAATCGTCAGTATGCGAAAATATCTGATGGTGGGTTCAAGCCTGGTCGCACTCTACGGTATCCGCCACCCCAGCAAATTAATCCGCTGGTCGCGTAGAGCTGTCAGTGCATGGGGTACTATCCAACTGTTTCGCAATACTTTTTTATTACGTTAACCCCCAATTTCACTGCACTGCCACGTCACAATTATCTTATGTTTGATCAACTCAGAATATAAAAGCCCACCTTCCCATAGGCGGGCTTTTATATTCTGTCACTTCAGTTTTTTTGATGAAAAACGACAGTTTTACTTGCTAACAACTTATCAACTTCTCGATTAACATTCTCTCATCAAGTCAGGGCGTTTGCAGAAACATATTGGCAAACAATCACATATAAACTTTTTGATGAAAAATTAACGCCAGCAAATGTCAGGCATTAATACAAAACACTTTTTGGAGAAGTCGTTGATGAACAAATTACAAGATACTGGCCTGTTGGTAGCACGCATTCTAATGCCAATTCTGTTTATTGTTGCCGGTTACGGCAAAATGGGTGATGCCTATGCCGGTACTCAGCAATATATGCAAGCAATGGGCGTCCCTGGATTCTTCCTGCCACTGACTATTTTGTTGGAATTTGGCGGCGGCCTGGCCATTCTGTTTGGTTTCCTGACCCGTACCACTGCGCTGTTCACCGCCGGTTTCACTATTTTGACTGCATTAATCTTCCACACTAACTTTGCGGAAGGCGTTAACCAACTGATGTTTATGAAAAACCTGACCATCGCTGGCGGTTACATTGTCTTAGCCGTTGCTGGCCCTGGTGGTTTCAGTATTGACCGCCTGCTGGGTAAGAAGTGGTAAGCACAGTAGCCAAAATGAATATGCTATTTTAATTAACGACGCCCTATCATTTGATAGGGCGCGTTTTTATGGAGAAGTATAAAGATGGGGCAACTTGTTGACGGTGTATGGCAAGACGTTTGGTATGACACCAAACCTAGCGGGGGCCATTTCAAACGCAGTAACTCGCAATTCCGCAATTGGGTGACGACTGATGGTCAAGCTGGGCCACAAGGTAAGGCGGGCTTTAAAGCCGAAGCACATCGTTACCATTTGTATGTTTCTCTGGCCTGTCCATGGGCGCACCGCACCTTACTAATGCGCAGCTTGAAAGGTTTGGAATCGCTAATTTCAGTTTCTGTGGTACATCCGCTGATGCTGGAGAATGGCTGGACATTCGGTCATGACTTCCCCGCCACCACCGGTGATGGGCTTTACCATCTCGATTATCTTTATCAACTCTATCTCCGTGCCGACCCCCATTATAGCGGGCGCGTGACCGTCCCGGTGTTATGGGATAAGCAGCAACAAACTGTTGTTAGCAATGAGTCAGCCGATATCATTCGTATGTTCAATAATGCTTTTGATGGGGTTGGTGCTAAAGCTGGCGATTATTACCCTCCCGTATTACGCGGCAAGATTGACGATATCAATGAGTGGATTTACGATCAGGTCAATAATGGCGTGTATAAAGCGGGCTTTGCCACCACCCAAGAAGCCTATGACGAAGCCGTCAGCACCTTGTTTGATGCATTGGATAAGCTGGAACACATTCTGGGGAAACACCGCTATTTGACCGGTGATCAACTGACCGAAGCGGATTTACGCTTATGGACCACATTGGTACGTTTTGACCCGGTGTATGTCACACATTTCAAGTGCGATAAGCGCCGTATTAGCGATTATCTCAACTTATACGGCTTTTTACGCGATATTTATCAGATGCCGGGTATTGCCGAGACGGTAGATTTTGACCATATCCGCCATCACTATTACCGCAGCCACGGCACCATTAATCCTTACGGAATTATCTCCATCGGCCCACAGCAAAACCTGCTGGAGCCACATGGACGAGATACCCGTTTCGCTTAGTTAACAGATAGCCACTCACCTCCCAATCGAGGCGACACGCAGTAGCCGTTTATTTATTAGCAAACAGCCTAGGGATCTCACGCAGACACCACGACTTGGCCTCGCCCATACTGTCGCGACGCCATGCCATAATGATATCCGCCTCACGGCTGTATTCCGGCCCGACAACCCTGAGGCGGCCTGCTTCGATATCTTTTTCCACCATGTCGTAAGGCATGGTCGCTACACCTAAACCAGCGAGTAATGCCCGCCGTTTATCTTCAATGGTGCTGACCGTCAGCCGTTGCTGTTTATCCAACAACTGTACAGTGATAACCGGCCGCTCGCGGGCGGTATCTGCCACGGCAACGGCTCGATATTTCACCCGGGTTAGCTCAGAGAGCGGCTCTGGCTCCAAGTGAATAGGATGATCCGGGCTGGCCACATAAACGCTGGTCACTTTGTACAGTTTGCGGCTGTTAATCTCCGAAGATGCGCGAAAATGCATATCTGGCGCGATAACAATATCAGCCCGCCCCTGCTCCAGTCGCTCCCATGCTCCGGCTAATACCTCGGTAAAAATAGAAACCTGAGTGTTGGCTTTGAGTGCCAGTTTGTCGATAAGCGGGAACAGTTTCCACGCCGGAGACAAGGCCTCGCTGACGATGGTGATATGGGTTTCCCAGCCGCGTGCCAATGCCTCAGCGTCAGTAGTCAGCTTATCTGCCGCTTCCAGCAATACTCGCCCGCGATCCAGCAGCATGCGCCCGACATTGGTAAACTTGGTGCGATGCCCTGAACGGTCGAACAGCACCACATCAAGCTCTTCTTCAAGCTTCTGCATGGTGTAGCTCAGCGCAGAGGGTACTCGCCCCAATTCATCGGCTGCCGCCGCAAAACTACCACGGCGATCAATGGCATCCATCACTCTTAATGCTTCTAACGTTAGCGCCCGATCTTTGGCCATCATTTTCTCAATCAGGAAATTTGAATATAGTGACCAGATTAACTGGCTAACAATCTGCCGTCCAGACGCTTACCATTTGTTTATCGATTAATGTCTACAAACTATGCCAAAGTCATTGGTGTTTGAGAGCAGCCAACACACCTGCAATTTGAAAGATGGCGATAGGTATATGCCCTATAGATTTCAAGGTGCAGGAAGGCGGCAAACGAAAGTATCCCGATGAACTTACACAGGTAAGTGATTCGGGTAATTGAGCGCAGCCAACACACCTGCAATTTGAAAGATGACGGGCACAGGAGCAATCATGATCACATGCAGAACAGCAAAACAGTGCGGGCAAGCTGACTTTGGTTGGCTTCAAGCCCGCTATACTTTTTCATTCGGCCACTATTTTGACCCGAAATTACTCGGCTATGCCTCACTGCGGGTGTTGAATCAGGAAGTGTTAGCACCGGGGGCATCATTCCAGCCGCGAACCTATCCGCGGGTTGACATTCTCAACCTGATTTTACAAGGCGAAGCCGAATATCGCGATAGTCTGGGCAACCATGTGCGCGGCAAAACCGGCGATGTCTTGCTATTTTCTACCCAACCGGGTGTTAGTTACAGCGAGCATAACTTGAGTGCAGACAAGCCGTTAACCCGCATTCAGTTATGGCTAAATGCTTGTCCAGAACAAGACAGTCATCTCGCGCAGCGCATGTCTTTATGCTCTCAGCCATTGCGATTATTGGCCTCTCCTGATGGGGAGCAAGGTAGCCTGAAGCTGCGCCAGCAAGTGTGGATTCATCATTTAGATTTAGCCGCCGGTGAGCAATATACAATTGATTTGCACGGCCCGAGGGCATATCTGCAATCTATTCACGGGACAGTCGAAGTGAAAGGCCCGCAAGTGAGCGAAGCTCAGCGCTTGACCTGCGGTGACGGGGCTTTTGTACAAGAAGAACAGCATTTAGTGATTACAGCAGAGACTCCCCTGCGGGCATTGCTGATTGATTTACCTGAATGACCGGGTATTCGCCCAGTCGGGGCTGTCCTGAAAATTGTGTCAATGCCACATTGATTGTGGCATTGGTG
The DNA here is from genome assembly GCF_003600645.1 of Yersinia rochesterensis. Taxonomy (NCBI): domain Bacteria; kingdom Pseudomonadati; phylum Pseudomonadota; class Gammaproteobacteria; order Enterobacterales; family Yersiniaceae; genus Yersinia; species Yersinia rochesterensis. The sequence continues at coordinate 3,815,348 of NZ_CP032482.1, forward strand.
CGCTATCTATATAGCATATGAATTTCTTATGGCTTCAATGACGCCATATCAATCACAAAGCGGTATTTCACATCACTTTTCAGCATACGTTCGTAAGCGTGGTTAATATTTTGAATATTAATCATTTCTATATCTGAAGCAATGCCGTGTTTAGCACAAAAATCCAACATTTCCTGTGTTTCCGCAATACCGCCAATGCAGGAACCCGCCACCGAGCGCCGCCCCAAAATCATCGGTAAGGTACTCACCATCGGGCTGATATCCCCGAGGAAACCGACAAACACTAACGTGCCGTCCACATTCAACGTCGGCATGTATGCATTGATATCATGCACATAAGGCACAGTATCAATTATCAAATCAAATTGCCCTTTGGCCGCGGCCATTTGTGCATCATCGGTAGATAAAACAATGTGATGCGCACCTAAGCGGCGGGCATCCGCCTCTTTATTAGGAGAGCGGGTAAAGAGTGTTACTTCAGCGCCGAGCGCATTAGCCAATTTTAGTGCCATATGGCCCAATCCACCCAGCCCCACGACAGCGACTTTGCTACCCTTTCCGACTTTCCAATGGCGCAGTGGTGACCAAGTAGTGATACCTGCACACAATAGGGGGGCGGCAGCTTTCAAATCCAGACCAGCAGGCATTTTCAATACAAAATCTTGCGATGCGACAATAGCTTGCGAGTAACCGCCGTAGGTTGGCTGATGGTCATGGCGGTCAATACCATTGTAGGTTTGCACATTTCCTTCTTCGCAATATTGTTCTAATCCTTGCTGACACGGGTTGCAGTGGCGACAGGAATCGACCATACAACCAATACCGGCGAAATCACCCACTTTAAACTTCGTGACATCCTTGCCCACCGCCGTAACGCGCCCCACCACTTCATGACCGGGCACAATAGGATAGGTGCTGAATCCCCAGTCATTACGCGCCTGATGTAGGTCAGAATGACAAACACCACAATAGAGCACCTCCATCACCACATCATCTGGGCGAGGAGCGCGACGGGTAAACTCAAAGGGAGCCAGCGGAACTTTTGCTGATGTAGCAGCATAACCGAGTACTTTCATTGTCATGGTGTATCTCCGGGATGATGAGCGTTGAAAAGAGATGCGAAGTATTTATCAAAGTTCTTGTTTCGTCGGACGGAATAACACTTCGTTAATATCCACATCCTCCGGCTGGCCGATAGCAAAGGCCACAATACTGGCGAATGCATCAGCGGAAATAGCAACTTCGTCATAAAATTGCTTAATACCTGCCGCGACATCAGCTTCAGTGATGCTGTCCACCAACTCGCTACTCACTGCGCCAGGAGAAATAATGGTCGTCCGAATATTGTACGGTTTCACTTCCTGACGTAGCCCTTCAGAAATCACACGAACAGCGGTTTTGGTCGCCGCATACACAGCACTGCCCGGCCTCACTTTATGGCCCGCAACTGAGGAGGTATTGATGATATGCCCACTTTTCTGCTCTTTCATATAAGGAAGTGCTGCCGCAATGCCGTAAAGAACCCCTTTCAGATTCACATCAATCATTGCATTCCAATCATCAATCTTACGCCGCTCCAACAGTGAATGCGGCATTAGCCCGGCATTATTCACCATCACATCTATGCGACCATAAAGCCTGACCGCCGTGTCCACCAGCGCCTGAACCTGATCCGGATGCGTCACATCCGTTTTGACCACGGCACCTTTATTCAATGATAGCTCGTCGGCCAATTTTTCCAGCCGGTCAATGCGGCGCGCACCCAGCACCACTTTTGCGCCATCTTTTGTCAGGCGACGAGCCAACGCCTCGCCCAGGCCACTGCTGGCCCCAGCGATAACCACAACTTTATTTTCAATACCTTGAGTCATATTTCCTCCGAGGTTATTTCTGATATTGCTCGTTGCTGACTTTTTCCATCCACTCAACGGGGCTACCATTAAGGGATTCAGCAATAGCCATGTGAGTCATCGCGGTATCTGGCGTTGCTCCATGCCAATGTTTCACTCCTTCAGGTATCCAAACAATATCGCCCTGATTCATCTCGTTAATCTCACTGCCCCACTCCTGAATCCAGCCACGGCCTTGAGTGATAATCAACGTTTGGCCCAGTGGATGAGTGTGCCAGGCAGTACGCGCGCCCGGCTCGAATGTGACCAAAGCGCCGCCCACACGGGCAGGTAGAGTCGCCTGAAAAGGCGCATCAATACGCACCTGGCCGGTGAAATAATTGGCAGAACCGGATTGGGATACTTGAGAACCGCTTGGTGTAATTTTCACTTTTCCCTCCACGCCAGCAAAAGCTGTCGGACTTAACATGGACTACATAACTGTAGACGCTGCGAGCAATTTCACCGTTATTCCTGATAATGTTCAGGTGACAGATCAAAGTCCGGTGAGTTTTTCCAGCGCCTCAGGATAGCGCTCGCCGACTAATGTGACTTTCGCAGCTGCGCTGTCAATTTGCTGAAGATCCGCGGCAGTCAACTCCAGGTTCGCCGCGCCAATATTCTCCTCCAGCCGATTTAACTTACGTGTCCCAGGGATCGGCACAATCCACGGTTTTTTCGCCAATAACCAAGCCAACGCGATTTGTGCCGGTGTCGCGCCTTTTTGCTGTGCCACATCCTGAATCAACGTAATCAACACCTGATTGGCCTTTAATGCCTCTGGAGTGAAACGCGGCAAAGTGCGACGAAAATCATCACTGGCAAACTCGGTTGATTCCGTCATTTTCCCCGTCAGATAACCTTTACCCAGCGGACTATAAGGCACCAAACCAATCCCCAACTCCTCTAGTGTAGGGATAATTTCCTGCTCCGGTTTCCGCCACCACAAAGAATATTCACTCTGTAGCGCGGTGACCGGCTGAACTGCATGGGCACGACGAATGGTTGCCACCCCCGCCTCAGACAAACCAAAGTGCTTAACTTTCCCTTCTTTAATTAAATCTTGTACTGCGCCAGCCACATCTTCAATGGGTACATTGGGATCGACACGATGTTGATAAAACAGATCGATAACATCTGTTTTTAAGCGCTTGAGAGAGGCCTCCGCAACCTTCTTGATATGTTGAGGTCGGCTGTTTAAACCCACCCATTTTGGCCCACCATTCGGATCGGCCTGAAAACCAAATTTGGTGGCAATCACCACTTTATCGCGCAAAGGGGCCAGCGCCTCACCCAACAACTCTTCATTGGTATATGGCCCATAGACTTCTGCGGTATCAAAGAATGTCACGCCAAGATCCACGGCTTTGCGCAGTAATGAAATCATTTCCTGTTTATCGGTTGCCGGGCCATAACCGAAGCTCATTCCCATGCAGCCTAAACCCATTGCTGACACTTCAAGATTACTGCGGCCGAGTGTGCGCTTTTGCATTGTCTTTACCCCTGTTTGTTATTGCTTACCACCACAAGATACTCACCAAATGAATGCCTGTTGCAGGAAAGGTAGCAAATGCTTATACGGAGTATTAGAGGGGGAAATGTGCATGAGTATATGAATTAAATTCATAAATTGAGCTAAACTTGAAAACTTGAGTGCTAACCAGCGGGAAGCAAGATGTTAAAAGAGAATTTTAACGATTTAATTTCATTTCTAATGGTTGCCAGAGAACGTAGCTTTACCAAAGCCGCAGCAAAACTGGGCATTTCCCAATCAGCCTTAAGCCACTCAATTCGAGGGCTGGAGGAGCGACTGGAGCTTCGCTTACTGACCCGCACCACTCGCAGTGTGGCGCCGACTGAAGCCGGTGAAAGGCTGGCAAATAGCCTTGGGCCACGTTTTGCAGAAATTGAGAGCGAACTGGATGCGCTGAGTGAAATGCGAGCGCGCCCGGCGGGAAATATTCGAGTCACCGCTGGCGAACATGCTGTCGATTCTGTGCTCTGGCCGGTGCTGAAAACCTTTCTCACAGAATACGCTGACATCAAGGTAGAAATTACAGTCGACAATAGCTTAACTGACATTGTGACAGGCCGCTTTGATGCAGGTATCCGCCTGGGAGAGCAGGTTGCCAAGGACATGGTTGCGGTGCGGATTGGGCCTGATATGAGTATGGCTGTAGTTGGTTCGCCCCCATATCTGGCTAAATATGGCGTTCCTACCACACCAGCCGACCTGCAAAATCATCGCTGTATCAATATGCGCCTGCCAACAATGGGCGGCCTGTATGCTTGGGAGTTTGAAAAAGAAGGGCGCGAGTTAAAAGTGCGGGTTGAGGGACAGTTAACTTTCAATAGCTTACGACAGCGGATTGATGCAGCAATGATTGGTTTTGGTCTGACAATGGTGCCAGAAGATGCAGTAAGGGCAGAGATTGCCAGCGGTAATTTAGTTAGAGTTCTGCAAGAGTGGTGTGAGCCATTTCCCGGCTACTATCTTTACTACCCCAGCCGCAGGCAGCACACCACCGCGTTTTCACTGTTTGTTGATGCGCTGCGCTATCAGCGTTAACAGGGCAAAAGATAACTTAAAAATGTAAATATCGCCCCCAGTGGAGCGCTTTTTGCTTATTGTAATTTTCATTTGCATCGCTATAATTTAGCCGGCTAAATAAATTAAAAGTGATCTATATGGAATATAAAGCAAGGGCGTTGCCCACCCGCGAGACGCTGGCTCGGGTGCAGAATCAAGAAAATCTCGACACCGATGTTTCCGGGGTGGATTTAGTCTTAAACCTGATCACCACCGCTGATTTAATTCGTTCAAGCATATACGCACAACTTTCTGATAAATATGGAATTTCAGAAGGTAAATTCATTCTCTTAATGTCACTTTATGGCGAAGGCGAAACCGCTGCCAGCGAGCTGGCATTACGCATTGGTGTCGCGCCTGCGACTGTCTCCGTCATGGTCAAACGTATGCTTTCCGTCCCCGAACCCTTGATTACCATGAGCCGAACCCATGCCGATGGACGCTCTCGCTTAATTGCATTAAGCCCTGCGGGACACCGCGTTATTAAAGAGGCGCTGCCGGGGCACATCAACGCCATTCGCTCTTTTGCCGAAGTGCTCAATGATCAAGAACGCGAATCCCTGATTTCAATGCTGCGAAAACTGCTGCGAAAAAACAGCTAAAAGTAGTTAAAAATAACCAAAACATGGGGTTTATCACGTTAACCCTTTTCCAACCACATACTTAGCCGGCTAAATAAATTGAATCAAGAACAAAAAAACACCTTAAAACCAATAAAGAAAATAGCAGTAACTTTCTTGGTGCTGCTGTTGGTTGGATCGAGCCTCATCTATTTTGGATCAAGAAATGACGCGGTATCCGTGGCCCAAAGTCTGAAGTCTGGCGTACTGACCGCCGATAAGATCAATATTGCGTTTGAAAATGTGGGCGGCAAACTTGTCACGCGCCAGGTGCAAGAGTCTCAGATGGTTCAAAAGGGTGACACCTTGATGATGCTGGATGAGGTGGATACCAACATTTCTATAGAGCGCCTCAAGGCGGTTATCCGTGCTCAGGAGGCGTCGATTCGTCTGGAAGAGTCCGCGACGCGGATCGCGAGTGATGAAACCAAATTAACGGAAGTCTCTTCCTGGCGTAAAATTGAGGAAATTCAAGCCACACTGAGTGCCGCGCGTGCCAGTGAGGAACTGGCCCGTACTGACTTTAACCGTATGGCCAAGTTGAGTCACACCGGCAGTGTCTCGCAGTCCATGCTAGATAGTGCAAAAAGCATGTTAACGCAGACTCAGGCGGCTGTTGTGCAAGCTGAGCGCCAACTTGCTTCGGCCATGATTGGTACGACACCAGAACAGATAAAACGCCTCTCTGAGAAGGCGAGCGCTCAGGGCATGACACTTCAAGCCATTGCCAACTCGCGCGAGTCGATCAAAAACCGTGAAAATGTGCTGGATCAGCTCCGTGCTCAGTTAGCCCAGTCTCAAGCAGAACTGAGGCAACTGGAGGTCAATCACGGCCGCCTGACACTGACGGCTCCCGAAGCAGGTAAAGTCTTAAAAATCCTTTATGAGCCAGGTGAGATGATACCAACTGGCGCGCCAGCGGTTCTACTGGAGACTGACCGCAGATATGTTGATATTTACGTCAATGAAAATATGGTTAGCGCTTACCAACCTGGTACTGCAGTAACCGCGCAAGTGCCAGCGCTTGATACCCATGTGAAAGGGGTGGTACGTTTTGCAACGGCAGCCCCCTCTTTTTCTGATTTACGCATGACCCGAGAACGCGGGCAGGCCGATTTGACCTCCTACCAAGTCCGAATCTACACAGAAGAAAAACCGCAATTGCTCACCGGGATGACGCTAGAGGTGGATGATGCAGAACATCGTTAAGTCCATGACCGATGAGATTGGAGCCATGATGTCAGGGCATGTCATGCCCTATCACAAGGTCGCCATTGTGGTTGCAGCCGTCATAGCACTCCTGTTTTCGCTGGTTTTTTCACATTCGACCGTCTTTGAGGGCAAGATTGCAGTGATTGATCTTGATGCCTCTCATTATTCGACCGAGTTAATCCAGAAGATAAATACATCGCCCTATATTGAAGTCACTCAGGTTTTACACTCCCCCATAAATCCTGAAATATTGACCTCGCACGACCGTAATATTGGTGTGCTTTATATCCCGAAAGGGCTTGAGAAAAGTTTAAAAACAGGCGATAGCGCGGTGCGTCTTGGTTACTTTGCGGACTACAGCAACTCAGCACAAAATGCCGAAGTGCTGCAAAACCTACATGAATATATCCCCGAACTAGGAGCTGAAATTGGTGCCGCCCGTATCTCCGCACTAGGGCTTGGCGACACCCAACTAGAAGCGGCGTTGAGTCCGATGCTGCTGAAAAGTCGCAATCTGTTTAACCCGACCAGTACCGCAACCAACTCGACCAGCATTGCTTTTGTCTACTTTTTCTCCTCACTCTTTTATGGCCTGGCCACACTGATGGTCATCGGCAGGTTGAAAGTCACGGGTGCCTGGAGCAATGCTGTCTTCAACCGAGGCCCACTGGCACTGATGTGCCGCATGGTTCCCTATGCCTTCTTTTACACCACCGGCATTACCATTGTGAGCGCCTTGTTGGTTATTTTTGGCCAACTGCGATTTGAGGGCAACTATTTTGCCTATCTGCCCACCATATTCATGACTGGATTGGCTTTTGGTTGGTTAGCTTTGATTCTGTCCTGGAAGACTCAAAATCCGGGAGAAGGTGCCAGTCTCATGACTTTCCTGGTGCCACCTGGATTTATTATGGGTGGGGCAACCATGGCGGTGGGGTTCATGCCTCTTTGGGCCTATTACCTGAGCTACGCCTTCCCGTTAGTTTGGCAATATCGGTTTTATCGCGATTTTGCTATGCGTGGGCAGACGATGGCCGAGATGCTTCCGACCTATGGGGCCTATTTGATCTTTTTGACGATAATCGCTTTTGTAGTGGTGCTACTCTACTACCGTACTCAAAAACAGATTGAAGCCGTTAACTGACAGTGCTCAGATTGAGCAAATACACAGGTATTTTAATGATGTCATCGCTCTATCGCAGTACAAAGTTTAATACCAATCAATTTACTGGGAGCACTGTAGAAAACAGCCAGTTTTTTGAATGCGATTTTTCTGGTAACGATTTAACCGATACACAGTTTATCAACTGCCAATTTTACGATCGAGAATATCAGGTGGGATGTGACTTTAATCGTGCAACCTTAAAAGACGCCAGTTTTAAAAACTGCGATTTAACTATGAATAACTTCATGAACATTAATGCGTTAGGAATAGAAATAAGAGGCTGCCTGGCTCAAGGCGCTGATTTTCGCGGTGCCAGTTTTATGAATATGATTACCGCCCGGAGTTGGTTTTGTAGTGCATATATCACTAAAAACAATTTAAGTTACGCGAACTTTTCGAAAGTTGTCCTAGAGAAATGTGAGTTATGGGAAAACCGTTGGATGGGTACGAATATTTTAGGGGCAAATTTTAGCGGATCTGATTTGTCTGGTGGTGAATTCTCATCTTTTGACTGGAGTTCAGCAAATTTCACCCATTGTGACCTGACCAATTCTGCCATCGGTGAGCTAGACATTCGTAGAAATGATTTGGAGGGTGTCAAATTGGATAGTGATCAGGTATCACAGTTAATGGGCCGTCTCGGAATCATCGTTATAGAGTGACTCGCGTCGTGGACAGTCATTCCTCTCCTGCATATATCACAGAAACAAAAACCCCGCCGAAGCGCTGAGGGATCCCCACTAATTCAGCGCTAATAAACCAACACCATACTTCGGTAGGTTTTGGCGAGGTGATTAAGAACTGCATCCAGTGCTGTTCGCGTTAAAATTAGCGGAGAGTGTCGCAAGATATTCTCCGCTAATGTCAGATAAGATATAACCCGTCGTGACTTAAGGCTGTTAGCCTGATACCTCAGATGTAACCCTTTATTTTCAGCATGATAGCCAAGTAACCATAATACTGCCGTGCTTAACGTTGCCAGAAGACTTAACACCAGTATACGCCCCGCTGTGCGGCTGTGACTGGCGCGAAGCCCAAAGCCAAAACGTTCACTTTTCTCATCGCGAAAATTCTGCTCTATCTGCATCCTGCGACTGTATAACTTCATGACTTCACGTGGTTTAAACTCCTCTGTACTGCTAAAAATAAGCCACGGTTCTTTTGCTGCGGCGCGTCCGTCCCGCTCCTGCGAATAGCGAGATATCCGGCAACGGGCACGTTTATTCTGCCGCCCTTTGGGTTCCTTTTTATGCAGGTAAAAGTGACCATCACAGCGGGCATATTCTGCACGTGCGAGTGTCCCCGGCCCCAGATATTCAGGTTGGCCACTGGCCGATAATTCCTGCCGCCTGAACCAGTGCTCACCTTTTTTATCCAGCCGGAGCTGGATATTGCCTCTGACTCGCCCGATAAAATCCCAACCCAATGATTTAATATGGTGAAACCAGGCATTTTGAAAACCGGCGTCAGTGACGATGAGTACCTTTTTATCAGGCGCAATAGCGGTGGCGATAGAATTCAGGAACTCTTTTTGTATCAATGCATTCTGTTGGTTATGCGAGGGAACAATTTGGCTCATTAACGGGATGGAACGACCATCACAAATCAGGCTGGCGCGTAAGACGTGGAATGCCTGTGAGGGATAACCACTCCAGTCAACAGCAATAACACACCAGGGAAGTCGGCGCGTAAGTAACGAAGTAATATTACGAAATATCAGAGGGATGTCATGGTGAAGAGCCGTATTACCTAACAGCCGGTCAACCCGTTTTATCTTGTGTTTTACCTGAGCGGTTCCCGGCAGATGGCGTCCGATACTGGTCAGGGTCAGAGAAGCGCCACGCGTCAATGCAACGGTTGCATCAATCAGGGCATTTTGACGATATTGATGAAACGGGGCTAAAGCGCCCCGGAAAAAGTTCTGGCATACTTTACGGGCAGGCATAGAGTTGATCTCGCTGAATTGGTTGCACAATCAGTAGATCATATTTTCTCTATGCCTGTCCTTTTTTCTGGGGATTCACCAGCGCCGAAGCGGGGTTTTATGGAATGAGTGGAGTTGACCGGTAAGCCGGGTTCTGTCGTGGACAGTCATTCCTCTAGGCCAGCAATCACTCACTGGCTCAAGCAGCCTACCCGGGTTCAGTACGGGCCGTACCATGTGAACCCCTATTTGGCCTTGCTCCGGGTGGAGTTTACCTTGCCACGAACTGTTGCCAGCCGCGCGGTGCGCTCTTACCGCACCCTTTCACCCTTACCTGATCCCACTTGCGCGGGCCATCGGCGGTTTGCTCTCTGTTGCACTTGTCGTAGGCTTGCGCCTCCCAGGCGTTACCTGGCACCCTGCCCTATGGAGCCCGGACTTTCCTCCCCTTCACCTGTCTCCCCCGAAAGGGACGGCAGCGAAGCGGCGACTGTCTAGTCAACTCCGCGGCGGATTATAGTCACATTACTGTTGAATGTCATCTTCCGCTTGCATTTGGCTGTCATCTTGCTGTTCAAGTGCATACTTATAAAGCGCATTCTTTTTCACGCCGTGGATTTCTGCGGCTAAAGCGGCAGCTTTTTTCAGCGGTAACTCTTTTTGCAACAACGCCAGAGTACGCAAGGCGGCGGCAGGCAGAGCATCATCCGCCTGTACTTTATGGCCTTCGACAATCAAGACCATTTCGCCACGGCGTCGGGTTTCTTCTTCCTGAACCCACGCCAGTAACTCGCCAACAGGCGCGCCGTGGATAGACTCCCAAGTTTTGGTGAGTTCTCTAGCCAGTACCACATAGCGTTGTGGGCCAAGTACAGTTACCATGTCCTGTAAACTTTCTAACAAGCGATGGGTTGATTCGTAGAAGATTAGGGTTCGAGGTTCCTCAATCAGCGCTTGCAGAGTATCCTTACGTCCTTTGGTTTTCGCAGGCAAGAAGCCTTCGTAGCAAAAACGGTCTGAGGCAATACCGGCGGCGGAGAGGGCTGTAATCGCCGCACATGCGCCCGGTAATGGCACAACTCTGATGCCAGCTTCACGGCAACGGCGCACTAAATGGTAGCCCGGATCGTTAATCAGTGGCGTGCCTGCATCTGAAACCAGTGCAATACTCTGGCCGGCTTGCAGTTTCGCCAGTAAATGATCGGCTTTTTGTTGTTCGTTATGGTCATGAAGTGCAAATAGGCGGGCGTTGATCGCGAAATGTTGTAACAGCAACCCTGTATGACGTGTATCTTCTGCCGCAATCAAATCAACGCCTTTCAGTACCTCTAACGCCCGATGGGTTATATCCCCTAAATTACCGATTGGGGTAGGTACCACATAAAGCGTAGATGCAGAAATCACTGCTCGATCGTGTTGATTCATTGTTTCATCCGAATTACCGATTTAATATTGAGCATCTTGAAAAAAACATCACTGGATACAGTATGCTTTCCTCAACATTCGTTCGTTCCAAAGCAGGGCTAGTCCCTGTTGTGTTGGCTGCTTTGATACTGGCAGCTTGTTCAGGCAGAGCACCACAGACGCCGCCCGCCAATATACAGGACGAAGCAAGCGCTAACTCTGACTATTATCTGCAACAGTTGCAACAGAGCAGTGATGATAACAAGGCTGACTGGCAATTACTTGCCATTCGTGCCCAGTTACGCGAAGGGAAAGTCCCTCAAGCAGCAGAACTGCTTGGAACTTTGCCCGCTGACCTGAATGACACACAGCGCCAGGAACAGCAATTACTGACCGCAGAACTGCTGGTTGCACAGAAAAACAATCCTGCTGCTGCGGATGTTTTGGCCAAATTGGATGCAGGGAAGTTCTCAGCCAACCAACAAGTGCGCTTCTATCAAGCACTGATTGCCGCCAATCAGGGTAAAGCAACCTTGCCGCTGGTGCGCGCATTCATTGCTCAAGAACCCCTGCTCAGTGATAAAGCCCATCAAGATAATATTGATGGCACCTGGCAAGCGCTGGCCCAGCTCACCCCACAAGAGTTGAATAACATTGTGATTAACGCGGACGAAAACGTCCTGCAAGGTTGGCTGGATTTACTGCATGTCTATCAGGATAACAAGCAAGACCCTGACATGCTGAAAGCCGGTATTAAAGATTGGCAAAATCGTTATCCGCAAAATCCGGCAGCGAAAAACCTGCCAACGGCATTAACGCAAATCAGCAACTTCAGCCAGGCGTCTACGGCGAAAATTGCCTTATTGCTGCCATTAAGTGGCCCGGCACAAGTCTTTGCCGATGCTATCCAGCAAGGTTTTACTGCCGCACAGAATGGCTTGCCAGTTAACGCTCCTACACCGGTAGAGCCAGATGCAACCGCAAGTACGCCAACGGATGCCGCGGCGACGCCGGTTACAGATGTGGCTGCGCCTATACCAGCGCCGGTACCTGTCGCCACCAGCAATGCACAAGTCAAAATCTACGATACCACCACTCAGCCGATTGCAGCTTTACTCGCGCAAGCCCAGCAAGATGGCGCGACATTGGTGGTTGGCCCACTGCTGAAGCCCGAAGTTGAACAACTGAGTGCAACCCCCAGCACACTAAATATTCTGGCGCTGAACCAGCCGGAAGTCAGCACCAATAGCCCGAATATCTGTTATTTCGCCCTTTCTCCTGAAGATGAAGCCCGCGATGCCGCGCATCATTTATGGAGCCAGGAAAAAAGAATGCCGCTGTTGCTAACCCCGCGTGGTGCCTTGGGTGACCGCATCGCCAAAGCCTTTGCTGAAGAGTGGCAGAAGCAAGGTGGTCAGACGGTATTACAACAAAACTTCGGCTCTACTGCGGAGTTAAAACAAGCTATCAACAGTGGCGCGGGCATCCGCCTGACCGGTCAACCGATTAGCGTTTCAAGCGCACCGGCGGCTGCACCAGCATCAGTCACTATTGCTGGCCTGACCATCCCTGCACCGCCCGTCGATGCACCGGTAGTTTCAACCGCCGTTGGTGGTAACATTGATGCGGTGTATATCATCGCGACACCGGCCGAGCTGACACTGATTAAGCCAATGATTGATATGGCGACCAGCACCCGCAGCAAACCTGCACTGTTCGCCAGCTCACGCAGCTATCAAGCAGGTGCAGGCCCAGACTACCGGCTGGAAATGGAAGGCATTCAGTTTAGTGATATTCCACTGATGGCCGGGTCGAATCCAGCTTTGATGCAACAAGCGGCAGCCAAATATGCTAACGACTATTCGCTGGTACGTTTGTACGCCATGGGCATTGATGCGTGGACATTATCGAATCATTTTGCTGAAATGCGCCAAATTCCTGGTTTCCAGGTCAGCGGCACCACCGGTGATTTAACGGCATCAGCCGATTGTGTTATCACCCGTAAATTACCTTGGCTGCAATACCGCCAGGGCATGGTAGTACCGGCGGCGTAAGTGATTCGGGTGAATGAACGCAGCTAACAACCCTGCAATTTCAAGGACGAAAAGTATTCCCAAAGTCATTGGAGTTTGCAGGTAGGCAGCAAGTGAGTGAACCCCGATGAGCTTACTCAAGTAAGTGATTCGGGTAAATGAATGCAGCTAACAACCCTGCAATTTCAAGGACGAAAAGTATTCCCAAAGTCATTGGAGTTTGCAGGTAGGCAGCAAGTGAGTGAACCCCGATGAGCTTACTCAAGTAAGTGATTCGGGTAAATGAATGCAGCTAACAACCCTGCAATTTCAAGGACGAAAAGTATTCCCAAAGTCATTGGAGTTTGCAGGTAGGCAGCAAGTGAGTGAACCCCGATGAGCTTACTCAAGTAAGTGATTCGGGTAAATGAATGCAGCTAACAACCCTGCAATTTCAAGGACGAAAAGTATTCCCAAAGTCATTGGAGTTTGCAGGTAGGCAGCAAGTGAGTGAACCCCGATGAGCTTACTCAAGTAAGTGATTCGGGTAAATGAATGCAGCTAACAACCCTGCAATTTCAAGGACGAAAAGTATTCCCAAAGTCATTGGAGTTTGCAGGTAGGCAGCAAGTGAGTGAACCCCGATGAGCTTACTCAAGTAAGTGATTCGGGTAAATGAATGCAGCTAACAACCCTGCAATTTCAAGGACGAAAAGTATTCCCAAAGTCATTGGAGTTTGCAGGTAGGCAGCAAGTGAGTGAACCCCGATGAGCTTACTCAAGTAAGTGATTCGGGTAAATGAATGCAGCTAACAACCCTGCAATTTCAAGGACGAAAAGTATTCCCAAAGTCATTGGAGTTTGCAGGTAGGCAGCAAGTGAGTGAACCCCGATGAGCTTACTCAAGTAAGTGATTCGGGTAAATGAATGCAGCTAACAACCCTGCAATTTCAAGGACGAAAAGTATTCCCAAAGTCATTGGAGTTTGCAGGTAGGCAGCAAGTGAGTGAACCCCGATGAGCTTACTCAAGTAAGTGATTCGGGTAAATGAATGCAGCTAACAACCCTGCAATTTCAAGGACGAAAAGTATTCCCAAAGTCATTGGAGTTTGCAGGTAGGCAGCAAGTGAGTGAACCCCGATGAGCTTACTCAAGTAAGTGATTCGGGTAAATGAATGCAGCTAACAACCCTGCAATTTCAAGGACGAAAAGTATTCCCAAAGTCATTGGAGTTTGCAGGTAGGCAGCAAGTGAGTGAACCCCGATGAGCTTACTCAAGTAAGTGATTCGGGTAAATGAATGCAGCTAACAACCCTGCAATTTCAAGGACGAAAAGTATTCCCAAAGTCATTGGAGTTTGCAGGTAGGCAGCAAGTGAGTGAACCCCGATGAGCTTACTCAAGTAAGTGATTCGGGTAAATGAATGCAGCTAACAACCCTGCAATTTCAAGGACGAAAAGTATTCCCAAAGTCATTGGAGTTTGCAGGTAGGCAGCAAGTGAGTGAACCCCGATGAGCTTACTCAAGTAAGTGATTCGGGTAAATGAATGCAGCTAACAACCCTGCAATTTCAAGGACGAAAAGTATTCCCAAAGTCATTGGAGTTTGCAGGTAGGCAGCAAGTGAGTGAACCCCGATGAGCTTACTCAAGTAAGTGATTCGGGTAAATGAATGCAGCTAACAACCCTGCAATTTCAAGGACGAAAAGTATTCCCAAAGTCATTGGAGTTTGCAGGTAGGCAGCAAGTGAGTGAACCCCGATGAGCTTACTCAAGTAAGTGATTCGGGTAAATGAATGCAGCTAACAACCCTGCAATTTCAAGGACGAAAAGTATTCCCAAAGTCATTGGAGTTTGCAGGTAGGCAGCAAGTGAGTGAACCCCGATGAGCTTACTCAAGTAAGTGATTCGGGTAAATGAATGCAGCTAACAACCCTGCAATTTCAAGGACGAAAAGTATTCCCAAAGTCATTGGAGTTTGCAGGTAGGCAGCAAGTGAGTGAACCCCGATGAGCTTACTCAAGTAAGTGATTCGGGTAAATGAATGCAGCTAACAACCCTGCAATTTCAAGGACGAAGGGAATTATGAGCCAAAGGAAAACTGGCACACACTACGAAAACCAAGCCCGCCACCATCTTGAGCGGGCGGGTTTAGTGTTTGAGGCGGCCAATGTCACCTATCAAAGTGGTGAGATTGACCTTATCATGCGCGACGGAGCCACTTGGGTGTTTGTTGAAGTACGCTTTCGCCGCAATACCCTATTCGGTGGCGCTGCCGCCAGTGTCACTTACCGCAAGCAACAGCGGCTACTCCGGGCTGCGGCCCTTTGGTTGGCACAACGAAACGCATGTTTTGCCACAACATTATGCCGTTTTGATGTTTTTGCCATCACGGGTAGTCAGTTAGAATGGCTGCCAAACGCCTTCAATGCGGATTGATGATTTTTCTCCGGTTTATGCCGGCTCTGCCCAAAGAAGTTGGAGTTGCAAGTAGGCGGCAAGAGAACGAATCCCGATGAGCTGACTCAGGTAAGTGATTCGAGTGAATGAACGTAGCCAACACCCTTGCAGCTTCAAATACGAAGGGCATATTAATTTTATTAAGTGGGTCAAATCAACGTGCTGGATAGAATCAAAGGTTGTTTTACAGAAAGTATTCAAACCCAGATTGCCGCGGCTGAGGCTCTGCCTGATGCCATATCCCGTGCAGCAATGACGTTGGTTCAGTCACTGCTCAACGGCAATAAAATTCTCTGCTGCGGTAATGGGACTTCTGCGGCTAACGCACAACACTTTGCGGCTAGTATGATAAACCGTTTTGAAACAGAACGGCCCAGCCTGCCAGCTATTGCTTTAAATGCTGATAATGTGGTGCTGACAGCAATCGCCAATGACCGCCTGCATGATGAAGTCTATGCCAAACAGGTTCGTGCGCTGGGTCATGCTGGTGATGTTTTGCTCGCTATTTCCACTCGTGGCAATAGCCGTGATATTGTGAAAGCGGTCGAAGCCGCAGTTACCCGTGATATGACCATCGTCGCACTGACCGGTTATGATGGTGGTGAGCTGGCGGGCTTGTTAGGTCAGCAGGATGTTGAAATCCGCATACCTTCGCACCGTAGCGCTCGGGTTCAAGAATTACACATGCTGACAGTGAATTGCTTGTGTGACTTAATTGATAACACTCTATTTCCTCATCAGGACGATTAAAGGAGCACGAATGAAGGTTGGTTATATTTTTGCCATGCTATTCAGCGCCCTGTTATTACAAGGTTGTATCGGTGCTGTGGTGGTTGGCAGTGCAGCCGTTGCAACTAAATCTGCCACAGACCCGCGCTCTGTCGGCACCCAGGTCGACGATGGCACACTTGAGGCCAGAGTTGTCAATGCACTGAGCAAAGATCAGCAGATAAAGAGCCAAACACGTTTTGTCGTGACCGCTTATCAAGGGAAGGTTTTGCTGACAGGGCAATCGCCAACAGCTGAACTGTCTAGCCGTGCCAAGCAAATTGCAGCCGGTGTTGATGGTGCCACAGAAGTGTATAACGAAATGCGCTTGGGTAAGCCGGTCGATCTGTCCACCGCATCCATGGATACTTGGATCACCACCAAAGTTCGCTCACAATTACTGACCGCCGACTCGGTTAAATCCTCCAACGTGAAAGTCACCACGGAGAATGGCGAAGTGTTCCTTTTGGGTCTGGTGACTCAGCAGGAAGGGCAATCAGCTGCTCAGATAGCCAGTCAGGTGAGTGGCGTTAAGCATGTGACTACCGCGTTTACTATTGTGAAATAACTCAGTTTATTGACATAGAATCAAACTGATACGGGCTTAGCGCAATCTAAGCCCGTTTTCTTAATCTAACTGATTTTCCTGCAAAAACGCCTTGCCACCCAACTGCCGCATCTGGCGCAAAATCCACTGTTGGCGGGAAACAACATAACCTGATGGCGCATTCACTTTAAAACGTAGTGGATTGGGCAGAACTGCGGCTAACAGGGCGGCTTCTGACGCACTCAATTTACTGGCCGGTTTATTAAAGAAATGGCGCGCAGCCGCTTCCACACCAAAAATACCCTCGCCAAATTCCGCGATATTCAGATAAACCGTCAGAATACGCCGCTTGGTCCACACCAACTCAATACCGGCGGTCAGGCCCACCTCCAACCCTTTACGCACCCAGCTGCGTCCATCCCATAGGAACAGATTTTTGGCGGTTTGTTGCGATAAGGTGGATGCACCACGGATACGATTTTGATTGCGCTGATTGTGGGCTAATGCCGACTCAATGGCACCGACATCAAACCCCCAATGCTCAGGGAATTTTTGATCTTCCGCGGCCATCACCGCCAGCGCCATATAAGGCGAGATTTCATCCATCGGCACCCAATCAGAATGAGCAACATATGAAAAATCGCCTGTCAGCCAGGCCCCGAGCTGCCTTTCAATCATGACCATGGAAAACGGAACCGGCAGGAAAGCAAAAATCAAAATACCGGCCAACCACAGAGCAACAATGCCAATGATGCCCCGCTTGCCCCAATACCAAAGCCAATTTAATCCACGGCGAACTGAAATCATTCGGTTAAATCCAGCACCTTCGCCACCAGCTTATCAATTCCTTTTGCTGCTTCGGAAATTGATGCCGCCAACATGTAGGCCGGTGTTGTGACCACTTTATTCTCTGCATCGACCACTACATCATCAGCAGGGCAAATAACATGTTGCCCTCCCATAGCTTCAATTGCATCAATAGTATCGGGATCGTTACCAATCGTCAGGCGAACAGGTTTCCCCAGCAGCTTTGGCAACATCACCGGTGAAATACACATAAATCCAATTGGTTTACCGGCCTTATGCATTGATTGAGTAAGCTTAACTAAATCTGGATCTATAGAACATTCAGAACCTTTAATGGCGAAATCACTGAGGTTCTTTGCGGCACCAAAACCACCAGGAACAATAAGGGCATCCAAGTCCTCTGAATTGGCGACAGAAAGCGGCTTTATCAGGCTCCGAGCAATGCGCGCAGACTCCACTAAAACATTCCGCTGCTCAGTAGATTCTTCACCAGTAAGATGATTAATAACATGGAGTTGCGGCTTATCTGGTGCGAAGAATAAAACACGAGCTCCAGCACGATCCAATGCTAATATAGTTAAGACAGACTCATGTATCTCTGTGCCATCTAAAACACCACATCCACTCAGCACTACACCGACTGTTTTCATCACACCTCTCCTTTTCTCACGCTGTCAATTGCTTAACTCGTTCTAGTAACAAAGACCAATCTCTATCACATATTTTAATGAATCTTGTAACAAGAGCGCTTACATTTGCTATGTTATTGCTTGTATGATGTATGGACGAATCCTTACAACCTGCGAATCCATTAGAAATCGAAATTATTAGGCAGGTTGACGATTTCCCTGGTGTTGGCGCAGTATTCGCGCACCCCGGCCTCGGTCGGGGTTATTTTTTTTCAGCGGTCGCTGCCCACTCACGTAACACTTGAACATCATTGCGCCATTCTGATTTTAATTCATCGACCCAATCTTGCACGTTATCCCACCATGCTGGCAGTGTCGGTGTCTGAATTTGCTGTGCAAGCTGCTGGATATGGCGTAACCCCACGGAGCCAGCCGCCCCTTTAATTTTATGCGCCTCTTCTGTAATACCCTGCTGATCCCGCGCGGTCATGTTTGAATCCAATACCGCCAAATAGCCCGGCATCACTTGTTCAAACATTTCAAGGCTTTGATGGATTAGTTGTGGGCCAACCAAATCGATATATTGTTCCAGCATGGCAGTATCAAGTAACGATTCATGGGTTTGCATCACTTTAAGTTCCTGTTTTTTAGCGGCAGAAGAAGGCTTATGATCCCAGAACTGCTTAATCATGGCCGTGAGCGCGGGCACTGATAACGGCTTACTCAGCACATCATCCATCCCGGCATCTAAATATTCTTTTTTGTCTTTCAGCACGTTAGCGGTCAAGGCCACCAATGGCGGCAAGGATTGCTGCCCATAATCAGCCCGAATTTGACGGGCGATATCCAACCCACTCATATCTGGTAATTGAATATCCAACAGCACTAAATCAAAATTATCCGGTTTGAACATCGCCAGCGCATCGTGGCCATTCATCGCCACCTCGACACTGTTGCCCAGTTTCTCCAACACCGAACGCGCGACGATAACATTCAGCTCGATATCCTCCACCAGCAAGATGTGGAGAGCCGGCAACGGGAGATCCTCACCTGATGGCGTGCTGGACGTGGCCTGCACGGCTGGCGCTTTAATCGTCAGGGTAAAGCATGAACCTGCCCCTTGGGCACTTTTCACCGTGATATCACCGCCCATGCTCTGTGCCAGACGTTTAGACACCGCCAACCCGATGCCCGTTCCGGTCGCCGGGCGGCCGCCATTGCTATCTTTCACCTGATAATACATGGCGAAAATCTTATCTTGTTCATCCTCAGGAATGCCCATCCCTGAATCTTCTACTTCAAAAATCAAGCGGTCAGTGCCTTCCCGCCGCACCCGTACCACAATTTCGCCTTGCTGGGTAAACTTCACCGCGTTGCCAATCAAATTCCACAGAATTTGGCGCAAGCGGGTGCCATCGGTAATGATTTTCTCCGGCAATGGTAACTGCGGTTCCATAATGAACTTCAGCCCTTTTGGCTGCACCAACAGGCCAGAAAGGTTTTCTAAATCCGCCATAAACCCAGTAAAATCAATCGGTTGATTATCAAGCTGAACTTTACGGCGCTCCAACTTATCCATCTCAATGATATCGTTGAAGATATTCCCGAGGGTAATAGCACTGACGTGAATGGTTTTCAGGTACTTTAATTGCTCGCTATCTAATTCGGTATCTAACAAGATGCGGCTCAGGCCCACGATGCCATTAAGCGGCGTACGCAGCTCGTGGCTGATAGTTGAGATGAAAGTCGTCTTATCCCTACTGGCGTTCTCCAGCGCGTCCTGATAGCGCTTACGCTCAGTTATATCGCGCCCAAAGCCCATTAACCCGTGCCGCTTACCGACGCGGTCGTAAAACGGCACTTTACGCAATTCAAAGCAGGCTTTGCGGCCATCGGGGTACACCAACCACTGCTCATAGGTTAGCGAAACGTTGTGGCGGAAAACTTTCTCATCGGTTTCCATGACTTTCTCAGCAATATCCGGCGCATAAACCTCTTTAGGGGTCAGCCCGACCAATTGCTTCTCACTTTTACCGGTCAGCAATTCCATTGCCCGGTTGCAGCCGGAGAACTCATTATCTTCGTTACGGTAATAAACCAAATCCGGTGAAGCATCCAAAAAAGAGCGCAATAAGGCCGACTGCTGACCTAACTCAATCTGCGCCTGTTCACGGTGGCCCATCTCTTCTTTCAGTTTGTCGACCACTTGCAGATGCGCTTTCTCTGCTTTCTCACGCTCGACGATTTCCTGATTAAGTTGAGCAATATTCTCCGTCAGTTGTTTATTTAGCTCTAAATCGCGATAACGCATCACTTCAAGCTTATCCACCAACCGCGATAAACGCTGGCGCGACTCTTCCAGTTGTTCAACCACCACCGACAGGAAATACACTGCCCATGGGGTTATCAGCAAACCAAAGAAAATGGAACGCACCAGATCGAGGGTTTCCACCGAGCCACTCAATACAAAGGTCACCGCCATCTGAACCACCATGGCCAGCAACACCAGCACAGATGCCAGTAGCAGTGAGAAGCGAACCAGCCCTAACTTAACCATTAAATCAACGTAGTACTGGGCTAATACCCTGATTTGCTTCATAGCAACCCCTGTCTGTGTTTATCTGATAAATCATACCGCAAAACTGGGCTGAGATAAGATGGCTTCCTCAGAAGTGTGGAAAAGATTGCAAATCACAATGAGGTATTGTGTGAGAAACAAGGTGGGCGGTAAAAAATTACGGCGTAGCGAGCTAAGTCAGACTGAGTGCGTACAGCGCGGAAAAACCGGAGCGTACACGTAGTACGTGAGGATTTTATTCGCTACGCTCCCCTGCGGGCCGCCCTAAAGGGCGTTCAAAATGCATGCATTTTGTGAGCACTGCACAATCCCAGTATGACGATGCGCAGTAGCCGATCACCGCGCAGAGGCTTGCCCGCCATGGGCCAGCATATAATTATTCAACTCATTCATACCCGTCCAGCGGTTCGCGCACCACAATGGCGCAAGCAGGGTTGGCCTGCGGGCACTGGCAGAAATCCGGTGGTAGACAATTTCGGCGGGGGTATGGCGGATCATTTCACCGGCGGTAAGCACATAATCTTCCAGTGCCAGTTCGGGCAAACGCCCCGCCCGCCAAGCTTTGGCCATGATACTGCCCTCCACGATATGCAGCGGGTGCAGTTTTATCCCATCGACACCGGTTGCCACCACTTTCTCCAGCGTTTCCATGCACTGCGCCTGATTCTCACCGGGCAAGCCAACAATTAAATGGCAGCACACTTTCAGCCCTCGAGCACGAGCACGGCGGGCAGTTTGCTGGTAACAAGCAAAATCATGGCCACGATTAATACGTTTGAGGGTTTTATCATTCGCGGTTTGTAGCCCCAACTCCAACCAAACCTCATAACCTTGCTGATGATAACCACTCAATAAATCCAACACCGCGTCCGGCACACAATCGGGCCGAGTGCCGACACACAAACCGACAATGTCAGCTTCAGCCAAAGCTTGCTCATACATCGCCGCCAGCGCATTGACCTCTGCATAAGTACTGGTATAGGCCTGGAAGTAGGCCAGGTAGCGTTTTGCCCGATTGGCTTTTTTGGCCTGTTCCGCTAATTGCTGTGCAATGCCCTGCTGCTGCATTTGTTCGTCAGCAAATGAGGCCACATTGCAAAAAGTGCAGCCGCCGCGCCCCAGAGTTCCATCACGATTAGGGCAGCTAAACCCGCCGTGTAGCGTGAGTTTATGAATTTTTTCACCATAGCGGCGCTGTAAATCCGCACCAAACATATTGACTAATCGCTGCAACTGCATAATCTTGGCACTGCCTGTCAAAAAAGAGCTTTAGGCTACCCGCTAGCGATATCATTCGCGATGACAGAGATCAACTCCCAAGCCCTTGGGTGCAGCTTCGCATAACCATTCACTATAAATGCAAATAAAATCACTTGACCGATGATTAAATTTTCTTATTTCCACCAAGCCCTTAGCGCTTCTGTTACAATTCAATGAAAAATAGTTTTAAACACCAGAAAATATATTAAATCCAGTTTATCATTCCGCAATCCCCACCAGCACTAGCATGGTGCAGCGATTTGTCGATTGCACTATAGTGAGACAGCTCACACTTTAGTATCTACCTCATGGTGCATTGAGCAGGGAAAAAACACCAATAAATTTATATTTATCATTACGATAAACCCTATTATTACATTAACGATATATCTTAAGCCTATATTTGACCTGAGTATTCTTTCTCGCTAAGTTGGAAGTCCGCTGGAAGCTTTCTGGACGGGCAAACGTCTAGTCATAATTATGCAGTAATTTAAGACTCCCTCTTAAAACAAGTCTTATACCACTTGTGAGAACCGTCACAAGAGGCCATTGCCGGAGGGCGGAAAAGCAGATTTGTCGCGAAATATGCGGCTGTCAGCCCACCCCGCCTGATGCCAATATGTCCTTCTGGAGTCGGTTTGTGAGAGTCTCGCAGAGCCTGGGGAGGTTCACTGATATGTTGTACGATAAATCCCTTGAGAGGGACAACTGTGGTTTCGGCCTAATCGCCCACATAGAAGGCGAACCTAGCCATAAGGTGGTGCGTACCGCGATACACGCACTGGCCCGAATGCAACACCGTGGCGCGATCCTTGCTGATGGCAAGACCGGCGACGGTTGTGGTCTGCTATTACAAAAACCGGATCGTTTTTTCCGGATGGTCGCTGAAGAACGCGGATGGCGTTTGGCCAAAAACTATGCCGTCGGCATGATGTTTCTCAGTCAGGACGAAGAACTCGCCAAGGCAAGCCGCCGCATTGTAGAAGAAGAATTGCAAAATGAAACGCTGTCGATTATCGGCTGGCGTGAAGTGCCGACCAACCCGGATGTTCTTGGTGAAATCGCTCTCTCCTCCCTGCCTCGGATTGAACAAATTTTTGTGAACGCCCCTGCTGGCTGGCGTCCACGTGATATGGAACGCCGCCTGTTTGTAGCGCGTCGCCGTATTGAGAAGCGCATTACCAACGACAAAGACTTCTACGTTTGTAGTTTCTCTAACTTGGTCACGATCTATAAAGGCTTATGTATGCCTACGGATCTGCCGCGCTTTTATCTGGATTTGGCTGACCTGCGCATGGAATCGGCTATTTGCCTGTTCCACCAGCGCTTCTCGACTAACACCGTGCCGCGCTGGCCACTGGCTCAGCCGTTCCGCTATCTGGCGCACAACGGCGAAATCAACACCATCGCCGGTAACCGCCAATGGGCCAAAGCACGTGCCTACAAATTTAAAACGCCATTAATTCCGGACTTGCAGGATGCGGCCCCTTTCGTCAATGAGACCGGCTCGGACTCCAGTTCACTGGATAACATGCTGGAACTGTTCCTCAGCGGCGGGATGGATTTGATCCGTGCTATGCGTCTGTTAGTGCCGCCGGCCTGGCAGAATAACCCGGATATGGATACCGACCTGCGCGCTTTCTTTGACTTCAACTCCATGCATATGGAGCCATGGGATGGCCCTGCCGGGATTGTAATGTCAGATGGCCGCTACGCCGCCTGTAACCTCGACCGTAATGGCCTACGCCCTGCGCGCTATGTCATCACCAAAGATAAACTCATCACCTGCGCCTCTGAAGTCGGTATCTGGGATTACCAGCCCGATGAAGTGATCGAAAAAGGCCGTGTCGGCCCCGGTGAACTGATGGTGATTGACACCCGCAGCGGTAAAATTCTGCATTCCGCCGAAACTGATAACGACCTGAAAAGCCGCCACCCCTATAAAGAGTGGATGGAAAAGAACGTTAAGCGCTTGGTGCCGTTTGAAGATCTGCCGGAAGATCAGGTGGGTAGCCGCCAGTTAGATGATTCGACACTGGAAACCTATCAAAAGCAGTTTGGTTACAGTAGCGAAGAGCTGGATCAAGTCATCCGCGTATTGGGTGAAATTGGTCAGGAAGCCACTGGTTCAATGGGTGATGACACCCCGTTTGCCGTGCTTTCCAGCGGCCCGCGTATTATTTACGATTACTTCCGCCAGCAGTTTGCGCAGGTCACCAACCCGCCAATCGATCCGCTGCGTGAAGCGCATGTTATGTCACTGGCGACCAGTATTGGTCGTGAAATGAACGTATTTTGCGAAGCCGAAGGTCAGGCGCACCGTCTGAGCTTTAAATCGCCTATTTTGCTGTTCTCCGATTTCCAACAATTAACCACCTTGGAAGGGGAACATTACCGCGCTGATCGGCTGGATCTGACCTTTAACCCGGCGGAGACAGATTTGGAACAAGCGGTGCTGGCCTTGTGCGAAGAGGCTGAGCGCAAAGTGCGTGATGGTGCCGTGATGTTGGTGCTGTCAGACCGTGCTATCGCCCCTGACCGCCTGCCGGTACCGGCCCCGATGGCTGTCGGCGCGATCCAAACTCGCTTAGTCGAAAAAAATCTGCGCTGCGACGCCAACATTATTGTTGAAACCGCCAGCGCCCGTGACCCGCACCACTTTGCAGTGTTGCTCGGTTTTGGTGCGACCGCGATTTACCCTTATTTAGCTTATGAATCATTGGCTAAATTAGTTGATAGCCAGGCGATTGATAAAAAGTATCGCGATGTGATGCTCAACTATCGCAACGGCATCAATAAAGGGCTGTACAAAATCATGTCCAAAATGGGCATTTCAACCGTCGCCTCCTACCGCTGCGCCAAACTGTTTGAAGCTGTTGGCTTGCACCGCGACCTGTCCGACCTATGCTTCCAAGGTGTGGTTAGCCGTATTGGCGGGGCCAGTTTCAGTGATTTCCAACAGGATTTACAGAATCTGTCCAAACGCGCCTGGCTGAAACGCAAGCCGCTGGATCAGGGCGGATTACTGAAATTTGTCCACAACGGCGAATACCATGCGTATAACCCGGATGTGGTCAGCACCTTACAAACCGCGGTTCACAGCGGCGAATACAGTGATTATCAGGTTTATGCCAAGCTGGTGAATGAGCGCCCGGTTGCCACATTGCGCGATCTGCTGGCCATCAAACCGCAAGGCACCCCGATCCCAGTCGATCAAGTTGAACCGGCTGAATCTCTGTTCCAGCGCTTTGATACTGCCGCCATGTCCATCGGCGCACTCAGCCCGGAAGCCCATGAATCACTCGCCATCGCCATGAACAGCCTCGGCGGGTTCTCTAACTCCGGTGAAGGCGGTGAAGACCCTGCGCGTTACGGCACCAATAAAGTGTCCCGTATCAAGCAGGTGGCTTCTGGCCGTTTCGGTGTGACACCGGCGTATCTGGTGAATGCTGATGTTATCCAGATCAAAGTGGCGCAAGGAGCAAAACCGGGCGAAGGTGGCCAATTACCGGGTGATAAAGTCACGCCGTATATCGCCAAACTGCGCTACTCGGTGCCGGGTGTAACCTTAATTTCCCCACCGCCGCACCATGATATTTACTCAATCGAAGACTTAGCACAGCTGATTTTCGATTTGAAACAGGTCAATCCGAAAGCCCTGATTTCAGTGAAACTGGTTTCTGAGCCGGGCGTCGGCACCATTGCCACCGGTGTGGCGAAAGCTTATGCCGATTTGATCACCATCGCCGGTTACGACGGCGGTACTGGCGCAAGCCCACTTTCTTCGGTGAAATATGCCGGTTGCCCGTGGGAACTGGGGCTGGTGGAAACTCAGCAAGCACTGGTTGCTAATGGCCTGCGCCATAAAATCCGTCTGCAAGTGGATGGCGGCCTGAAAACCGGCGTCGACATTGTTAAAGCGGCAATTTTGGGTGCGGAAAGCTTCGGCTTCGGTACTGGCCCTATGGTAGCACTGGGTTGTAAATACTTACGCATTTGCCACCTGAATAACTGCGCCACTGGTGTAGCCACCCAAGATGAGAAATTGCGTCGTGACCATTATCACGGCCTACCTGAACGTGTAGTGAACTACTTCCAGTTTATCGCCCGTGAAACCCGTGAAATCATGGCGGAGCTGGGTGTTAGCCAACTGGTTGATTTGATTGGCCGTACTGACATGCTGCTGGAACTTGATGGCATCTCCGCCAAACAGAACAAGTTGGATTTGTCGCCAATGCTGAAAACAGCTACGCCACATCCGGGTAAAGCACTGTATTGCACTGAAAGTAACCCTCCGTTTGATAAAGGCTTATTGAACAAAGAGTTGCTGGCACAAGCTGAACCGCACATTGAAGCGAAACACAGCAAGACGTTTTACTTTGATATTCGCAACACCGACCGCTCAGTGGGCGCGGCGTTGTCCGGCGCGATTGCCACTAAACATGGCGACCAAGGCCTGGCAACTGACCCTATCAAAGCTTACTTCTCCGGCACTGCCGGTCAGAGCTTCGGGGTGTGGAATGCGGGCGGCGTCGAGCTAACCCTGACGGGCGATGCCAACGATTATGTCGGTAAAGGCATGGCCGGTGGCCGCATCGCAGTGCGCCCGCCTGTGGGTTCCAACTTCCGCAGTCATGAAGCCAGCATTGTCGGCAATACCTGTCTGTATGGCGCCACTGGCGGCAAATTGTTCGCCGCGGGTCGAGCCGGTGAGCGTTTTGCCGTGCGTAACTCCGGTGCGATTACTGTCGTTGAAGGTATCGGTGATAATGGTTGTGAATATATGACAGGCGGGATTGTCTGCGTACTGGGCCGTACCGGGATTAACTTCGGGGCCGGGATGACGGGTGGTTTCGCTTATGTCCTTGATGAAGATGGTGAATTCCGTAAACGCGTTAACCCTGAGCTGGTCGAAGTGCTCGACGTCGACCAACTGGCAATCCATGAAGAGCATCTGCGCGGCCTGATCACTGAACATGTTCAGTTGACGGGTTCTAGCCGTGGTGAAGAAATTCTGGCTAACTGGCCGGAATGGGTGACCAAGTTTGCTTTGGTTAAACCGAAATCCAGCGATGTGAAAGCACTGTTGGGTCACCGTAGCCGTTCCGCAGCTGAGCTGCGGGTTCAAGCGCAGTAAGAGGTTGAAATGAGTCAGAATGTTTATCAGTTTATCGACCTACAGCGCGTAGATCCGCCGAAAAAGCCGCTGAAGATCCGCAAAATTGAATTTGTTGAGATTTACGAGCCATTCTCGGAAACACAGGCGAAAGCACAGGCAGACCGCTGTTTGTCGTGTGGCAATCCCTACTGTGAATGGAAATGCCCGGTTCATAACTACATCCCTAACTGGCTGAAACTGGCCAACGAAGGGCGAATTATGGAAGCGGCAGACTTAGCTCACCAGACCAACAGCTTGCCGGAAGTCTGTGGCCGTGTGTGCCCGCAAGACCGCTTGTGTGAAGGGTCTTGTACCCTGAATGACGAGTTTGGCGCGGTCACTATCGGCAACATCGAGCGCTATATCAGTGATAAAGCCATTGAAATGGGCTGGAAGCCGGATATGTCCCATGTTCACCCCACCGGTAAACGTGTGGCGGTGATTGGCGCTGGCCCTGCCGGGCTAGCCTGTGCTGATGTGCTCGCGCGTAATGGCGTACAAGCAGTGGTATTTGACCGCCACCCAGAGATTGGCGGCTTGCTCACCTTTGGTATTCCGGCTTTTAAGCTGGAAAAAGAAGTGATGATAAAGCGCCGCAAAATTTTCTCCGAGATGGGCATTGAATTCCAACTGAATACTGAAGTTGGCAAAGACATCACCATGGATGCGCTGCTGCAAGAATATGACGCGGTGTTCCTCGGTGTGGGCACTTACCAATCCATGCGCGGTGGCTTGGAAAACGAAGATGCATCCGGTGTGTATGATGCGCTGCCATTCCTGATCGCCAATACAAAACAGTTAATGGGCTATGAGGCTGCACCTCACGAACCCTATATCAACATGCAAGGTAAACGCGTGGTGGTGCTGGGTGGCGGTGATACCGCGATGGACTGCGTGCGCTCCTCCATTCGCCAAGGGGCTACCGACGTGGTTTGCGCCTATCGCCGTGATGAAGCCAACATGCCGGGTTCCAAGCGGGAAGTGAAAAATGCCCGCGAGGAAGGGGTCGAATTTAAATTCAACCTGCAACCTTTGAGCATCGAAGTGAACAGTAACGGCAAAGTTTGTGGTGTGAAAATGGTTCGCACTCAACTGGGCGCTCCAGATGCACAAGGCCGTAGTGTGGCTGAGCAGATCCCAGGTTCAGAACATATTCTGCCCGCAGATGCCGTGGTGATGGCGTTTGGCTTCCGTCCACACAGCATGGAATGGTTGGCGGCTCACGACGTGGCATTGGATAAACAAGGCCGTGTGGTAGCACCAGAGCGCACGGATAACGCCTTCCAGACCAGTAACCCAAAAATCTTTGCCGGTGGCGATATTGTCCGTGGCTCTGATTTGGTGGTAACTGCCATTGCTGAAGGCCGCAAAGCGGCTGAAGGTATTATGAATTATCTGGAAGTTTGATCCCAATATAGACTCAAAGAAATCAGGGGCTGGTTATCCAGCCCCTTTTTATTGCTATTTTCTACTGCATATCCCCACTTACTCAAGATTTTGTAACAATCTCAGCAACCTTATTTTCAACATTTTATACCTAAAGCGCTATAGTAAAGGCCGAGTTCATATTGATTAATACTTTATGAGCCAATTTCACTGGTCTGCATATTATGTTGTTACGCCTTGTTTTAAAGAAAGGATCATCTGTTATGAAATCTCACTTACTTTTCATTGCTGGCGGCTTGCTGGCTATTAGCAGCAGCGCATTAGCGATGTCACTTAATTATCAAGAAGTTGGCTACAATATTGAGGCGCGAGGTGCTCGTGCAGTGGTGGCTGAATTAGCAAAAGCGGGGCAATTACCTGCTGTAGAGAATAATATCAAGCTGGGTGATGATAACTGGATTGCCATGGCTCCTAAATTAGCAGATGCCGGCAACGCGAGTTTCACTGCGGGGGTGAAATCTGCCCTATCCTCCGCGCTAATTTATAACCCAGCCGCGGTACTCAAAGCAGTAAGCAACAGTAAGACTCTCACTTTGTCAGAGATTTGTACTGCGCCAGCCGAGGTTAAAGATAGCGCGGCGAAAGCCAATTTCCAGCAACGCGCTACTCACACCCTGTCAACCATCAGAAATAGTGACATGATGAGCCAACGTGATAGCTGCCTGGCCGAGCTGAAAAAGTTATCTTAATTTTGGCTATGACCAATATAATTGGCAGAAATAATCAGGGCGGCCAAAGCCGCCCTGATTATACATTTGCTCGAGAAATAAAAAAGACTACTTAACAACCCGCAATGCTGGGCGGCCACCACTGCGTGGCGGTTGCGGCGGCTCATCATCCGGTGAGTTATCCTCGCCGTGAGGCACTTGAGTCTCATCCGTTACCAACATCAAGTTTTCCGTCGGCGCAGCCTCGTTATCTTCTTCCATGCCGACAAAATTGCCATCAGCATCAGAATCGTAAGCTTCTTCAGGTTCAAACATAGTGCCGGAACCATTTTCACGCGCATAGATTGCCATCACCGCCCCCATAGGGACAGTCACTTCGCGGGGAATACCACCAAAACGGGCATTGAAACTCACTTCCTCATTGCCCAATTCCAGATTCCCTACTGCACGCGGTGCCACATTCAATACAATTTGCCCATCACGGGCAAACTCCATTGGCACCGAAACACCCGGCCGGGTAACATCCACAACCAGATGTGGAGTCAGTTGATTATCAATCAACCACTCATAGAATGCGCGCAACAAGTAAGGACGGCGCGGAGTCATACCAGACGTCGCCATAAAATTAACCCCGGGTTTGCAGGCGCATTTCACGTTCAGCTTCAGTCAAAGAAGCCAGGAATGCATCACGCTCAAACACACGTGTCATATAGCCTTTCAGCTCTTTAGAACCTGCGCCAGTGAATTCAATACCTAATTCTGGTAAACGCCACAGCAGAGGAGCCAGATAACAATCGACCAGACTGAACTCTTCACTCATAAAGAAAGGCATTTCATTAAACACTGGTGCAATAGTCAGCAGTTCTTCACGTAATTGTTTACGAGCAGCATCCGCTTCTTGCGCATTGCCTTTCTGAATTTTCGCCAGTAGTGAATACCAATCCTGCTCAATGCGGTTCATCATCAAACGGCTGCTACCGCGTGCTACAGGGTAGACCGGCATCAATGGCGGGTGAGGAAAACGCTCATCCAGATACTCCATGATGATGCGGGATTCATACAGCGTCAGCTCGCGATCAACCAAAGTAGGGACGGTCTGGTAGGGATTGAGGTCAATCAGATCCTGCGGCAGATTATCAGCTTCAACCTGCTCAATCTCAACACTGACACCTTTCTCCGCCAGTACGATGCGTACTTGATGGCTAAAAATGTCGGTCGGGCCGGAAAACAGCGTCATTACCGAACGTTTGTTGGCAGCGACAGCCATGAAAACCTCCAAGATTATCTAGAAAAAACAATGCGAATAGCCCACGGTGACGTTGCTATCCTGAGTCGTTTTACAGCCGGTTCGCAATCATGGTCGTTGCTGCCGTAAATAAGCCTTGGTCGAGAAAATAATTCAGCCAGGGAGATACACGGACGCCAACAGTTCGCCGAACAGGCACAAAAGTGAGTGATAGTTTACCAGATTTTGCATGTTTTGTGGGGATGGTGCTGCGATTTCATGAACAATTGTCTATCTGACAACGGGTTAGCGGCAAAAATATAATGAATAAAATAGCGGAAGGGTACTTTTAGCGATTGATCTGGCTTAAAACAAATAAAAAAACCCGGTGAGACACCGGGTTTTTACCATTAATCTGATGCCGTAAAGGCAAAAAATTAACGTTTGGAGAACTGTGGACGACGACGTGCTTTACGCAGACCCACTTTCTTACGCTCAACTTCACGCGCATCACGCGTTACGAAGCCAGCTTTACGCAGTTCACCACGCAGAGATTCGTCATATTCCATCAGTGCACGGGTGATACCGTGACGGATAGCGCCAGCCTGACCTGAAATACCACCACCTTTAACAGTGATGTACATGTCAAACTTGGTAACCATGTCTACCAGTTCCAACGGTTGATTCACTACCATACGGGCAGTTTCACGACCGAAGTAAACTTCAAGGCTACGTTGGTTAATAACGATTTTACCGCTACCCGGCTTAAGAAAAACGCGTGCAGCAGAACTTTTGCGGCGACCAGTGCCGTAGTATTGATTTTCAGCCATTGCCATAATCCCGATTAAATGTCCAGAACTTGCGGTTGCTGTGCCGCATGATTGTGCTCAGTACCTGCATAAACTTTAAGTTTACGATACATTGCACGGCCCAGCGGACCCTTCGGCAGCATGCCTTTAACCGCGATTTCAATCACACGCTCAGGACTGCGGGCAATCATCTCTTCAAAGGTCGCTTGTTTGATACCACCGATGTGACCGGTGTGACGGTAATAAATCTTGTCTGTACGCTTGTTACCGGTTACGGCAACTTTTTCTGCGTTCAGAACGATGATGTAATCACCAGTATCAACGTGCGGGGTGTATTCCGCTTTATGCTTGCCGCGTAAGCGACTAGCCAGTTCAGTAGCGAGGCGACCCAAGGTCTTACCATTCGCGTCAACAACATACCAGTCGCGTTTTACAGTTTCTGGTTTAGCTGTGAAAGTTTTCATTATAAAAGCTTACCCAATTAATAAGTTACACGTTGGTGAACACCCAAACGTTCAAAAACAGTTGAGGCTCACACGACCATCAGTCCAGCAAACCTACCCCTTCGAATAGCCAATGCTGGCACTATACAAAGTTCTGGGAAAAAAACTTTGTTGTAACGTGGGGTCGCAAGATTATAGAGAAGTCGACGTCAAAGATCGAACTGTTTTTGGCGAGAAAGGTATAAATTAAACATGTTAAGTTAGGGCGAAGAATAATCGCCCACCACAGAATAGCATTTTAATGCCTATAAAGTGAATAACTGAGACGCAGATAGCTTTTACCACAAATGCGCTTACGGCAGGTGCGGTAAAGAGAGATACTCTTCACTTTGCATCTCTTGTAATCGTGATAAACAGCGCTGATATTCAAATTTAAGCCTTTCACCACAATAGATTTCGAACATTGAAGCCTCTGCTGCAATGATCAATTTCACCCGCCGCTCATAAAACTCATCAACTAATGCCAGAAAACGCCGGGCGGTGTTTTCATCCCGCGTCGCCATCTTATGGACATTATGCAGTAATACGGTGTGATAGAGTTTAGAGAGCGCGATGTAATCCAGTTGGCTGCGTGCTTCTTCACACAGTGTATGAAAATCAACTGCCAGAACGCCTTGCGCCGAGCAAATCGCCGGTAAAGGCCGGTGATTAACTTCCAGTATCGGGGATTTTTCGCCCTCTTTCCCCGCAAGTTTGACGAAAATATCCTCCATCGCCTGTTCAGTCTGCGGGTTAAGCGGTGTCAGGTAGAGATTAGCCTGAGTTAATGTGCGCAGGCGGTAATCAATACCAGCATCGACATTCATTACATCGCAATATTGCTTAATAAGCTCAATCGCCGGCAAGAAGCGAGCGCGCTGCAAACCGTTACGATACAAATCGTCCGGTGGAATATTGGACGTCGCAACCAGTGTGATCCCACGGGCAAACAATGCTTCCAGCAATGTCGCCAGCAGCATGGCATCAGTAATATCCGAAACAAAAAATTCATCAAAACACAGCACATCAGTTTGAGCCTTGAAACCATCAGCAATAATTTCTAATGGATTTTCATGACCTTGCAATGTTGTTAGCTCTTGATGCACCCGCAACATAAAACGGTGGAAATGCAGGCGGAGCTTACGTTCACCCGGCAAGCTGTGGAAAAACATATCCATCAGCCAAGTTTTACCCCGCCCGACACCGCCCCACATATATAAGCCCTGAGCTGGGCGTATTGGCGTTTTTGACGCGCCCCGGCCCAGTAAGCGGCTCAAACGCCCTCGGATACCTACATTGACCGCAGGCGTGCTTTGGCGTTGATTCAATTCCTGATAAAGAGTGTCCAGCCGTGCGACAGTACGCCGCTGGACGTCATCAGATTGATAGTCGCCAGCATCAATTGCTTGCTGGTAAAGTGCTATAGGTGAACTCGGTTGCATGTTTATCAATAATCCCTGATAAAAATAATCTCTGATAAAATAGTTATCTACTTTTCGCGGTACTTTCTTGCTGATTTATCGGGTAATCGCAGCATTTACCGACTCTGCTACTGCGGAAAAAGCCTGATAACCATAGGCAATGTTGCATCAGGATTCCACTCAGACAAGGTTAACGGTTATAGTGGGTATTATTAAGTGAAAAAGCCCTGCTGAACAATGAAGTCAAAAAAGGAGTCATTATGACCTGGGAGTATGCGCTTATTGGGTTGGTTGTTGGTATTGTGATTGGCGCGGTGGCTATGCGCTTTGGCAATCGTAAATTGCGTCAGCAGCAAGTGCTGCAAAATGAGCTGGAGAAAAGTAAATCAGATCTGGAAGAATATCGTCAGGAACTGGTTGGGCATTTTGCCCGCAGTGCCGAGTTGCTCGATAACATGGCTCGCGACTATCGCCAGCTTTATCAGCATATGGCGAAAAGCTCCAATAACTTGTTGCCAGACTTGCCAATGCAAGATAATCCGTTCCGCTACCGTCTGACAGAATCTGAAGCAGATAATGATCAGGCACCGGTCAAAATGCCACCTCGTGACTACTCCGAAGGGGCATCCGGTTTACTGCGTCCGGAACATCAGACCCGGGACTAAGCTAAACTTCTATCTATGCCCTAAATAATTCGAGTTGCAGGAAGGCGGCAAGCGAGATACAAATCGGTCGGGAAGCGATTTGAACAGCATTTATGCTGCCCGCTGGGTGAGTCTCAGGGATGAGGCTCATTAACTCCGATAAGCTTACTGTCGTAAGTGATTCGGGTTATTGAGTTTAACCAACGCACATGCAGCTTGAAGTATGACGGGCATATCAAGCTGACTGCGGCGCACATCGCCGCGGTCAGCACATTTACACTTCTATACCTACCTCTCCTTGAATTGCTTTACGCTAACCCCTATATCAAGTGACATCTTAGGGTGCTTATTTTTAGAACAGCAATAGCCTTTTGAAATAAGTGAATTTTTTAGCTCATTCAGAGTCTGAATTTACACCGGGCCTGTAGTAGCCATCTACCCTATTCATTCACCGTTAGGTATTGAGAGAGTTTAAATCAATGAAGAAAAAGTCATTATTTCTTAGTGCGCTGGCAATGAGTGTCGGCTTAGGTCTCGCATCTGTTCCTATGGTAAACGCAGCAGCTCTTCCGGCGGCCGTTGCCGGGCAATCAGTCCCAAGTTTGGCACCTATGCTGGAGAAAGTGTTGCCCGCGGTCGTCAGCGTCCATGTCTCTGGCACACAGGTACAGCAGCAACGTTTGCCGGAAGAATTCAAATTCTTCTTTGGCCCAAATGCGCCAACCGGCAAAGAGAGTAACCGCCCATTTGAAGGGCTGGGATCTGGCGTCATCATTAACGCGGAAAAAGGTTATGTGCTGACCAATAACCACGTAATCAATAACGCGGATAAAATTCGTGTTCAGCTCAATGATGGCCGTGAATATGATGCCAAATTGCTGGGCCGTGATGAACAAACTGATATCGCTTTATTGCAGATAACTGACGCCAAAAATCTGACGGCGATTAAAATTGCAGATTCCGATAACCTGCGAGTCGGTGATTTTGCCGTCGCTGTGGGCAACCCATTTGGCCTCGGCCAGACCGCGACCTCCGGTATCATTTCCGCACTTGGCCGCAGTGGTTTGAATCTGGAAGGGTTAGAAAACTTTATCCAGACCGACGCCTCTATCAACCGAGGCAACTCGGGTGGTGCGCTGGTCAACCTGAATGGCGAATTGATTGGGATTAACACCGCAATTCTGGCACCGGGGGGCGGTAACATCGGTATCGGCTTTGCCATTCCAAGTAATATGGCGCAAAACCTCAGCCAACAGTTAATTGAATTTGGCGAAGTGAAACGCGGCCTGTTGGGTATTCGTGGCAGCGAAATGACCGCTGATATGGCGAAAGCCTTTAATATTGATGCGCAGCGCGGTGCTTTTGTCAGTGAAGTGCTGCCAAAATCAGCGGCCTCTAAAGCCGGTATCAAAGCAGGCGACGTGTTAGTTTCCGTGGATGGCAAACCCATTAGCAGCTTTGCTGAGTTACGCGCCAAAGTAGGCACCACCGGGCCGGGCAAAACCGTTAAAGTCGGTTTATTGCGTGATGGCAAACCGCTTGAAGTGGCTGTAACGTTGGAGAACAGCAGCCCAACATCGACCAGTGCAGATACCTTATCACCTTCATTGCAAGGCGCATCACTGAGCAATGGCGAAATCAAAGGTGGCAGCAAGGGTGTCAAAGTTGAGAACGTAACCAAAGGCTCACCGGCAGCGCAATCGGGCTTGCAGAAAGACGATGTGATTATTGCCGTAAACCGTGTGCGAGTGAAAGATATCGCCGAGTTACGCAAAGCTATTGAAGCGAAACCTGCTGTAATTGCACTGAATATCGTTCGCGGTGAAGAGAATATTTATCTGTTAATCCGCTAATTTGCTGAAAAATCGGACACAGCACAATGCTGTGTCCGCCAAACTCATGCTATTCTCCCGTTACCTATTCATTCATGCCTTAAACTTCATGTTTCTTAAGCTATTGCGTTCTATTATTTTGGGGCTAATTGTTGCCGGTATCTTGCTGGTCGCAATACCTATGCTCCGCAGCCCCGGCCACTTTTTTTCGGGCAATGGTGATAGCGTAGATGAAGAGGCCCCGGTCAGTTATAACCAAGCTGTGCGCAGGGCTGCCCCTGCCGTTGTTAATGTTTATAACCGTAGCCTAAGCCCTAATCAGGAAGGATTAGCCATTCGAACCTTAGGTTCTGGCGTGATCATGAATGATAAGGGTTATATCCTGACGAATAAACACGTCATCAATAATGCAGAACAAATCATTGTTGCATTACAAAATGGCCGTATCTCAGAAGCCTTGTTGGTCGGTTCAGATAATCTGACTGATTTAGCCGTGTTGAAAATTGATGCCGTCAACCTACAGGTTATTCCGATTAATATTAACCGGACACCACATATTGGTGATGTCGTGCTGGCTATTGGCAATCCCTATAATCTTGGTCAAACCGTCACTCAGGGGATTATCAGTGCCACCGGGCGTATAGGTTTGAGTTCTTCTGGCCGACAGAATTTCCTCCAAACAGATGCCTCCATTAATCAGGGTAATTCCGGGGGAGCGCTGGTCAATACGCTTGGCGAGTTGGTGGGGATCAACACACTTTCATTTGATAAAAGTAGCAATGGGGAAACCCCGGAAGGCATCGGTTTTGCTATTCCAACCGCACTTGCCACCAAAGTGATGGAAAAATTGATTCGCGATGGGCGGGTGATCCGTGGCTATATTGGCATTACCGGCGAGGAGTATCCGCCATTCAATGCTAGCGGTAATAATGGCGACCGAATACATGGCATTAAGGTGAATAAGATATCGCCAAATGGCCCGGCGGCGAATGCTAACTTGCAAGTGGGTGATATTATTCTAAGCGTTAATAATAAGCCTGCGACGTCCGTGATAGAAACCATGGATCAGGTGGCAGAAATTCGTCCTGGAACCACAATTCCGGTCTTATTATTACGCAATGGTCAGCAAATCACGGCACAAATTACTATTACCGAATTGGATCAAAATGAGCTGCTTGAACAGCAGCCAGCGCCGTTGTCATAGGGGCTGTATATCCTAATCGGATGTATTAATTGCAAAAAAAATCGCAAAAAAATGCCAGCCTGATGTCACTCACCGGCTGGCATTTTTTATAGGGCGGTTAGAAAAAGCGTTTTTTTGAAAAAGTCTATTCGCCTTTTATACGCTCAATATTGGCACCTAACGCACGTAATTTATCTTCGATACCTTCGTAACCACGATCGATATGATAAATACGGTCAACAATGGTCACCCCATCAGCGACACAGCCCGCTAATACCAAGCTAGCAGAAGCACGCAAATCGGTTGCCATGACCTGAGCACCAGACAACTGCTCAACACCATAGCAAATCACAGTATTGCTCTCGATTTCTGCATGTGCGCCCATACGGATAAGCTCTGGCACATGCATAAAACGATTTTCAAAAATTGTTTCGGTGATAACACCGGTTCCTTCTGCAACCAAGTTCAATAAACTGAACTGAGCCTGCATATCTGTTGGGAAACCAGGGTGTGGCGCAGTCCGCAAGGTAATGGCTTTAGGCCGTTTGCCATGCATATCCAGGCTTATCCAGTCCTCGCCGATTTCAATATCAGCACCCGCTTCACGCAGCTTAGCCAATACTGCATCCAGTGTATCTGGACGAGTCTGACGACAAACCACTTTACCGCCAGAGATAGCCGCTGCAACCAGGAAAGTCCCGGTTTCAATACGGTCAGGCAGCACTCGGTAAACACCGCCACCCAAGCGAGCTACACCCTCAATGGTTATGCGGTCAGTACCTGCGCCAGTGATTTTAGCGCCCAGCGTATTCAGGAAATTCGCTGTATCGACAATTTCTGGTTCGCGAGCGGCGTTTTCAATGACTGTAGTCCCCTCAGCCAAGGTTGCTGCACTCATAATGGTCACTGTTGCGCCAACGCTGACTTTATCCATCACGATATGCGCGCCTTTCAGGCGGCCATTGACGGAAGCTTTAACGTAACCTTCTTCCAGCTTGATTTCAGCACCCAACTGTTCCAAACCGGTGATATGCAAATCGACCGGACGCGCACCGATAGCACAACCGCCCGGTAAAGAAACCTGCCCTTTACCAAAGCGAGCAACCAGTGGCCCCAAAGCCCAGATCGAGGCGCGCATGGTTTTAACCAAATCATAAGGTGCACAAAACTCATCCACACCACTGGCATCAACAAAAACGGAGCCGGAAGCATCACGTTCGATTTTGGTGCCTAATTGGCTCAACAATTTAATAGTGGTATCAATGTCTTTTAGCTTTGGGACATTTTGCAACTCGACCGGGTCTTCTGCCAATAACGCCGCGAACATTATCGGCAATGCTGCGTTTTTCGCTCCGGAAATGGTGACTTCACCGCTTAGGCGAGTCCGCCCCTGCACACGAAACTTATCCATTGTGACCACTCTTTGTTGTCAAAATACTGGTTGTCAAAATACTGATCGTTGTCAAAATACTGATCGGCAAATTCGAATTCACTGCCCGCTTAAGAAACTGCCTGACAAACCTGTAGGCAATTCAGAAGCCAACAGCATCAAAAACCGTTTAGTTTGCGATCCCGCTGCCACTCTTGCGGCGTATAGGCCTTAATGGATAAGGCATGAATGCGGTTATCAGCAATATATTCCATCAGCGGCGCATACACTGCCTGCTGCTTTTTCACTCGACTCATATCGGCAAATAACTCACCCACAGCAATCACCTGAAAGTGGCTACCATCACCGGTAACATGCGCTTCTTGTAATGCCAATGCTTGCATCAGCACGTCTTTAATTTCGTTAGTATCCATAAGATTCATTC
Source organism: Yersinia rochesterensis (assembly GCF_003600645.1). NCBI lineage: Bacteria > Pseudomonadati > Pseudomonadota > Gammaproteobacteria > Enterobacterales > Yersiniaceae > Yersinia > Yersinia rochesterensis. The sequence goes on from NZ_CP032482.1 coordinate 3,853,894, forward strand.
TATTTTAAGAGGATCGTAATCAGTTGAACATATTAGTGGAATACGGCTTTCTCTGAAACTAAAGAAAAGCCCCTGTTTCGTTATTACGCTCAGGGGCTTAAAAACTTTAGCTTTTTGCTTTAGCAATAGGCGACACAAAAGGCCACTAACATAATTCTAATCGCTAGATACTGGCCGTTTTTACCGAGATAACTGTTTCTACCGGGATGACTTCCCGCAAATTATACAGTTCAATCAAGGTAGACAAGCGATCGCTGACACCGGTAATCGCTAATGAGACACCCTGCTTGCCGCGCAGTTCACGAAAGTGAACCAACAGCGCCAGACCGGAGGAATCAACACGCTGTAATTGGCTGACATCAATGCGCGTCTTATCGGCCAACAATGCTTCTCGCTGTTGCCATAGGGGTAACAGCGTTGCGCGATCCAATTCACCTTGCAGTATCAGTGTTCCCTGTTGTGACTGCCATTTCAGTTCATCCGCCATAATCACTACTTATCTAAGGTTATTGGCTGTTTCGCTGCAATGAGCAACTGTTGGGTCAGGCCATCAACACCTTTTTGACGCAAAATAGAGGCCCACTCATTTTGCTTGGTGCTGATCATGCTAACCCCTTCGGCTATCATGTCATACGCCTGCCAATTGCCGGTTTGGCTGTTTTTCCGCCACTGGAAATCTAAACGTACCGGTGGGCGGCCATTAGGGTCAAGGATGGTCACGCGAATGGCGACGATATTGGCATCACCCAATGGCTGATCTGGTGCGACATCGTAAGTTTGGCCGTGATATAGCGCCAATGCTTGGCCATATGCCTGTTCCAGATATTGACTGAATGCATTGAAGTAAGCTTCACGCTGTGCCGGAGTGGCGGCTTTGTAATAGCTGCCCAGCACCAATGCACCTGCATATTTAATCTGAACAAATGGCAATAATTCTTCGCGGACAATAGTGCGTAAATATTCGGGATTTTGCTTAATGTTAGCTTGTTCATTTTTCAGGCGCGTAAAGGTTCTTTGCGCAGCTTCATCCATCAGACGGTATGGGTTAGTTTGATCGACGGCATTAGCCAATGGGGCTACCACCAACAACGCGACCATAAGTAAACGTTTAAACATTCGATACCCTCTTAAGGATGTTGAGTTGCTGGCAAGCTGCCATTTGCTGCCGCAGGTGCCGCAGCCGGTTCACTGGCTGGTGCATCAGAATTACCATCACCGCCACTTTTGTACAAGAACTGACCGATAAGGTCTTCCAGAACCAAAGCAGATTTAGTGTCTTGGATGACGCCGCCATCTTTCAAAATACTGGTGCCCATATCCGGGTCTTCAAAACCGACGTTAAGCGCCAGGAACTGTTCGCCCAATAAACCGGAAGTGCGCACCGCCAGGGAACTGGTGTCCGGGATATGGTTATAGCGCTGCTGGATATCTATCGCCACAAGGGGGCTGTAATTTTTGGTGTCCAGCGTAATATCAGCCACTCGGCCAACCACAACCCCACCAATTTTGACTGGCGAATTGTTTTTCAGGCCACCAATATTGTCAAAATTAGCATAAATCCGATATGTCGGCTGATTACCCACTGATTTGATATCTGCCACTTTCAAGCAGAGGAATACGACCGCCAGAATAGCAATCAGTATAAACGCCCCTACCCAGATTTCACTTTTCTTCGTTTGCATCGACTCAGTTCCCAAACATCAGTGCTGTCAGCACAAAATCTAATCCCAATACCGCCAGTGATGAATGCACCACAGTACGGGTCGTTGCCCGGCTAATCCCCTCAGATGTTGGGATCGCATCATACCCATTGAACAGCGCAATCCAAGTCACGGTAATGGCAAATACCAGGCTCTTAATCAGGCAATTCAGTAAATCTGTGCGCCATTCGACGGCACTTTGCATTGCAGACCAGAAGAAACCGCTATCAATCCCCTTCCAGTCAACACCAACCACGGAGCCACCCCAGATGCCCACCGCGACAAAAATAGCCGTCAATAATGGCATACTGATAAGCCCAGCCCAGAACCGAGGAGCAACCACTCGTCTTAGAGGGTCAATCGCCATCATTTCCAAACTAGAAATCTGTTCAGTCGCTTTCATTAGGCCAATCTCTGCCGTCAGGGCAGAACCGGCACGGCCAGCAAACAGCAGCGCCGTCACTACAGGCCCCAATTCTCGCAGTAATGATAAAGAAACCATCATCCCGAGGCTGGCTTCTGCGCTGTATGTGGTGAGGATTAAAAAGCCCTGCAAGCCCAAAACCATACCGATAAATAGGCCGGAAACCACGATAATCAGTAAGGATTGCACCCCAACGCTATACAGTTGCTTGACCAATAATGGCCACTGTTTTCGCGGTTCAGGCCGCCCAACCAGCGCATTAAACAGCATTAAACCCGCGCGACCAAAGGATGCGCAGACATTAATGCCCCGGCGGCCTAAAGACGCCAATGCCTGTACTAACATGAATACTCCATCCATTAACCTAACAGCTCAGTTTTATAATCGCCCGCCGGGAAACGGAAAGGCACCGGCCCGTCGGCAATACCATCGAGGAACTGACGCACCCGCTTATCGTCATTGGCTTGTAGTTGCTCAGGTGTTCCTTCAGCAATCACATGCTGATCGGCAACAATATAAGCATAATCAGCAATACTCAGCACTTCCGGTACATCGTGGGAAACCACCACGCAGGTGACCCCCAGTGCATGATTCAGCTCATCAATCAGTTTTACCAGTACGCCCATGGTGATAGGGTCCTGACCAACAAAAGGCTCATCGAACATAATCAATTCGGGATCAAGGGCGATTGCCCGCGCCAGTGCCGCGCGGCGCGCCATACCGCCAGAAAGCTCAGCGGGCATTAAGTTAGCTGCACCACGCAACCCTACGGCCTCTAACTTCATCATCACCGTGCTATGCAGCAGTTCTTCAGGTAAACGGCTATGTTCACGTAATGGGAAAGCCACATTCTCAAATACTGTTAAATCGGTGAATAACGCACCCGATTGAAACAACATACTCATTTTCTTGCGCGCATCATACAAACGCTGACGAGAAAGAGCCGGAATATTATCACCATCAAACCAGATTTCACCGGTATCGGGTGCCAGTTGCCCGCCAATCAAGCGCAACAGAGTGGTTTTACCAATCCCCGAAGGCCCCATAATCGCCGTAACCTTGCCGCGCGGGACTGTCATGTTGATATCGGCGAATATCGGGCGCTCACCACGGGTAAAACTCATCCCACGGATCTCTATCAAATTCGACGCCAATTGGTTCATTATCATTCGTCCCTTAGGCCTTTTATGACTCATTTATACTCTAAATAATTCGAGTTGCAGGAAGGCGGCAACCTGAGTAAATCCCCAGGAGCTTACACAAGTAAGTGACTGGGGTGAACGAAAGCAGCCAACGCACACGCAGCTTGAAGTCTGACGAGTATACCGCCAATGTTACAGCAAATGGCGCTAGCGAGCGCAATTGAGAAGTATTCTGGCAACTTATTGACGTTTTTTCGTAGCCAAAGTTGCCATACGTTTTACTTTTCTGGCACTCACAGTCAAAATTAGGGGGTAAGTAAAAAAAACATAAAAAATGTATTTTTAGTCATTGTTGCCTATCGACTCACATTTACCGACAGCCAACTTCTGCCAATGGTTCAGGATTATATCGAAAAAAGGACTCTGCATGTTTCTTGCGATAACACTATTAATCATTGGCTTGGTTTTATTGGTGTACGGTGCCGATAGATTAGTTTATGGCGCTGCCGTGTTATCCCGCTCTTTCGGTATCCCGCCACTCATTATTGGGATGACCATTGTCGGCATTGGCACTTCGCTGCCGGAACTGATTGTATCAGTAACCGCAGCTCTAAATAACCAAACAGATATGGCCGTCGGGAACGTGTTGGGCTCCAATATTACCAATTTATTGCTGATAGTGGGCGGTGCCGCCCTAATACGCCCGCTGACCGTGCGCTCAGAGATTGTACGCCGCGAATTGCCCTTGATGTTAGTCGTAACGATATTATGTGGTTTCCTGCTGGCTGATAATCATCTTAGCCGGGGAGATGGTGTTATTTTGCTATTGGCAGCCGTGGCTTTTATTATTCTGATACTAAAAATCGCACGCCTGGCCCATTCGCAAGGAAATGATATTCTCACCCGCGAGCAATTGGCTGAGCTACCACAAGACAGCAGTAATACTGTCGCATTATTATGGCTGGTGCTGGCATTCATTATTTTGCCACTGTCAGCCAAAATGATTATCGACAATGCCACGGTCATCGCCAGAGTCGCCGGTGTTAGTGAGTTAGTTATCGGGCTAACCGTCATTGCCATTGGCACCAGCTTACCTGAACTGGCCACCTTTATCGCCGGCGCGTTAAAAGGTGAAAATGATATGGCGGTTGGCAATATCATCGGTTCAAATATCTTTAATATTGTCATTGTGTTAGGCGTTCCCGCATTGCTGTCTCCGGGTGATATCAACCCCGAGGCTTTTCAGCGAGATTATTGGGTCATGCTCGCTGTTAGTGTGATATTTACTGTGCTTTGTCTGGGGCGTACACATCGAATCGGCCATATGGCGGGCGCTCTGTTATTATGCGGGTTTATCGCGTATCTGGCGGTGCTATTTTGGCTGCCCTTGGCTGCGGCCTAACCCATATTGCCTACCAACATTGAGCGGGAACCAAGAATGTCTTTTTCTGATTTGCAGCCAAAAGTTGATTTTCAACAGGCGGGTAAACAAGTATTACAGATTGAGCGCGAAGGATTGGCGCAACTCGATCAATACATTAATGACGATTTTTCCCGAGCTTGCGAGGCTATATTTAACTGCCACGGTAAAGTGGTCGTTATGGGGATGGGTAAATCTGGCCATATTGGGTGCAAAATTGCTGCGACTTTCGCCAGCACCGGCACCCCATCATTTTTTGTCCATCCCGGCGAGGCCAGTCATGGCGATTTGGGGATGATCACGCCGCAAGATATCGTGCTCGCCATCTCCAACTCAGGGGAGTCCAACGAAATTCTGGCGTTGATCCCCGTCCTCAAACGCCAGAAAATCCAGCTTATTTGCATGAGCAGCAACCCAGAAAGCACCATGGGCAAAGCGGCTGACATTCACTTGTGTATCAAGGTGCCGCAAGAAGCTTGCCCACTGGGGCTGGCCCCGACCACCAGCACCACCGCCACATTAGTGATGGGTGATGCCCTCGCGGTGGCTTTGCTGCAGGCGCGGGGCTTCACTCAGGAAGATTTTGCTCTCTCCCATCCGGGCGGCGCACTAGGGCGCAAATTATTATTGCGGATCAGCGATATTATGCACACCGGTGCGGAGATTCCTCACGTCAGCCCTGATGCTTCATTACGCGATGCATTACTGGAGATTACTCGGAAAAATCTGGGTTTAACCGTAATCTGTGACGATTTGATGATGATTAAAGGTATCTTTACCGATGGGGATTTGCGCCGGGTATTCGATATGGGCATTGACTTAAATAACGCGAAAATCGCGGATGTGATGACCAAAGGCGGTATTCGGGTGCGTCCAAACCTGTTGGCAGTAGATGTGCTCAACCTGATGGAATCACGTCATATTACTGCGGTATTAGTGGCCGATGGTGACCAATTACTGGGTGTGGTGCATATGCATGACATGCTGAGAGCCGGTGTTGTTTAATAAAAGGTAAATTATGGATAGCACAGTATATCTGGACACATGCTATGGCCCAGTCGCTAGCAACGTTATGGAACGTGCAGCCAACATTCGCTTATTGATCTGTGATGTTGATGGTGTCATGTCCGATGGCCTGATTTACATGGGTAATCAGGGAGAAGAGCTGAAAGCTTTCAATGTGCGGGATGGCTATGGTATCCGCTGCCTGATAACCTCGGGTATTGAGGTGGCAATTATCACTGGCCGCAATGCTAAATTACTGGAAGACCGTGCCAACACCTTAGGCATTACCCACCTTTATCAAGGGCAATCTGATAAGCTGGTTGCCTATAATGAGTTATTGGCCGCATTAAAATGTCTGCCTGAGCACGTTGCTTATATTGGTGATGATTTGATTGATTGGCCCGTAATGGCGCAAGTGGGCTTATCTGTCGCCGTGGCGGATGCCCATCCATTACTCATTCCCAAAGCGGATTATGTCACGCAAATCAAGGGCGGGCGCGGTGCAGTACGCGAGTTATGTGATTTGATATTATTAGCCCAAGGTAAACTCGAAGGTGCTAAAGGATTGTCGATATGAGTAAAACAAGACTATGGATAACAATATCCTTAGCACTGATTGCCTTAGCTTTGATTGGCTGGAATTTTTCCGGTTTTAATCAACAAGGTAGACAAAATGTGGCGAATGATCAGGAACCCTCATCGCAAAGCCAACATACTGTTACCGTGGTTTTTAATCCAGTTGGGCAGTTGAGTTATAAACTGGTGGCGGAAGAAGTCCAGAATTTCAGCGAACAAGAGCTCACCTGGTTTACCCGGCCAGTGATGACAATGTTTGATGAGAATGCCGTCGCCACGTGGTCAGTACGTGCGGACCGTGCCAAGCTGACCAATGATAAGATGCTTTATTTGTATGGTCATGTTGAGGTTGATAGCCTAACCCCAGACGCACAGTTACAAAAAATTAAAACTGATAACGCCCAAGTTAATTTGATCACTCAGGATGTCTCCTCTGATGATGAAGTGACCCTCTTTGGTGTTGGATTTACCTCTAACGGCATGAAAATGCGTGGCAACTTGCGGGATAAAACCGCCGAGCTGATTGAAAAGGTTAAAACCTCTTATGAAATCCAAAAATAAAATTCGTCATTTTTTGCTTGCCAGCTCACTTTTGGCCGCCAGTCTGCCAGCATTGGCTTTAACGGGTGATACTGAGCAGCCCGTCAAGGTTGACTCAGCCAAACAAGCGCTAGATATGGCAGCGAATACCATCACATTTACTGATAATGTGATTATCAAGCAAGGCACCATTGAGATTAAAGCTGATAAAGTGGTGGTTACCCGCCCGGGTGGTGATCAGAGCAAAATGGTCATTGAAGGTTTTGGTAATCCGGTCACTTTCTATCAGATGCAAGACAGTGGTAAGCCCGTGAAAGGCCATGGACAGAAACTGCGTTACGAAGTCGCTAACGATTTTGTCGTGTTGACCGGTGATGCCTATCTGGAGCAGCTTGATAGCAATATCAAAGGTGATCGCATCACTTATTTGGTGAAAAAACAGCAGATGGAAGCCTTCAGTGATAAAGGCAAGCGCGTCACCACCGTGCTATTACCGTCCCAATTACAAGATAAAGGGCCAGCAGCTTCAGGCCAAAAGAAGAGTAACTAATCATTTATGGCAACATTAATCGCAGAAAAACTGGCTAAGGCATACAAAGGCCGTAAAGTGGTCGAAGACGTCAGCTTGAAAGTAAAGTCCGGTGAGATTGTCGGTTTACTTGGGCCGAACGGTGCCGGTAAGACCACCACTTTTTATATGGTCGTCGGCATTGTTCAGCGTGACGCCGGGCGTATTGTGATTGATGACGAAGATATCAGCCTCTTGCCTCTGCATGAACGCGCCCTGCGCGGAATTGGCTACTTACCGCAAGAAGCTTCAATCTTCCGCCGCCTGAGTGTCTTTAATAATCTAATGGCGGTGCTGGAAATCCGTAAAGACCTCTCATCTGAGCAACGCCAGGAGCGGGCTGATGAGTTAATGGAAGAGTTCCATATTACTCATTTACGTGACAGTCTGGGCCAATCACTTTCTGGCGGTGAACGTCGCCGGGTTGAAATCGCCCGTGCGCTGGCAGCTAATCCTAAATTTATTCTGCTGGATGAGCCGTTTGCTGGGGTTGACCCGATTTCTGTTATTGATATCAAAAAAATAATTGAGCACCTGCGCGACAGTGGCCTCGGTGTCCTGATTACCGACCATAACGTGCGCGAGACACTCGACGTTTGTGAGCGGGCTTATATTGTAAGCCAAGGGCGTTTAATCGCTCACGGAACACCACAGGAAATTTTGGCTGACGAACAAGTGAAACGTGTTTATTTGGGTGAAGAGTTCCGTCTTTAATTTTCTCATTCTGAAACGCTGTTGATGATTTTGTTAGCCACCAGGAAAATTGATACTGCATTATGAAGCAAGGTTTGCAACTCAAGTTCAGCCAACAACTGGCAATGACTCCGCAGCTACAGCAGGCTATTCGCCTGTTGCAGCTTTCTACGCTAGAGCTCCAGCAGGAGATTCAGTTAGCGCTGGAGAGTAACCCCCTGCTTGAGCAAACCGATCTTCACGAAGAGATAGATGCAAAAGAAACGGTAGACAGTGAAGCGCTTGATACCCGCGAAGCGCTGGAACAAAAAGATATGCCGGAAGAGTTACCACTGGATGCGACCTGGGATGAAATTTACACCGCAGGCACACCATCCGGTATGGGTAATGATTACAGTGACGACGAGCTACCGGTCTATCAAGGGGAAACCACCCAAACGCTACAAGACTATTTAATGTGGCAAGTGGACTTGACCCCCTTTTCTGAAACTGATGCTGCGATTGCGACTTCTATCGTCGATGCGGTTGATGAAACCGGTTATCTTACTGTGCCACTGGAAGACATTCTGGAAAGTATGGGAGATGAAAACGTCGGGTTGGATGAAGTTGAGGCGGTGCTTAAGCGGATACAACACTTTGATCCCATTGGTGTCGCGGCGCGAAACTTGCGGGAATGCCTATTGGTGCAGTTGTCGCAATATGCTAAAGACACGCCTTATCTGGCCGAAGCGCGCTTGGTTATTAGTGATTATCTGGATTTGCTAGGCAACCATGATTTCCGCACGATGATCCGTTTAAGTCGGCTAAAAGAAGATACACTGAAAGAAGCCATTGCTCTGATTCAATCACTGGACCCGCGCCCTGGCCAGTCCATCAATACCGGGGAATCTGAGTATGTCATACCGGACGTTCTGGTGCGTAAAGACAAAGGACACTGGACGGTAGAGCTGAATGCCGATAGCATTCCACGCCTGAAAATCAACCAACAGTACGCGGCAATGGGCAACAGCACCCGTAATGACAGTGATGGGCAGTTTATCCGTAGCAATCTGCAAGAAGCAAAATGGTTGATAAAAAGCCTTGAAAGCCGCAATGAGACGCTGTTAAAAGTGGCGCGCTGCATCGTAGAGCAGCAAGTGGCCTTTTTTGAGAATGGGCCTGAATTTATGAAACCCATGGTACTGGCAGACATAGCCCAAGCCGTGGATATGCATGAGTCGACAATTTCCCGTGTGACCACGCAGAAATTCCTGCACAGTCCTCGGGGTATTTTCGAGCTGAAGTATTTCTTCTCCAGTCACGTCAATACCGAAAGCGGGGGGGAAGCTTCTTCCACTGCAATCCGTGCACTGGTGAAAAAATTGGTTGCGGCAGAAAATCCTGCCAAACCACTGAGTGACAGTAAGCTGACCACGCTATTATGCGAACAAGGCATTATGGTGGCGCGGCGTACTGTCGCGAAGTACCGAGAGTCGTTATCCATCCCGCCGTCAAACCAGCGGAAACAGTTGGTTTGACCTGAACTGAGAAGGAAGACACTATGCAACTCAATATTACCGGACATCATGTCGAAATAACCGAAGCATTACGCGAGTTTGTTACCACTAAATTTGCCAAACTAGAGCAATATTTTGATCGCATTAACCAAGTGTATGTGGTTTTAAGTGTCGAAAAAGTAAAACAAATTGCAGAAGCAACGGTGCATGTGAATGGGGGTGAGTTGCACGCAAGCTCAGAGCAGGAGGATATGTACGCCGCAATTGATATTTTGGTTGATAAACTGGCTCGCCAGTTGAACAAACATAAAGATAAGCTAAAACAACATTAGGGGCCCTTGTTGCTGTTATCTACCTTAAATAATTCGAATTGCAGGAAAGCACATGCAGCTTGAAGTATGACGGTACACAGCAAAGGTTCTACACTCGCTACACAACCTGATGCCAGCAGAGAAGAATATTCCGCTGGCATCAGGCGTAAAACAGCGCTTAAGTGAAAGATGAGATGATCAACGATCCAGCATTGCAATTAAGCTCGGTATTAAATATCGAGTGCACCAAAAGCTCCGTACATTGCTCAAGTAAAAAACGGGCTTTGGAAATTATCAGCGAGTTAGCTGCCAAACAGCTGAACCTGCCGTCACAGATCGTTTTCGATGCTGTGTTAACCCGCGAACGCATGGGCAGTACAGGTATTGGTAGTGGTATCGCGATCCCTCATGGCAAGCTGGAGGAAGATACACTGCGCGCTGTAGGTGTATTTATCCGCTTGGACCAACCTATTGCTTTCGATGCTATTGATAATCAACCGGTTGATCTATTATTTGCCTTGTTGGTTCCAGCAGATCAATGTAAAACTCACTTACACACTTTGTCTTTAGTAGCCAAACGATTAGCTGATAAAACAGTGTGTCGTCGTTTACGGGCGGCGCAAAGTGATGATGAGCTTTATCAAATCATGACTGAATTACCGCCAGAAACAGCGTAATTCACTGGGAAACATCCGTTTTATTCGCTATGCCCGGCTTGCGTGGCCGGGAATATAGGGTTCTATAGAGGGAGTCACTCACATGGTGCTGATGATTGTCAGCGGCCGTTCCGGTTCAGGGAAGTCTGTTGCTTTGCGCGCATTGGAAGATATGGGTTTCTACTGCGTCGATAACTTGCCTGTGGTTCTGCTGCCGCAATTGGCGAGTACACTCGCCGATAGGAACATCTCTGCCGCAGTGAGCATAGACGTGCGCAATATGCCTGAATCTCCTGAGGTATTTGAACATGCCATGACCCAACTGCCGGACAGCTTTTCACCGCAGTTGCTGTTTTTGGATGCTGATCGCAATACCTTGATTCGTCGCTATAGTGACACCCGTCGGTTACATCCGCTGTCGACCAAAAATCTGTCATTAGAAAGTGCTATTGATGAAGAAAGCGACCTGTTAGAGCCTTTGCGCTCACGGGCCGACTTGATTATTGATACTTCTGAAATGTCAGTGCATGAGTTGGCTGAGATGCTGCGCACCCGTCTACTGGGTAAACGTGAGCGTGAGCTGACCATGGTGTTTGAGTCTTTCGGCTTTAAACACGGCCTTCCCATTGATGCAGATTATGTCTTCGACGTACGCTTCCTGCCAAACCCGCACTGGGACCCGAAATTACGCCCCATGACAGGTTTGGATAAGCCGGTAGCTTCTTTCCTCGATCGCCATACAGAAGTGCACAACTTTATTTATCAGACCCGCAGCTATCTGGAACTGTGGTTGCCGATGCTGGAAACCAATAACCGCAGTTATCTGACGGTTGCCATTGGGTGTACTGGCGGTAAGCACCGTTCAGTCTACGTTGCGGAACAACTGGCCGATTACTTCCGCGCTCGCGGGAAGAATGTCCAATCACGTCATCGTACTCTGGAAAAGCGTAAATAATGACCGTCAAACAGACAGTTGAGATCAAAAACAAGTTGGGGATGCATGCCAGACCCGCAATGAAATTGTTCGAACTGGTCCAAAGTTTTGATGCAGAAGTGATGTTACGCAATGACAGTGGGACCGAAGCCGAAGCCAGCAGTGTTATTGCACTGCTGATGCTCGATTCCGCCAAAGGCCGCCAAATTGAGGTTGAGGCGACCGGGCCTGATGAGATACAGGCTTTGGCGGCAGTGATTGAGTTATTTAATTCTGGATTTGATGAAGATTAAGTTTTTATTTTGCGGTTCAGTTGATATTCGATTTGTGATCCGGTTCGGTTGTTAGAACTTCATTGCCTACTTAATCTCCGATGAACCAACCGCCAAAGGGGGCAGCGGCCCCCTTGTGGAATCCCGCGCTTTTGCACGTATCGCCTGCCCACTGCGTGGGTTCCCTCACTCATCGTTTCGGCTGACGGACCGCCGTGATTCGCCTCCTGCTCAAGCACGGCTCGCGCTGGCTCGATAAGGCCAGCGGCTGCCGGAGGAGACTGCGAAAGCAGTAATATTTCGCGCAAGCCGCAGGTGCAGGAGGGCCGGCCTGCCCTCCTGCTCGGTTGAGGCCGCTGAGGTAAGGTAATAACTGAACGACTATCAACCGAAAGATGATCCGCAGCGTCAACAACCAAACCAGTCACTGAACAAATCACATCTAAACAAACATTACCCAACTTAAGATATTTGAATATCAAAATGTACTGGGTAATCGTTTGCTAATCATAAAAAATGCGGCTTTTCCCCCTTGCAGAGAAATCCCACGCGAGTATAATTCGCCACAATTTGCCGGGAGATATGATGAAAAGCTGCTTGGATTTTGCTAAACATCGTCGTTTTGTTGAAAATGGCCCTATTGATGGCCGACAAAATAGACTGCCAGCAGGCAGCCAACTGCCGTTCTTTCTCCCGTTGCTAAACCGATCCTGAAAGGCCCCTCATTGAGGGGCTTTTTTTTGTCTGCCGATCGGCACCAAATTAAGCATTATCACCAATTAAAATATATACCCTAAATAATTCGAGTTGCAGGAAGGCGGCAACTGAGCAAATCCCCAAGAGTCTACTGATTTTAAGGTCAACGACCAGTAAGTAACTGGGATGAGCGAAAGCAGCCAACGCACATGCAGCTTGAAGCATGACGGGTCACAGAGGAGAGCGAAATGGTCAACCCATTGTATCACAAGCATATAATCTCAATTAACGACTTATGTCGCGAGGAGCTGGAACTGGTATTACGCACTGCCGCCAGTCTAAAAAGCCATCCGCAACCTGAGTTGTTAAAACACAAAGTGATCGCCAGTTGCTTTTTCGAAGCCTCAACCCGCACCCGTTTGTCATTTGAAACCTCTATTCACCGCCTTGGCGCATCCGTTGTCGGTTTTTCGGATAGCAGCAACACTTCGCTGGGTAAGAAAGGCGAGACGCTGGCTGACACCATGTCAGTCATCAGCACCTATGTCGATGCCATTGTCATGCGCCATCCGCAAGAAGGGGCTGCGCGCCTTGCCGCCCAATTCTCTGGCCATGTGCCGGTGGTCAATGCCGGTGACGGAGCCAACCAGCACCCAACCCAAACACTGCTCGATTTATTCACAATTCAGGAAACCCAAGGTCGGCTGGATAACATCAATATTGCCATGGTCGGCGACCTAAAATATGGCCGTACCGTGCACTCGCTGACGCAAGCGCTGGCTAAATTCGATGGCAATCGCTTCTTCTTTATCGCCCCGGATGCACTGGCAATGCCAGCTTATCTTCTTGAAATGTTGGAAGAAAAAGGTATTGAATATAGCTTGCACGAAAGCATTGAAGAAGTGGTGCCAGAGCTGGATATTCTCTATATGACCCGCGTACAAAAAGAGCGCCTTGACCCGTCAGAATACGCCAACGTCAAAGCACAGTTTGTCCTACGTGCGGCTGATTTGAATGGTGCGCGAGATAATCTCAAAGTGCTACACCCGCTGCCACGTATTGATGAAATTACCACCGATGTTGATAAAACCCCTTACGCCTACTATTTCCAACAAGCAGGTAACGGGATTTTTGCACGTCAGGCGCTGTTGGCGCTGGTACTCAACGCAGATTTGGCTCTTTAAGGGGGATTGAACATGACTCAGGATTACAAACTACAGGTTGAGGCAATTAAATGCGGCACCGTGATTGACCATATTCCGGCGCAAATCGGGTTTAAATTGCTGTCGCTGTTCAAACTGACTGCGACTGACCAGCGCATTACCATCGGGTTGAACTTACCTTCTAAGCGTTCAGGTCGTAAGGATTTGATTAAAATAGAAAATACCTTCCTGACAGAGCAACAAGCCAACCAATTAGCGATGTATGCGCCGGATGCTACCGTCAACCGCATTGATAATTATGAAGTGGTCAAAAAGCTGACGCTTAGTCTACCGGAGCATATCGACGGTGTACTCACCTGCCCTAATAGCAACTGTATCAGCCACAATGAGCCAGTCGACTCCAGCTTTAAAGTGAAAGCCAAGCAGGGTGAAATTCACCTTAAATGCAAATATTGCGAGAAAGAGTTTGATCACCAAGTGGTATTACAAGCAGATTAGCCGCAAGCGGGTTGCTGTAATTCGCCCCATCTTTATAATGATGGGGATAATTAATTATGATATTTGATAACCAGGAGTCACCATGTCACGCATTATCAGCACTGAACTCGCCCCTGCCGCCATTGGCCCTTATGTTCAAGGTGTCGATCTGGGCAGCATGATCATCACTTCCGGCCAGATCCCAGTTGATCCGAAAACCGGTCTGGTAGCCGATGACGTTTCAGCTCAAGCGCGTCAATCACTGGAAAATGTGAAAGCCATTGTTGAAGCTGCTGGCCTAAAAGTCGCCGATATCGTGAAAACCACGGTATTCGTTAAAGATTTGAATGATTTCAGCACAGTTAACGCCACTTACGAAGCTTTCTTCGCCGAGCACAATGCGCCATTCCCTGCGCGCTCATGTGTCGAAGTGGCCCGTCTGCCGAAAGATGTGAAAATCGAAATCGAAGCTATCGCGGTACGTCGTTAATTCTGATGTCATTGCGTCACAGCGGGTGAATACCCGCCGTTTGCATGGGTATATACCTACCATTTACATGGGTATATACCCTAAATAATTTGAGTTTCCGCCAATCAATGACCCGGGGGAGCGAAGGCAGCCAACACATATGCAGCTTGAAGTATGACGGGTATCAATCTTCTCTAACCCAATAAATCCCTTCATAGGCCCGCAATTCCATCTCCTGCGGCTGAAAAGCGCTTTCGCCATAGCTGCTCATCAACAATTGCCAGTTACCATCCAGCTCGATGCCCTCCGGCTGCCATTGCCGTGATTCACTACTCAGATTCGCGACCACCAGCAATTTCTTACCTCGCCAATTCCGTAAATAACACCATAAATCAGGGTGTTGTGGGGAAAGATCCTGATAATCACCAAAAGTGAACACATCGTGCTGCTTGCGCAGAGCTATTAGATATTGATAGGCATAAAATACCGAATCGGCATCTGCCAACGCAGTTTCGACGTTAATATTGGTGTAATTACTGCAAGGCTCGATCCACGGCGTCCCTTGGCTGAATCCGGCATTAGGGCGACTATCCCATTGCATGGGAGTGCGGCCATTATCGCGGGATTTGGTCGCCAAGATTGCCAATAATTCGTCAGGCTCACGGCCTTTGGCACTTAATTCAGCAAACATATTCAGGCTTTCAACATCACGATATTGATCAATCGAGCTGAAGTTTGGATTGGTCATCCCAATCTCTTCGCCTTGATAAATATAGGGCGTGCCCTGCATACCGTGCAGCACCATCGCCAGCATCTTGGCGGCAGGCAAACGCAGCGCACCCTCATCACCAAAACGCGACACAATGCGCGGTTGGTCGTGATTACACCAGAACAGCGCATTCCACGCGCGGTTATGCATCCCTTGCTGCCACTGGTTAAAAATCTGTTTAAGTTCGACACGATCCGGCGACATCAGCGACCATTTCTCACCCTTGAGATAATCCACTTTCAAATGATGGAAATTAAAGGTCATCGACAATTCGTCACCGCCCAATGCGGCATAGCGCTGGCAATGCTCAAGGCGGGTGGAAGACATCTCCCCTACTGTCATCAGGTCACGTGGCTGAAACACATCGCGGCTCATTTCTTGTAAAAATTCGTGGATACGCGGGCCATCAGTATAGAAACGGCGGCCATCGCCTTCAAAGTCATCGGGGAAGTCTTGCTGTTTGGATACCAAATTAATCACATCCAGACGCAAACCATCTACGCCAATATCAGCCCAAAACTCACACACTTTTTTCAGTTCGTCGCGGACTGGTTGGTGTTCCCAGTTGAGATCAGCCTGTTCGGTGGCAAATAAATGCAGATAATACTGACCACTGGCCGCGTGCCATTGCCAGGCATTACCGCCAAATTTAGAGCGCCAGTTATTGGGCAAATTGTCGCCCTCTCCATCGCGCCAAATATAAAACTGGCGGTAAGGGCTGTTGCGGTCTTGCGATGCTTTAAACCAAGCATGTTCAGTGGACGTATGGTTGAATACCATGTCCATCACGATACGAATGCCCCGTTGATGGGCTTGTTCCACCAGCGTTTTGAAGTCATCCAAGGTGCCGTAAGCCGGATCAATGGCGCAATAATCCGCAACGTCATAGCCATTATCCACTTGTGGCGAGACATAAACTGGCGTCAGCCAGATGGCATCAATCCCCAGCTTTTGCAGATAATCCAGCCGTTGCGTCACCCCTGCCAAGTCGCCGTAGCCATTACCGGTACTGTCCTGAAAACTCTTCGGGTAAATCTGATAAATGACGCCGTTTTGCCACCAAGGGATAGGATTATTCATAACAGACTCTTATTTGTAGAAAAAACCGAAAAAATTGAGAAATTAAGTTCACTAGGAAATAGCTTCACCTGAATATAATTCCGCCAGAGAATAATCCCTGGCGGAGGTTCAGGATTCAGACCGGCAATTCGCCGCGACTGTCTTTGCGTTTATAAACCAAAATGGTCAGAATCAACGGCACCACAACCGCCACTAACATTGCCAAACTATAAATCGCCCAGAACTGTGGTTTGATGGACAAAATACCCGGCAACCCACCGACGCCAATACCATTGGCCGTCACCCCGGTTAGCCCACAAATCAGGCCCGCCAGTCCAGAACCAATCATGGCGCACAGCATCGGGAAACGGTATTTCAAATTAATACCGTACATGGCGGGTTCAGTCACACCGAGATAGGCGGAAATCGCCGCTGGGACAGAAATTTCGCGCTCATTGATCTTACGACTGATGATGATAATGCCCAATACCGCAGAAGCCTGCGCAATATTAGACAAGGCAATCAATGGCCAAACGGGTGTGCCACCCATACTCTGAATCATCTGCATATCAATGGCTAACGTGGTCTGATGTATACCGGTAATCACCAGTGGCGCATACAGGAAACCAAACAGTGCGGCACCAATAGGAGCAAAACTGCCGGTCATCACCATTTTCACAATCCATGCCACACCATCACCAATCATGCGGCCAAATGGCCCAATCAAAGTATGAGCAAGGAACACGGCCAGCAACAAGGACACTACCGGCACGATAACTAAGTAGAGATAAGCGGGAATAATTTTTTTCAGATTGGTTTCAATCCAGCCCAGAGCTAAACCAGCCAGAATAGAGGGGATAACCTGCGCTTGATAGCCCACTTTTTGGATGGTGAACCAGCCGAAGTCCCAAACTTCAGGAATTTGTTGCCCTAGTTGATAGGAATTCATTAACTGCGGAGAAACCAACGTAATCCCCAGTACAATCCCCAAGACTGGTGTACCGCCCATTTTCTTCACAGTTGACCAACAGATAGCCACTGGCAGGTAGAAGAAGATGGCTTCGCCCAGCAACCAAAGGAAGTCGTAAATGGTTTGCCACGCTGGGTACATCTGCGCCAGCGTTTTGCCCTCGGACATCGGGATGTCGCCGATCACATTACGGAAACCGAGGATCAAGCCGCCGCTGATCAATGCAGGTAACAGGGGGAAGAAAATCTCGGCAAAGTGAGAAATACCGCGCTCAAACCAGGTCATATTCTGCCGCGCAGCCAGCTTGGTTTGTTCTTTATCTACTTCATTCTGGCCAATTTTAGCAATCAGCGCTTGGTAGTAATCATCGACTTCCGGCCCGATAACCACTTGAAATTGCCCGGCATTGGTAAAGCAGCCTTTGACCATAGACAGTTTTTCTATTTCTTTCGGAAAGGCTTTCGCAGGATCATTTAGCACAAAACGTAACCGGGTAATGCAATGGCTGACGGTGGCAATATTTTCTCTGCCTCCCACCAGTACGATCAATTGATCGATGTCTTGTTGTTTTACTTTGCTCATTTCAACATACCTTTCGTAAAGGTGAGATAGCGTATTGAATTGTAAGTTTTTTTTAAAAAAATCTGTCCATTCTGTCTTGAACAAAAAAACAAATTAAAAATAAACGTCGGTCACAAAAATAATAGGCTGATTATATATTCAGCTAATTAAAGATTAGCTAGGTATTTATTTTTATGAAATGGGAACGTTCCCAACTTGGGTTCAAGATCACAATTTGATAATTTTTTGTGTGATTTTTCGTCAAGAATCTACCCGCGCCAGAAATGCCCCTCAAGATTAAATGGCAGAGAGCATCACGATGGGAAAAGAAGTATCAAGCTAATTGACCGGGAATGATAATTTGTTGAATGGGTTGATTATTATTAAGTTGATCAAGCAGTTGCGATGCCGCTTTCACACCGGCGCTACCGTAACCCAGCTCAACTGACAGGCTATTAGGAAACAAAAAGCTCAACAGCGGGGTATTCCCGATGCCACAAACCTGGATATTTTGCTGCCCTTGCTGCTGCAAATACTTACTAACCCCCATGGCTATGGTATCAGAGGCACAAACTAGCGCGGAGGTATCCGGTTTTATGACTTGAGGCGCGAGCAGAAAGCCACTCTGATAGCTCAATTCACCCAACGCGACAATCGGGGTCAGGCCATATTGCTGGCAGTAATCGAGATAGGATTGGTGACGGCGCATACCGGTAGTGGCATCCGAGGGCTGCACCCCGATATAACTGATATGGCGATGTCCGGCCTGACGTAGTTTATCCATCAAGAGACGCACCGCACCTTCGTCGTCATAACAAACCGAAGAAAAACCGGCATATTCTCGCGCCAATACCACCATTTTTTCCTGCCATGGCGCGAGCATTTCTGCGGTTAAGCCGGTGAAACCAAAAAGAATGACACCATCGACATAGCGCTGTTGTAAAACATGCAAATGCTCGCTGACCAAATTGGGGTCAAACTGGCTTTCCATCAAGATAGGGTCGTAACCTTGCTGGTAGAACAGCGGCAGCATGGTGCGCACCGCCTGATTCTCAGACGGGGAATCCAGACGCGAGACAATAATCCCCACCACTTTATCACTCTGACCCCGCATCGCGCGGGCCGATTTCGATGGGGTAAATCCCTGCTGACGAATAACCGCCTCGACCCGCTCGCGAGTCTGTGGGCTGACACTGCTTTCATTATTCAAGACCCGCGAAACCGTGGATTTTCCAACTCCACTCATGCGGGCAATGTCCTTAATGGTCAAACGGTTTTGCATGGTTTACCTAATGTTTAGGTTTGAATACATATAATAAACTTATTACTGATAGCTGCCGTATTATTTATATTTAGCAGAACAGTGGGAAGCATACCATGCACAGAATCAGACTCAGCGCATGATATCTCCATGACTGGCAACATATTATTACCTTAACGGATGAAATTTCCGTCAGGGTAATTTTTGTCGTGGCAACATTTTGCCATACCAACATTTTTCCATACCAACAAGAGTCATTCTGTTTACTGCTTGTATAGCTGTTTGAGTGCTAAAACTTAAGCAAAACGATTCTTCACTCGCCGGAGGTTAATTACCCAGTGGACCCTGCTCCCTCGATCTGCACCCTTTGGGTGTACCGATAAGGTCATCCTCCGTCTGACGTGGTTGCCTTATTGGATAATAACAATCCGATAGGCAGTCACTGCGCATCTCCCCCCTGCGTTGGTTTCTGCTGATGATATTTTGCCCTTTCTACGGCAGATTTGCCGTGGGTACAGCCTGAAGTTCATTCAATAAAAACTTCAGGGCGTGACAGTAAGGTTTGAACCATGCAAGTTAAAAATTTCACTCGGCAATTGCTCAATATATTGAGCCGTAACCTGCCCCGCCGCCTGATCCGCCGGGAAACCATGCTAGACGGGCTTTCTGCGGGAAGTGCGGCCCATATTCCGGCAGACCTGACTCTACAGCGTTTGCAGTGTGCCAATGAAACGCCCCAGCAACTTTATCAACGTTTTCAGAGTCACCCCGAGGGGTTGACTGAGCAGGAAGCCGAGGCCATTCGCCTAAACAGTGGCAGTAATCTGATTGAAAATCAGCAAGCTACCCCTTGGTGGGTTCATCTATGGCACTGTTATCGCAATCCTTTTAACTTACTATTGACCATTCTGGCTCTGATTTCTTACGCCACGGAAGATCTCACCGCCGCACTGGTGATTGGTGCCATGGTATTGATTTCTACCCTGATGCATTTTATTCAGGAAGCCCGCTCTAACCGCGCAGCAGATACCCTGAAAGCCATGGTCAGCAATACCGCCACGGTGCTGCGCAGTGATGCTCATACTGGAAAAAGTGAACATCGCGAGCTACCTATTTCCCAGTTAGTGCCGGGCGATATTATCAAACTGTCTGCCGGCGACATGATCCCGGCGGATCTCCGTATTCTGGTGGCAAAAGACCTGTTTATCAGCCAGGCCGCCCTGACGGGAGAATCCCTGCCGGTTGAGAAAGTCGCGCAATGCCGTGAATGTGATGAGCAGAACCCATTGGAGCGGGATACCCTGTGCTTTATGGGCACCAATGTGGTGAGTGGCTCTGCGCTCGCCATCGTCATCGGCACCGGTAACCAAACTTATTTTGGCTTACTGGCTGAGCGCGTAACTCATCAGGATGAGCAACCCAATGCTTTCCAAAGCGGCATCAGTAAAGTCAGTTGGTTGTTGATCCGCTTTATGTTGGTTATGACGCCAATTGTGTTGCTGATCAATGGGTTTACTAAAGGTGACTGGTGGGAGGCCGCGCTGTTTGCCCTCTCGGTCGCCGTGGGTTTGACCCCAGAAATGCTGCCAATGATCGTCACATCGACATTGGCAAAAGGGGCGGTGAAGCTGTCAAAACAGAAAGTTATCGTCAAACGGCTGGATGCTATCCAAAACTTTGGTGCAATGGATGTTTTGTGCACTGATAAGACCGGTACTTTGACCCAAGATAAGATTGTGCTGGAGAGCCACACCGACGTGTTTGGCGCCAATTGTGAGCGGGTACTGCGCTATGTCTGGCTCAATAGTTACTATCAAACCGGGCTAAAAAACCTACTGGATGTAGCGGTACTTTCATCCATGAGGGATTCCGCCACCGCAGAATCTCAATCTGCCGACACACTGGCGGGTTACCGCAAAATCGATGAAATTCCATTTGATTTTGAGCGCCGCCGCATGTCCGTGGTGGTCAAGGACAAATCGGATTATCACGAGCTAATCTGCAAAGGCGCATTGGAAGAAATGCTGTCTATTTGCCGCCATGTCCGCCAAGGGGATGACGTTATCCCATTGACTGACGCACTGCTGGCGCGCATTCGCCGCATCACTGATGAACAGAACCAGCAAGGGCTGCGAGTGGTGGCCGTCGCGACACGGATTTTGCCAGCATATCAACGAGATTATGCAGTTATCGACGAGTATGACCTGATTCTTGAAGGATATATCGCCTTCCTCGATCCGCCAAAAGAAAGCACTGCGCCCGCTTTACTGGCGTTGAAAAACAGCGGCGTCAACGTCAAAATTCTGACTGGCGACAACGAGTTAGTGGCGCGTAAAGTGTGTAAAGACGTCGGGCTGTCTGTCGATCAAGTCTTGCGCGGCAGTGATATCGAGCAGATGAGCGAAGCAGAACTGGCCGAAGCGACCCGCACCACCACCCTGTTCGCCAAACTGACACCAATGCATAAAGAGCGCATCGTGCAAAACCTACGAAATGCGGGCCATGTGGTGGGATTTATGGGGGATGGAATCAATGATGCCCCGGCACTGCGGGCAGCAGATATCGGGATTTCAGTAGATTCTGCGGTGGATATTGCCAAAGAAGCGGCTGATATTATTTTGCTGGAAAAGAGCTTGATGGTGCTGGAACAGGGGGTGATCGAGGGCCGCCGTACTTTTGCCAACATGCTGAAATACATCAAAATGACGGCCAGCTCCAACTTCGGTAATGTTTTCAGCGTACTGATTGCCAGTGCATTCTTACCTTTCTTGCCGATGTTGCCGCTGCATTTGCTGATCCAAAACCTGATGTATGATATTTCCCAGATTGCCATTCCATTCGATAATGTCGACGAAGAGCAACTGACCAAACCGCAGCGCTGGAACGCCGGCGATTTAGGGCGATTTATGGTGTTCTTTGGGCCGATAAGTTCAATCTTTGACGTTTTGACCTTCAGCCTGATGTGGTGGGTATTTAAAGCAAACACCCCTGAAATGCAGACATTGTTCCAGTCCGGCTGGTTCGTCGAGGGGCTGCTGTCCCAGACCTTAATTGTGCATATGATTCGCACCCGTAAAATCCCGTTTATTCAGAGCCGCGCCTCATGGCCACTGTGTTTGATGACATTGGCAGTGGTGGTGGTCGGTATCGGACTGACTTTCTCACCACTGGCCGGATTCCTGCAATTACAGGCGCTGCCACTGTCATACTTCCCATGGCTAATTTTGATTTTGACCGGTTATATGGTGACGACACAGCTAGTGAAAGGCTGGTTTGTGCGGAGATATGGCTGGCAGTGATTTGATTTTTATTTCAAATTTGGAGGAAGATCCGATTCGGCTGTTAGGTATCGGAGCATTGTTTCGGTTGATAATGGTTTAGTGATCTACTTATCTTCGCCGCCTCAACCGAGAAGGAGGGCAGGCCGCCCCTCCTTCACCTGCGGCTTGCGCGAAATATTGCCCTGCGGGTAAACCTCCAGCGTCTTCCGGGCTAACGAGCCAGCGCGATTCGCATCCATGCTCAAGCGCGCTTTTCGCGGGCATCCATGCCCGCTCACTCTACCCTCCATCCTTGTCGGCAATATCTCTGATTGCGCTTAACATCAAAAACCAATTCAAAACCCTGTTTTTAGGTTTTGATGTTAAAAGCACATTTGAGCAGCCGAGTGAAAAGTGGAGGTAGGACGCGAGGCATGGACGCCGAGCGAGGGCCGCTTGAACAGGAGTGAATCGGCCCGGTCCGTCAGCGAAACGATGAGTCGAGGGCCACCCACAAAGTGGGCTAGCGATACGTGCGCAAGCGCGGGGATTCCATAAGGGGTCACGCGCTTGTGACCCCTTTGGCGGTTGAGGTAGCTGAGGTGAAGCCGCCGCCAATCTTATGTCAACCGAATCAGATCACTGAACAATTATCAACCTAAATTCGACTCAAACAATCAATCGCGATGGCCTTAAAACTATCAAAATGCTGGCTACTCAATAAACGGCTCATGGAGCGCTCGCGCACAAAAGTGACAAACAGGTCATAAATGGCCATCGCTTCTTCATAATCAGTTTTACTGATAGCCAGCAAGAAAATCACATGAGCAACTTCGCCATCCCCCCAAGAAATCCCCTCAGGAGCCAACAAAGTGACCACCACGGTTTTCTTGGCTAATAAGCCCAGTGAATGTGGCAGTGCAATCCCCTCACCCAGCATAGTGGAGACTATCGCCTCCCGCTCGACTACTGAGGGGTAAAAATCCGCATCAACAAATCCTTCTTCTTCCAACTGACCACAGACTTTTTTGAACAACTGCTCCTGGGTCATCGGTTGGTCAATAATCATAAAGTGATTGTTATCAAAGAATTTTTCCAGCATATAAGGTCGGGTGCGGTCGACTAAGACCAGTTTACCGAGTTGCTCTAATTGATATTCTGTTGGGAACGGCGACATCACCACCACCGGCTTGTTTTTCTCTGCTAATCGCGAATTGGAAATAATAAAATCTTCGTCGATATGGTCGAGATTGTCGTAATCACGCAGGGAAATAGTCTGAGTCATCACAATCTGCGGGTACTTACGGGAAATTTGCGCCTGAATCATCCGAGTGGTGGAATTCCCAGTGTCACACACCAACATGACCTGCGGATGGCGCTGATAACCAATGTTGTAATGGCGCTCCAGCCCCACCCCGATGTGCAAGACCAAATAGCCGATTTCATTCTCACTTAAGCTGTAAGGCGTATATTTCCCCCAACTGGAAACTGCCGCCAGAGTGACATCATAGGCCATGGGATAATGCTGTTTAATATTGGATAACAGTGGGTTAGGAATAGTAATCTGATATTTCACCCGCGTAATCATAGTTTTGATATGGGTAAGCAGGTCACTGCGCAGCTGCTTATCGCCCTGCAAATTGTAGTTATAGTGAGCATTGATATACGAGAGGATATAATCCACCAGCGTTTCTTCGTCATCGGCATTGATTTCACTGGGGCGGCTAGTGCTGGGCTGGCTGGTCTGTACCCGGCGGGCGGCAATGTTCACCCGCAAATAAGCTTCTTCCGCCGCTGAAATATCTTTACCGGATAAGAGCTTGAGCTGATTTGCCAAACGGCCAGAAGCCAATTTGACCGCCTCATCAACATCTTCAGCATCAAAATCAGATAATGGGTAGCCGTCGGTGATGCGTTTTATCGCCACCGCACAGTAGAAAATCAGGTATTGCTCGCCCTCATCCGTTAACCGCACCGCGTATTGTGCCAGTAACTCATGCAGCAACCCCGTCAGCTCAGGCAGCGTTTGGATACTGAGATAATCAGTATTTAATAATGGGTTATCAGCATCTTGCAGTTGTAACTGAAACAATAAATCTGTCAAACAGGTGCGAATAGCCAGCTCCGTTCCGAACAGTTTCATGCCATAGCGAGGTTTAGTTTCAATCGTCAGGTGGTAGCGGTTTAGCCTTTCTCTCACCTCAGCCATATCATTTTGCAAGGTGCCACGGCTGACAAACCATTCATCGGCTAAATCCTCTAGCTTCAATGAAAAAGCAGAGGTCAAAAAACGGATTAACAGATAATGCACTCGCTCACTGGCAGTGCGCGGCGTCAAATGCATCTTACGATTTTGCTGCTGTAAAGCACGGAAGCGCTCAGCATCATCAATCATCAGCCGATAACCAAAGCCACGGTTATGAATAAAGTGCGCACCATAATGCTCAAGAACCTCATTCAACGCCGTAATATCCGCCCGCACAGTGCGTGTCGAGACCGCAAAGCGTTTCGCCAACTCCTCTTGAGGCAGCGTTTCCGATTGCAATGCATCGAACATATAGGCCAGACGTTGATAGGGAAATCTCACTGCTCCACTCCGTTATTCAGAATATTAGCTGTCCCCCTGACAGCATGGCCGCAGGGGGCGCATACCTCACATTATTTTTTCTCTGCTGGCGGCACAAACACCATTTGTGATGGACTGCCGACGGCGGTATAGCCGGGTACAAAGGTCAATTTGCCACTTTGTGGGTCAACTTTAAAGCGGGTTATGTTATCGCTGCGTTGATTCATGGCGTATAGGTAGTGGCCAGCAGAGTCGAGCACCAGCGTGCGCGGATAATCACCTCGCGTCCAAACCTCTTCCACCGGCTTAAATTCACCGTCCGCCGTCACAGCAAACTGGCCGATACTGTTATGCAGCCGGTTGGCAACATACAGGAATTTACCGTCTTTCGAGAGCGTCAGACCGGCCGCAAAACTGGTGCCACGGTAATCCGGCGGTAACGATGAATGCGTATGTAACTGTTTCAAAGTGCCTTTTTCTGTATCCAACTGATAACTGGTCAGCGTCGAGGCTTCTTCATTAATTAAGAATAGCGTCTTACCGTTAGGATGGAACACAAAATGACGTGGGCCGGCACCGGTGGATGAGGCGCTGATAAAAGGCGGAGAGTTCGGCATCAACTTGCCATTATCCGCATCAAATTGGTATTGATAAATCCTGTCCAATCCCAGATCAGTCGAGAACACAAATTTGCCACTCGGCGAGCTGGCAATCATATGCGCATGTGGGCCATTGTGGTCACTGATGGCGAAGCTGCCTTCTACCGCCGCTGCCGGTTTCGCCGCGCCTGCCGGGCCTTCATCTTGCTCTACTGAGCTGGCCTCTGCGAGTTTACCGCCATTTTGCACCGGGAACACCGCCACCGAGCCGCTAATATAATTGGCAACCAATAAATGGCTGCCCGATGGTGTTAATGAGAGATACACCGGCCCCGCGCCCTGGGAATCAACCTGATTAATCAATGTCAAACTGCCATCAACCGGGTTGATACTGTATGCTGCAATCGCGCCGTGTTTACCGCCATTGTAATCCGCCACTTCACTGGCAACATATAAGGTTTTGCCCTGTGCATCCACCACCAGTTGCGCCGGATTGGCCAGAGAGCTAACCAAGGTTTTCTCACTTAATTCACCGGTTTTAGAATCAACCTGTAGCCGGTAAACTCCTTCCCCATTCGGGTGATAGGTTCCGACGTAAGCGAATGATTTATTGGCATTCTGTTCGGCATGGGCCAGAGGATTAAACAGCGCGACCGTCGCCAAAGCAATGCCCGCCGACAGGCTTTTTAATCCGGTCAGGCCAGTTAAACCAGAATCTGTTGAGCTGTTATGCATATGGATCCTTACTCATAGGGAATGGCTATCGAATGGTATGGAGCTATTCAACTTCACAGTCAGGGCACCCGGCTGGCTACCCCGTAGATACTGATGTTCTATCAAACTTGATGCCAATAAATCAGAAGGTTACTGCACGATTTTTTTGACGATATTCAATAAGGTTTTCACATCGTTCGGGCGGGTATTGCCGGTTTTGCTGTCGATAATCGAGCTATAGATATGCGGAATGACTTTTGTCACGCCAGCATCCAGTGCGATTTGCAGAATTTGTTCGAAATTCTCCAGGTCAATACCACCGGTTGGCTCCAGCCAGAATCCCGTTGCCGCACAAGCCTCGGCAACAAAACGGTATTCTTCGATGGAATCCAGCCCATTCATCGGGAAGAATTTTACCGAGCTGCCGCCCATATCTTTCAGCATGGCAATAGCGGTGGTGACCGGAACAATCGCGTCCTTTTGCTGAGAACTCAGCGGGCCGGTGGAAATCTTCACATAGCCTACTTTGCCGGTCGGGGAAATCAGGCCGTTAACTACAGTATCCTGCTGGCCCAGTAAAGCGCGGCTTGGGCCGACACCAGTAAAGACTTGATTCACATGCTGCGGCTGCACTTGGTGTGAAATCTGGCTGACCATCGCCGACTGTTTGGGGTCACCCGCACCCAACCCAACCGACAACGCATTGTCGATAAGTGCCGCGTACTCGCGCATATCTTTGACGGCGCTGTCGACATCCGGATAATTCTTCGATAACACGCCCACCAGCACATGGCCTTCAGCGGCCTGATAAATATCGCGCGCATTGTCTTTAGAACCGGCCAGCACATTCAAACACACGCGGTCACGGTAATAGTTTGGGGTCAGTTTCATCAGTTAGGCTCCCTTAACCAAGCGGTTAATGCAGGTGTAAATCGTCTCGAGCTGCGATGGCGTCACACTGCGCACATCCACCTCAATCTTGCCTTCGTTGGCTTTGTAAGCGCGGAAGTAAATGGCAATATCGCCATTTTTGAGTGCCTCGACCAAATCTGGTGTTGAACGGCCAATTTTGGCTTCATCAAAGCTAATTTCAGTGCGGGCAATATCACGCCCCGCGGCATCCCAAACCACTTTGGCTGAGACACCATCAATAGTATTTAACTGGCTGATAAATGGCGTCATTTTGTCAATCATCTGCTGGCCAGTTTCTTTCTCCAGCGTCATGTAGCTTTCAATCGCGCGGGTCAAGCCAAGGATGCCCTCTTTACCCACTTTCATCGCCCGGCCAATGCCGTTTGATTGCAATTTCACCCAATCTACATAGGTTTTTTTGCCCAACACTAAGCCGCTGGTCGGCCCTTCAATGGCTTTAGCACCGCTATAAATCACCAAATCAGCGCCCATTTGGTAGTAACACTGCAAATCTTCTTCTGCGGCGGCATCAACAATTAATGGCAATTGATGCTTGCGCGCGATCACCACCGCCTGCTCAACTGACAAAATGCTTTTTTGCACACAATGATGGGATTTTATATACAAGATCGCCGCCGTATTCGGCGTGATCGCCGCTTCCAGTTGTTCTGGCAAGCACTCATTGGCATAACCCGCTTCCACCACTTTGCCGCCGCCCAATGTCACCATGGTATCAACCGGCGCGCCAAAATTAACATTGTGGCCCTTGGGCAAAACAATCTCATGGGGCACAGTGCGCGGTGCGGCGTGTAAGTTAACCAGTAAATTGGCATTGTCTTTGACAATCACGGCGGCGACCGACTGGGCTATCCCGGCAGAAGCGCAAGACACCACCACCGCACTTTCTACATTCAGTAAGCTCGCAATATAAGCGCCCGTCTGATTCACCAAATCTTTCATGACAAAGTAATGATTCAGACCCAGCTCCACGGCCTCAACCACATCCTGCCGTGGCGTTGAGACACCCAGCATCGTCATGCGGCCAGAAGCATTAATCACATGCTTTAACTGGTATTTTTCATAGACTGAAGACATCTTTTAACTTCCCTTCATCAGTTAATACTAAGTCACCGGCGACGACCGCAGCCAGTGGCACCAGATACTTCTCACCGGTTACCGATTTACCCTCTGAATCACTGAACACCTGAGGCTGTTGTTTCAGCTCAAAAATAGTGAAATCAGCGTCATAGCCAGTATCCAGCACCCCTTTATGGGTTAGGCGCAGGGCCTGTGCGGCATTTTCTGTCACACAGCGAATCACTTGCTCAAGGCTCAAGCCGATAGTGAAAAATTTGGACATCACGGTCGCCAGACTATGGACTGGCCCGCTCAGGCGGTTGCGGCAATAAATGTCGGAACTGATGGTGTGCGGGTAAATTCCTTGCTTGATGGCAAGCTCGGCCACATCAAAACTGAAACTGGCGCTACCGTGGCCCACATCTAATAATACGCCGCGCTTCAGCGCCCGCTGGATGGATTCACGTAAGGCACCGGCAGGGGTCAAAATTCGGTTCGGTTTGCCATTGTAGCAATGGGTAATAATGTCGCCCTGAGTCAGTAAATCGGCAATTTCATCCAGATCCGGCGGGTTATTGCCAATATGCACCATCAGCGGCAACTGGTTGTTTTCTTGCTGAATTTCTTTAGCGCGCACCAAGGGTTTGATGCCATTTTTACCGACTACGCTGCTACTCATGCGCGCTTTGATGCCAATAATAAAGCCGGGATTGCGGGCAATTGCCTGGCTGACACTTTGCTTATCAATCTGCGCCATATCGGCTAATTCGTTTTGCGTGACAATGCCGGTTTTCGCAATATTCAGAAAAGCATAAACATGGGTTTTGGCCGCGCGGGTTAAGCGGTAAAAATCATCTACATTATTGGCGCCGGTGCTGCCTGCATCCACCACCGTGGTGACGCCACTGGCAACGCCGACTAAATCGGCTTCATCATGATAAATAGGTGACGCGGGGTAACAGTGGACATGGGAATCAATCCAGCCAGCACTGAGGTAATATTTCCCGGCCAAATCCAATACTTTTTTAGCCGGTTTAGCTAAAAGCCCCGTTTGATTATTTGGCACTGCAGAAATAGCCGTATCCACGGCCATTATTTTGCCGTTATTAATCGCGATATCAACCTGACGGCCATCAACTAATACTGCTCCAGTGATAATAAAGTCATACATTATCTTTATTCTCCATTATAGCCTTCTTAACTTGATGTCGCGGCGGGGTAAATATCCCGTTATTGGAATATTTACCCTGTGGATTAAGAGATTGCGACTGGGAAAATAGACCCTAAAATCATGGCACCCAAAATTGCGCCACCGGTAATAGGTTTGTTCCACAGATAAAATAGTAATGCGCCGCCTAAAGAACCGATACCAATTGGAATTGAGGCGGTAATGGCGGATAAAATAATCAATGGCCCTAAGAAACGGCCAGATGAATTACCTGCGCCCATCATGACATCAGCACCGTAAGTCGAATTACTTTGGTTAATGGTAAATTTACGTGCCAAAATAATCAGATAGCCGATAGCTAAACCAATAAGCAAACCCGTCACTAAAGAAGCAGCGAAATTAGCGACTGGGAAGACAAATCCAGCGCCCAGTAATAATGCTGGCACGCCCAGACCAACGCCCGTTTGAATGGCTCCACCGATATCCAAAATACCGACCAGCGAACCTTCAATAATTCGGGCGAATAAGAAGCTGGCACCAAATGCAGCAACCGCACCATAAACACCAGTGTCCATGCCCGCACGTAGCATTGAAACAAAGGCCACTTCGTTAAATGCGCCGATCCCATATAAATAATACATATGGGTACCCGCGAATACACCGGAGGATAATAATCCTACAAAGATCGGAAATGACCAGTCGGCATACCAGAAATTATTCTTGGTTTGTTCATCCATCATCAAGCTCCTCTCGCTGTGTTATTTTCCGCTTAATGCGTTATGAATAGTGTCGAGCCATACTGGAGCACTCAGACTGAATGATTCCAGGAATTTCAGATCGAATCCGCGGAAGAAACCACTGAGCACGAATAACAGCACAATAACTGTCATCATGATTTTGGTAACTTTATTCCAGCCGCTTTCCTCAACACCTTTACCAATTAAAATACCCAGAACCAGGCCCGGTACTGCGTTGCCCATAATTAACTGCGCCAAACCGCCGAAAATAGTGGCCCAGAAACCAGAGCGACGCCCAGCATCAATTGCCGCTAACCAGAAAATAACTGGCATCACGGTGTTAACCAGAATATTTGCCGCAGGTACCAGCACTTTAATTGCCGTGACCTGTAATGCCGCAGGAACTGCCGATGCCGTGGTATTTAAAAAGCTGACCACAATAACCCCGATAATCCCGCAGGCAATCGCCATTTTTTTCGGGTTATGCATGGTTTCCGCCACATTGCGATTTTTAATCATCAATGCTGCGGCACCCCAGTTAGGAATAATGCGGTGGTCGACGTCTTGAGTAAAAGCCCCTGCTGCCACTGAAGAAGCCCAGGCGTTGAAGAAGAACCCTAACCCAAAGGAGAAATGCGAAGCCGGATCACCCTCACACGAGTTCAACTCGCCCAAGGTACGAAACGCCCCCATTCCCTGTATGGTCGGTGCATGGAACATGCGGGCGGCCCCCACACCAACCCCCACACCGACCAATCCGCCGATAATAATCGACTTAAAAAGAATGATTAGAAACATCAGTTTATCCTTTTCATCTTATTTAGAAACGAAGATAACCTTATCTGTATTAATGATTGTCACACTCACGGTAATATCTAATTCGACACTGTAGGTTTTTCTTTCCCGCGACAGGAAAAAGAATAAAAACTTTTCATTTTTTACTGATAATTCTGCTTTTAATACTTTTACGTCTTGTGGCTCAATTCGCAGCAAAATATTTTGTGTCGACTTCAATACCGTATTCTGGACATTACCGAGTGCATTAGCGAAAGCTTTACCTTTAGTATCGCCTTTACCTTTGACTTGCACCTGAGTGGTATATTGCTCTTTCATTACGGCTGACCATATTTCTTGATATAGGCTTCCACCAGCTTTTGCCCTAATTCTTCTTTATCCATAAATCCGAAGCCTAAAACCTTGCAGCCTTCGTTTATTGCCGTCACGCCTTCTTCCACTGAACGCATGCCGTATTTAGCTTTGTAGCCATATTTATTTTGTGCAGTAATAGCGCCTGCACCGCCACTACCACAGAATGAAATACCGAAATCTGCTTGTTCGCTATTCATCACATCGCCCAATTTCATATCTGCGGCCACTCCGGGAATAACCACCACGCGGCCACCGGCTAACTCAACACCTTGCCCAACTTTCTGGCCTTTTCCTAAACGGTCGCCAATCACAACAGTAATTTGACTCATAGTATTTTCTCCAGAACAGGTTTTTATGGGTTATTATCTTTCGCTACTTCAAAATGCACCGACAACAAATAAGCTTCTTCAATGGGTAAATTAGGAAATTTATCGACCACCTGCTGAGCCATTTGCATCGAATGTGCTGAAATCTCATCAAATAATGATTTATCTACTTCAGGTAGTGGCTCGCCCGTTATTGAGCGCAAGACCATAGCCCGAATATGTGATGTCAACATTTGCTGCTGAACAGCATTGGTAAAAATATTTTCGGCATTTAACATCGCGGTAATTTCACCTAATACCCGCTCAGTGATGGTAATGGCCTCTTTCATTCCAGGGTCTTCGGCTGCATTCAATGCGGCTACATCATTCACGCTGGCAATCCTCTATTCCTTACGGCTACAACTTTCTGACTGCAAAGATAAGTTCAGTTATTTATTCGTCATCCCTTGCCTCTGCGCTATAACATCACCCTACCTGCAAGCGGAATGGGTGTGTAGCGGCATTTTTTCCAGTTCAAAGTGGAAATGTAATGGACTGAAGGGATCACTTTCGCAAAATACGCCGTCACATCCCTAACTTAATCATTAACAACAAAATAACTTGCTATATAAATAGAGGGTGGAAGCAGATACTGGAAAAAAGTTCGTGATCCGGATCTCTTTCTTTTCTCGCCGGAAGCGCCTAATATCAGAGTAATATTAAGCTATTTTCGAACACCCCCTCTCCTATGGCGTGGGGGTGTTGTTTTTATGTTTTGTTGAAATTGAATTGGAGAGTGGTATGACCAAGCCAACCATCACGATTAACGAGCTGGATGCTGAACGTTTGGATGCGTTACTGGCGCAACCGGCCTTTGCCGGTTCAGTGGTCGCAACAGCGCTCAATGAAGAACTGGATCGGGCAGAAATCCTGCCCCCGAATGCTATCCCGGCAGATGTCGTGACCATGAACAGTCGCGTGCGTTTTCGCGATCTGAACAGCCAGGAAGAACATATCCGCACATTGGTTTATCCGGCGTCGCTGAAAGACAGCAACGAGCAGCTCTCTGTCATGGCACCATTAGGTGCGGCATTGCTGGGGTTGCATGTGAATGACGAAATTAGTTGGAAATTGCCGGGTGGGGATGAAGCCCGCATTATCGTGCTGGAATTACTTTATCAGCCGGAAGCTGCCGGTGAATATCACCGCTAATTTATGTAATGGGGTAACGACCTAAGGCCATTACCCTCTTTCCCTGATCAGCGATACTTTTTGTGGTAAGTATCGCGCGTCGGTTTAAAGTCTTGTGCCGCTTTTTTAGCTTCATCTAACTTGCCTTGACCAGCTAATGCCAGCGCGCCATCAATCTGCCCGATCAATAAGTCTAAACCGTGGCGGAAATCTTTCACTTCAGGACTATCTTCAGCTTTGTCTTTTAACTTAGTCGGAATCCCTTTCTGTGCATCAAGTGCTGCGACCCGCATTGCCTGTAAACCTTGATTAATCGCATCGGTAGAGTCGGCTTTCAGCACTTTGCCGTAATTCTCGGCAATCGTATCCATGTTATCTGCCACACTGGCAGCCATCGCCAAGCTGCTGGCACACAGCAATGCCGCGGCCATCAAGGCCATTATTTTCTTGCTCATGCTCACATTCCTTATAATTATTGTTAAATCACGACACATCATTATTACATTGCTCATACATAACATAGGCAATGCAGGGACAATCTGACAATGACTTTTTGTAATCAAATAAGGAAAGCTCGAAAAAGAGCAAAAAAAAACTGGCAACAGATGCCAGCTTTAGATTCACAGCAACAATATATTATTCGCCCGCAATCTTCATCGCAGGTAATAAAATAGAGCCGCACTGAATGTTACTGCGGGTTTCGATGTCGCTGCCCACACTCACGATATTACGCAACATATCTTTCAGATTACCGGCGATGGTTATCTCGCTGACCGGATACTGAATCTCACCGTTTTCAACCCAAAAACCGGCCGCGCCACGGGAATAATCACCGGTCACGGTGCTAACCCCCTGCCCCATTAACTCAGTCACCACCAACCCTTTGTCCAGTTGTTTGAGCATCCCGGCGAAGTCCTGCCCCTGGCCGGCAATGCGCCAGTTATGGATACCACCCGCATGGCCGGTACTTTGCAGCCCCAACTTACGGGCCGAATAGCTGGTCAACAGATAGGTTTGCAGCACCCCGTCCTTGACGATCTCGCGTTGCAGCGTGCGCACGCCCTCACTGTCAAAGGGGGTCGAAGCCAAGCCACGCAGTAAATGTGGATGTTCTTCAATAGTTAGCCACTCCGGCAAAATCTGCTTGCCAAGGTGGTCGAGTAAGAAAGTGGATTTACGATAAATATTGCCGCCGCTAATAGCCGAAACCAAGTGACCAAACAGGCCGGTAGCGACTTCTGCGGCAAACAACACCGGCGACTGCATAGTCGGCAGTTTGCGGGGTGATAAGCGGGATAAAGTACGGCGGGCGCACTCTTCACCGACCCATTCCGGGTTGGCTAAATCTTCCATTCGACGGCCAATGGTATAGGCGTAATCCCGCTCCATATCACCATTGTGCTCTGCAATCACACTGCTGGAGAGTGAATGGCGGCTTGAGCAGTAACTCTGCAACATCCCGTGGCTATTACCGAACACCCTGATGCCATAATGGCTATTAAAACTACCACCTTCGGTATTGGTAATCCGCTTGTCAGCCTGCAATGCCGCTTGTTCTGCGCGGGCGGCCAGCAAGATACCTTGCTCAGCATCTAAATCGCTCGGATGGAACAAATCCAGATCTGGCGCTTCAAAGGCCAGCAGCGATTTTTCCGCCGGGCCAGCATAAGGATCCGGTGAGGTATAGCGGGCGATATCCAGTGCAGCCTGCACCGTACGGGCGACCGCATCCGGATTTAAGTCAGTGGTGGAGGCGCTACCCTTACGCTGTTGATGATAAACAGTGATTCCCAGCGCACCATCGCTGTTGAATTCCACGTTTTCCACTTCACCAAAGCGGGTGCTGACACTGATTCCGGTGGTTTTGCTTACGGCAACTTCGGCCGCATCAGAACCCGCACGGGCTAACTCTAAAGCCTGTGCAACTGCTTGTTCCAGCGTTTTACGCTGTTCTGCAACTTGAGTGACTACTTTCATCAGTCTGCCATAATTAATGAGATAATCGTTCAGGAAAGTGTCGTAATACGACGACTTACACGGATAAAATAGAGAATGTCCTGATTCTGAGTTTATCAGAGATCTTCGTACAATTTCGCAGAAAGCCAACAGCCTGCTACAATTAGCCTCTTTTTAAGGAATTTGACCATGAACAAGCAGCCCGAAGACTGGCTAGATGAAGTCCCAGAAGATAAAAATGACGATGATGAAGAAATTATCTGGGTCAGTAAAAGTGAAATTAAACGTGATGCTGAAGCGCTGAAAGACCTCGGTACTGAACTGGTTGAGCTGGGTAAAAATGCGCTAGAGAAGATCCCATTGGATGAAGATCTGCTGGCAGCCGTTGAATTAGCACAGAAAATCAAGAAAGAAGGCCGCCGCCGCCAGATCCAGTTAATTGGTAAAATGCTGCGCGCCCGTGATGTAGAGCCGATTCAAACTGCATTGGATAAACTGAAAAACCGCCATAATCAGCAAGTCTCGCTGTTCCACAAACTGGAATTACTGCGCGACCGTTTGGTTGAAGAAGGCGATGATGCTATCCCGACCGTGTTGGAATTGTATCCAGAGGCTGACCGCCAACAGCTGCGTAGCTTGGTGCGTAATGCCCAGAAAGAGAAAGCTGCCAATAAACCGCCGAAATCATTCCGCCAGATTTTCCAGTATCTGCGTGAATTGGCTGAGAAAAAGTAATCATCGGGCGGGGCCGGGTCAAAGGGGCCAGTTCAAGTTATATTGAAACGCAGGCTCCCGGCCAGCTCCTCTTCCGCCTCTTCGAACAATAAAACTATTGCCCCAAAACGGCGTTTCCGGCGGTGATTGAAATGAATAAATTCAATCTCTACCGGTAAAGCTATCTCGCCCGTTACCACATCCCACAGCGCATCCAGATTGGCACCAAAACCTTCGCCCAGCGCAAACTTTTGGGAGAATGCGTCGTAAAAAGCGGGAAGATCCGGTATATGGTCAAAATCGAATACCACTTTTACCATCTTTTTACTCCATCCGAATGAAATGCTTGTAGTGATCCTGAGTCAGATAAATCAGGCCGTCATTGGAGTAAAGCAACCGATCAGTACCACGATGCCCGCAACGATAATTCACATCGGCCTCACGCCAGTTGCGGCCTTTGGCATCGGGCAGTTGGCGTTCACGGTTAGAAAAACGATCGCCACCAATGGCCTTACCCGGCAATACCTTACACAAATTGCCGTCTTTTGGATTCCAGCCCTTTTCGCGCGCCTGTTGCTTAGTAATATAAAAATCCGGCAGGCGGTGATGGGCTTGCAAGTATTTGGCCACCTGCTGGTGCTGAGTTAATTGCTCGATAGGTGCTGGGGCCGATAACTGTGGCCGCTCTAAGTCCGGCGCTTGGCCGATAGCGCGCACAGTGACACCGTCGATACTCTGCCATGCTGCCACGGCCAACACCAATAACGCCGCCAGAATAGCTATAAGTCGTTTATTCATGGTTCTCCTTAACCTTTTGTGTTCCTCTCATTGTGCTGCTCATGGTGATTGCCCATGCCCCACTCTATTAATCAAAATACGATATGAATCTGCATCATAGATTGCCCAGATGAAGGGTTTTGACTTCCATAAACTCATCCAGCCCCAGCACCGAACCTTCACGACCCAGACCAGACTCTTTAACGCCACCGAAAGGCGCTAACTCGGTTGAAACCGAGCTTTCGTTCACACCAATCATACCGCTTTCCAGCGCATCTGAAACCCGGAATACTCGCTGTAAGTTCTGAGTATAAAAATAAGCCGCTAACCCGAATGGCGTGTTATTCGCCCGCTGAATGACTTCCTCTTCCGTTTTAAAACGGAAACACGCCGCCAGTGGGCCAAAGGTCTCTTCAGAGGCCACTTTCATCTGCTCTGTAGCATCTGCAATCACCGTCGGCTGGAAGAAATTACCGCCCAGTTTATGGCGGCTACCACCGGCCAATAATCGCCCGCCTTTCTCTAGCGCATCTTTGACGTGATCTTCCATTTTTTCCAACCCTGCGAGGTTAATCAGCGGCCCCATATTGACGTCTTTATCCATGCCGTTGCCCACTTTCAGTTTCTTGACTTCAGCGGCCAGCCGATTAACAAACTCGTCATAGACGCCATCCTGAATATAGAAGCGGTTGACACAAACACAGACTTGCCCGGCATTGCGGAATTTACAGGCCATAGCGCCCGCGATGGCAGCATCCAAATCGGCATCATCAAACACGATATACGGCGCATTCCCCCCCAGTTCCATGGAGATTTTCTTCATGGTGGCGGCGGCATTGCGCATCAAGGTTTTGCCGACTTCAGTCGAGCCGGTAAAGGAGATTTTGCGCACTTCAGGGCTGGCCATGATGGCATCACTGATAGCATGGGTATCACCGGCAACACCATTAAGCACCCCGGCGGGCACCCCCGCCTGCTCGGCCAATGCCAGCAAAGCAAAGGCGGAAAGCGGCGTATTGTTAGCCGGTTTAATCAGCCCGGTACAACCGGCTGCCAGTGCAGGCCCCAGTTTGCGGGTGAGCATCGCCAATGGGAAATTCCACGGCGTGATAGCCGCCACCACACCGACCGGTTCGCGGGTCGCCAGTATGCGGGCACCTTCTTTAGCGGGCGGGATGATTTCGCCATTGGCACGTTTAGCCTGCTCACTAAACCATTGAATAAAGCTGGCGGCATAAGCAACCTCGCCCAGTGCTTCTTTCAATGGTTTACCTTGCTCAGAAACCATTATTTCAGCCAATGATTGCTGGTGTTCCATAATCAGAAGATACCAACGCTGTAAAATTTCTGCGCGCTGTTTTGCGGGAGTTTTGCGCCAGGCAGGGAAAGCTTCGCTAGCGGCTTTAATGGCAGCTTCCGTTTCCTGTTTACCGGATTTAGCGACTTTTGCGACCAGCTCGCCGGTCGCAGGATTATGAACCGCAAAAGTATCCTGCGCCTGATGCCAAGAACCGCCGACAAAATAGCCAATATGATAAACACCGTCGCTATGTCGTTGCGCTTGTAAGGGATTGCTTAATGAGTTGCTCGATGGATTTTGTGCTGACATCTTGTCGACCTCCTGAGGGAAATAATGCCCTCCATCAGTGGAGGGCGAGGAAGGATGGTTCCATTAAGTATATACCCAAAGTCATTGGAATTACCGGTAGGCAGCCAGCGAGCGCACCCCGATGAGCTGACCCATGTCAGTGATTCGGGTAAGTGAACGCCGCTAACAACCCGGTGGTTTCAAGGACGAAGGGTATGGTTAGATAAGTGCACTCTGATACTTGTGCAGCATATCAGCCAGCCGTTTTACTGGGCGGGTAACAGAATCAGGCGATTGATAATCCACTAATTTCTGCTGATATTGGTCTAATTCTTGTAATAACCGAGCAAAATAATAGCGCCGTTTTTGCGAATTTTTGGCATTAATAACGCGATCCGCGGTATAGCGGATTTGCTTATGAAAAGCACTCAATTCGGCATTAACCGGGACTTCCGTTTTATTGAGCCGCTGATGAGCAATTATCAGAGTCAAAGCCAGCCGATATTTGTCGAGATCACCGGGGAACATCATCAAAAGCTGATTCAATTGCTGATATAGCGCCGGTAAATGGTTTTCATTGCGGCGCGCTTTATTGGTGGTCAGGGCAGATACTGCGCTGTAAACAAAGCGGTTTAATAAGGTTCTGCCGGTTCTGTCCTTGGCATTATCGCGGATCAGCAACAACACAATCAGGGAAACGAAACAGCCGACAATTTGGCCTAATGCGCTGTCGAGAAACAAACTGACATTAAATTGCATCGGATTACTCAGCACGATAATGTTGATGGTGCTGGCTAGCGTCCCCAATGAACCCAAGCGCCGCTTTTGCACTTCGATCCCAATAATAAATGCCAGCAGCCCTAGGCTGATGCATAACAGCAACATACTTTGCTGAGTCGCGGGAATGATAAACATAAAGTAAAGCGCCCCGATGGGCAGCGCCATAATCACCCCCAGCAGAAAATCGAGCGCCACCATGCGCGGATTAGGAGTTCGCATCGCCAGCGAAGTGACCACTGCAATCATCACCATACAGCCCGCCCCCGATGTCCAGCCCGTCCATAGCCAGAATAACCCACCAATCGCCGTCGCGACACCGGTACGCAAACCGTTAATCATTGCATGGTGCCCCTCGGCGGAGACATGTTTCACCGGCACAACACCGGCCAAAATCTCCTCCTCTACCCGGCTAATGCTGCTGTTGGTATGAATCCCTTTTGACAATAATAAATAGCGGGTTGCCGCACCGACCCAACTGCTAATGGTATGTGGGATTGCGTCACTGTGGCTGGCACCCATAAATTGGCGCAGTTTTTTCATTTTTTGATGAATTTCAGCCGACGTTTGCGCCGGTTCGCTTAACATAGTTTTCAGTTCAGCGGTCAAGATATCGGGGTGATTGGCGAGCACTAGATAGGTTTCACACGCCTGAGTGATTAACGTTAATGATTCAGTATGCAATACCTGTAAACGGCAATCACAGCGCTGCCAACGGGAAGATTCCATCATCAGATAGCTGCGCATCCCATTGAGTGCCGTAGTATTTTTGACTAAATCACTCCAGGCGCGGTCGATATCCGTTTTTTCTGCCGGGCGAATACACAGTTGCAACAGCCGATATTGATCGACTAAAACTTTATCGACCAGCCGATCAATATCTTGCTTAATTGATCGCGGGGAAAACAGTAGATCCGCCATCACGGCGCAGACGATCCCCAACACAATCTCGCTACAGCGTTCAACCGCAAATTGCGGTGTTAATAAAGGACTCTCGCCGGTCGTCACAATGATGATAAGCGCGGTATAACCTGCTAAACCAAAGGCATAGGAGTTTTCAACGCGAACCAATGATGAAATCCAGGTGCATACCCCAGCCCACAGACAGCAAAGCATTAAAGTCAATACTGGCGCTCTGATGGTCAGAACAATAATAATCAAGCCACCAATACAGCCAATGAATGTCCCGATAATACGCAGCCAGCCACGATGGCGAATTGCACCGGAAAAAGGTTCGCCACCGGCCGCAAAAGCTGGGCCAGCGGCGACAATCGCCGCAGTCAATACTGACCAGCGCGGTGTTTCCAATTGCAGATGAA
Source organism: Yersinia rochesterensis (assembly GCF_003600645.1). NCBI lineage: Bacteria > Pseudomonadati > Pseudomonadota > Gammaproteobacteria > Enterobacterales > Yersiniaceae > Yersinia > Yersinia rochesterensis. The sequence goes on from NZ_CP032482.1 coordinate 3,893,865, forward strand.
AACCGAGGAACAGCGCCGCCAAAATGGCAAAACTGAGCTTGAAAGCAAAGCGTAGGCGGATAAAAGCCGGGCTGCTCATCTTAGCCAAACTCGCGCAGGCGATGCATCAATTTCACTATCGGCGATGATTGATTAGGGTCGCGATCATTCGTTCCCGTGATGACCACAGTCGCAGTGGTCCCCGCCGGGTAAGGATGCTGCTGAACGTCACTATCCAGGCGGATCTTCACTGGCACGCGCTGCGCCAGCCGTACCCATTCGAGATTATTATCAATGGTCGCCAGCCCTTTGCTATCCGCACTGCTGCTACTGTTGGTCACCCCCGCAGAGATACTGTCGACGGTGCCGTGCAGAATGCGGTTGCTGCCGAGCGGCGTGATTTCTGCCCGATACCCCGGTTTAACCCCTTCCAATTTGGTCTCTTCCAAATAAGCCAAGATATAGAAAGTGTCTTTCTTCACTAATGCAACGGCGGTGGCTCCGCGATTAATAAATTCTCCGGCATGGACATTCAGGTTGGTTACCCAGCCTTCAGCGGGCGGGCGCACTGTAGTTCGCTCCAGATCAAGCTGCGCTAAATCACGCACCGCAATAGCTTTCGCCAATTGATGACGGACGGTTTGTAGCACATTGCTGGATTGATCAATTTCTTCTTGTGACAGCGCCTGAACCCCTAAACGTTGGCGTCTGCCGGATTCCCGTTGTTTCTCAGCAGCCAGTGTTTGGTAATAAGCAACATCGGCCTCGGCTTCAGCCAGCGCTTGCTGATAGCGCGGCTGATCAATGACAAACAGGATTTGGCCTTTCTGCACCAATTGGTTGTCTTTTACCGGCACATCAGTAATTAAGCCACTGACATCTGGCGCAATCGCGACCACATCTGCGGTAAATTTTGCATCACGAGTCCACGGCGATTCGGTATAAAAAGCCCATACCTTAAAAACAGCGATAACAGCCAGTAAAACCACCAATAAGGTGATGCCGATGCGGATTATTTTTAATGCAAAAGTACTCACGGCGACCTCAGGAAGAAAGATGAGAAATTAAGTAAAAAAGGCAGCAATACAACGCGGTATTAAACAGTGCCGGATGCCAGACAAACTCATAAATACCAGTGGGTTGTAGTAATCTGCGCACCACAAAAAAAAGTGCCAGGGAAAGAAGCAGTTCAAGAAATATCGGCGGGAAAGACAGACCGAAAATCACCATCACCGGAAGCAAACTCATTCTTTAAATCCTTTTTGTTATTGGGTACCGGTGCCTCCACCTGAGTGAATAATCAGGCCGGTAACGAAACTCATCCAATCATTACAACCACAGCTAAAAGCAAGAACCATAAACCCATTCTATGAATTAAACTTAAATAACGAGTATAACTGTTGTTTGAATAAGACTCGGGCTACGTGGTTTTCAACCTTGAGGCGGTTCTCCCGACAGCAGTATATTAGCCTGCTTATTATCAGCTTATCTACAATGTGTGATCTAAATCACTTTTAAGCCAGAGTTAACAATCACTGTGAAAAAATCTATCTGGAGGGACTATGGAAAGATTAAAACGGATGTCAGTATTTGCCAAAGTGGTTGAGTGCGGATCTTTTACCGGTGCTGCACGGCAGTTGGAAATGAGTGTTTCTTCAATCAGCCAGACCGTATCAAAACTGGAAACAGAGCTAAATGTTAAGCTGCTTAACCGCAGCACCCGTCGTATTGGCCTGACAGAAGCAGGGCGGATTTATTATCAGGGCTGCCGACGCATGTTGCAGGAAGTACAAGAAGTTCATGAGCAACTGTATGCTTTTAACAACACGCCGACCGGCACACTGCGCATCGGTTGTTCATCAACAATGGCACAAAATGTGCTGGCAACCATGACAGCTGAGATGCTGAAAGAGTACCCCGGCCTGTCAGTTAATCTGGTCACCGGTATTCCGGCTCCGGACTTGATTGCCGATGGTTTGGATGTAGTGATCCGCGTGGGTGCCTTACAGGATTCTGGGCTATTTTCCCGCCGCCTCGGTTCGATGCCGATGGTCGTATGTGCCGCCAAAAGCTATTTGTTGCAGCATGGCACCCCTGAAAAACCCAGTGACATGACCAACTTCTCTTGGCTGGAATACAGTGTGCGGCCAGACAGTAATTTTGAATTGATTGCACCAGAAGGTATTACCACGCAAATATCGCCACAGGGGCGCTTTGTCACCAATGACTCACAGACCATGATTCGCTGGTTAAAGGCGGGTGCCGGAATCGCCTATGCACCCCTCATGTGGGTAATAGAAGAAATCAAGCGTGGTGAAGTTGAAGTTCTGTTTAAAAAATACCATTCAGATCCCCGGCCGGTATATGCGTTATATACCGAGAAAGATAAAATGCCCCTCAAAGTTCAAGTCTGCATTGATTATTTAACCGAGTATTTTAAGCGTGTCGCTGAGATATATCACAGTTATCGCTAGATAATTAGCTGGTATATATCTATAAATAACGCGATTTAGCGAGGAAACTCTCAATTTAATTGAGAATAATCCGATCTACTCAAGTTGACTGAGTTCGCCCAAGCGCTTCCAATATCTGAATATAGACTAAAAACTCTATATAGCGTTGTATACATAGCACATTTAAAACTATTTACCCGAGTGACTGGGGAATAAAATCAATGGATAAAAGAAGTTTAAATCAATAAATGTCTATTTTACATACGACATCACGAGCACTATATTAAAACGATCGCTCCGGCGGTCATAATATGTCAGCCACTAATACTTTCCCCAACAATATGGGAAAGTATTAGTGATAAATAAAAACTCTACGCCGTGCCACCCACGGTTAAATTATCCAGTTTCAGAGTCGGTTGACCGACCCCCACTGGTAGGCTTTGCCCCTCTTTGCCACACACTCCGACGCCTTTATCCAGCGCCAGATCGTTACCGACCATGGAAATCTGCTGCATAGCTTCAATGCCGGAGCCAATCAAGGTTGCACCTTTCACCGCGTGGGTGATTTTGCCTTTCTCAATTAAGTAAGCTTCGGAAGTTGAGAACACAAATTTGCCGGAGGTGATATCCACCTGACCACCACCAAAGTTAGGTGCATACAGGCCATATTCCACACTGGAGATGATCTCTTCCGGTGTCGATTTGCCCGCCAGCATATAAGTATTGGTCATGCGCGGCATCGGCAAATGGGCATAGGATTCACGGCGGCCATTACCGGTCGGCGCAACGCCCATCAGACGGGCATTCAGTTTATCCTGCATGTAACCTTTCAGAATACCGTTTTCAATCAGTACGTTGTACTGGCCCGGCACCCCTTCATCGTCGATGGCCAGTGAGCCACGGCGACCTTGCATCGTGCCATCGTCCACCACGGTACAGAGTTCTGAAGCCACCAATTTACCCATTTGGCCGCTGAATACGGAGCTGCCACGGCGGTTAAAATCGCCTTCCAACCCGTGACCAACCGCCTCATGCAGCAGCACGCCCGGCCAGCCTGCGCCTAATACTACCGGCATAGCACCGGCCGGAGCGGCAACGGCGGACAAATTAACCAATGCCATTCTGACCGCTTCATTAGCAAAATTATCAGCCCGCACTTCGCCATCGACGGTTTCCAGGAAGTAGTCATAGCCGAAACGGCCACCGCCACCGCTGGCACCGCGTTCGCGTTTGCCATTATCTTCCACCAATACACTGACCGACAGCCGCACCAGTGGGCGCACATCCGCCGCTAATGTGCCGTCGGTGGCAGCCACCAGAATTTGTTCATACACACCGGTCAGACTGGCGCTCACTTCTTGCACGCGTTTATCTGCAGCACGCGCCACTTTATCGACGCGATGTAGCAAGGCGATTTTGTCTTCCCGTGACAAGCTTTGTAGCGGGTCGAGCAGCGGATAAAGTGCTTGATGGCGAATCTCGCCTAAGGTATGCACTTTGCCGTTGCCGGTATCGCGCACGATACTGCGCGCCGCATGGGCACTTTGCTGTAAAGCATTCAGGGTGATTTGATCGGCATAGGCAAAACCGGTTTTTTCACCGCTGACCGCTCGCACGCCGACACCCTGATCAATATTGTAAGAGCCATCTTTGATGATGCTGTCTTCCAACACCCAGGCCTCGTGGTAGCTGGACTGGAAATACAGGTCAGCATAATCGAGGCGGCGTTCAGCCAACTGCCCCAATACTGAGAACAAGTCCTGATGGTTCAGCTTGTTAGCAGCGAGTAACTGCTCACTGACAAACGAGAGGCTCATAGTTTTCACTCTTTATTTAGATGATTATCATGAATTAGATGATAGTTTATGCGACTGCGGCACCAGCGGCGGTAGGAAGCGATTATGCTGCAATACCGGCATCTGATTACGAATAGTTTCTAAGCCCTTAGTGTCAATTTTGACTTTTAAGGCAGCCACCGCATCTGGGTTTTGGGCTAATATTTTCCCCCAAGCATCGACTGCCATGGTGTGGCCCCAAGTACGGCGGGTCGCGCCATGACGCCCGACCTGTGCAGCGGCCAGTATCACACACTGGTTTTCAATCGCCCGTGCGCGCAATAAAATTTCCCAGTGGGCCTCACCGGTCATTTTGGTAAAGGCCGATGGGACTGAAATAATCTCAGCCCCCTGCGCCCGTAGAGCTTGGAACAAGCCGGGGAAGCGCAAATCATAGCAAACCGTCATACCCAAGCGGCCTACCGGCGTATCCACCACGGTCAGTTGTTGCCCCGGCTGATAGGTATCCGATTCACGATAGCGGCCATGGGCGTCGTTTATATCCACATCAAACATATGGATTTTGTCATAGCGGGCTTTCAGCTCGCCCTGATTATCAAACAGTAAGCTACTGGTGGTAATAAGCTCCGGTGACTCCCGGCTTATCATTGGCATTGAACCCACTTGAATCCAGACATTATATTTGCGCGCCATCTCACGGACTTCTTGCTGCAATGGCCCGTCATTATGCTGTTCAGCATGGTGTCGGTATGAGGCGGCATTGGCAAATAGCAATGCATTCTCCGGCGTCATAACCAGTTGAATACCTGAGTTTAACTGTTTGATCTGCTGCTCAATTTGAGCCAGATTGTCACGGGTATTTTCACCGCTGCATAACTGTAATAATGCAACATTGGCATTTTTCATGGCGCCTTACTCTCCTTTAGTTGGCGTAATACTTCATGGATGGTTGGTTGATCCAAACTACCGGTAATCTGGTAGCGAATCAGCGAAACCTTGCTCCATAACGGCCCTAAAATCTTCGAGGCCGCAAATACTGCTGCCCCGACCACCGGATTAATTGCAAAAGCAGTTGCAACACCGACAGTGGCGGAAATCTCTGGTGTAATAACGGCTTCCATGGCTATCTGGCGTTTTGCCAAATCGACATTACCACTCATGGCAATATCAGCCGCTAGCCCATCAATGACTAAGTCATTGGTATGCATAACGCCATTTTTGATATTGGCGGTGCCGCGAATAGAATCAAACGCGAAGTCACGACTAAACGTATCACTAAAATCGAGCTGGAGCTTACGCAATAGTGCGTCAAAACTGACCAGCCGCAATAGTTGACCCGCACGCCCGCCACCAAGATCAGTCAGTAGCCCTCTACCCAATTTACCCTTTAATGTGCCATTGAGGGTATTTATCTGCGGTTGCCACGGAACCCCCTGCCAATTGACATCAGCATTGATATCAAACGAAGCATCTTTCATTGGCGTCATCAGGCCAAAGAACGAGATGGTTTCGTCGATTTTGGCCCCAGTCAGTGCCACATTGAGCTTGGTTTTATCACTGTCACCCTCTTGTTGCCATTGCCCGGTAACTTTAGCCCGCCCATTGCCCGCCTCAATAAGGCCATTGGTCAGCGCCAGAATATTGCCTTTGGGGGTCAAATCCGCATTAACCCGCCCAACATTCTGCCCCAAAATCCAACAAGATTTACAACGTAACTGTAGGGCTGGCCAGTCATGGAACGAAATTTTACTGGGGCTTTGTGGCTCCTGCAATGCCGCTTGTGCCAGTGGGGTTTTCTCTGCACCTGCCGCCCATTGTGGGTTGTAATAAAGATAATCGAAGTTAGCATGCCATGGCCCAAATTCAGCCATGAGCAAACTTCCGTCCACTTCCTGACCTTTCGCCGTGACTTTGGTCCCGGCGGGCAACGGCTCTACCATTAAAGCCAGCTCGTGCCAGGTTTGCCCACCGATCAATAGCTGCGGGGTCTGCAATATCAGTCGCTTAGGGAGAATGATATTGGATTCGCCGCCTTTTAGGGTCGGTCGAGCGGATGAGGCAAGAGGCGCACTGACTGCCGCAAATTCAGACCCGAGCAAGGCCAGCCAGCCCTCACCATCAAGGCCAGGTAACTTGAGCACTAAACCTTTATCCTCCGGCAATGGCGGTATTTTTTTGCTATCTGTTTTCAAAATAGCGGCGGTCTGCCAGATTGCGCGAGCTAGCTCTACCTGCTGCTTTTCTATCAGCCATTGGCTATTAAAAACATTATTACCGCCCGCACTGCCAGACAAGGTAAAACTCTCCAGCCCACCAACCGCCTGTATTTGTAGTGGCAAAGATTGACCACTTGATTTATCTAGCGGTGACGGTAAGTGACTGCTCACTTTCTTGAGGTCAGCGGTGACATCAATCTTATAATCTGGTTTACCCTGTTTGGGTAATTGCACCGCAACTTTACCTTGCCAGTTGACGCTGCCACTCAGCAATTTCGCTACATCGGCGGGTATACCTGGTAATTTAGCCGGTAACCAATCGCCGTGTAGCCCAACATTGACCAAAAAGTTTTTAGGCTGCTCTTTGGTAGTAAAATCAACAGTTAGTGGTTGCCCAAACCAGTTGGCTGATAAAATATCACTCTCAAGATTGCCATCATTGAAGCGGAATTTACCGCTGATATTCTCCAATTGGCTTTGCAGCGGCTTCACCAACAGGCTGTTATTTTTCAGTGTCACTTCACCGCTAGCATGTGTAATTCGGTTTTCTTCCAAGGGGATATCGAGATGTAAGCGCCCACTTACATTGCCCCCCACCTGCAATTCTTGCAGTGTTTCCGCCACTGAATCCTTCAAGGGCGTATCAATAAAGTAGTCATGGACGGCGTGCCCAGCACCTGCAACTTCAGCATCGACATACAGTTTTTCTTTCAGATAATCTGGAATTATTGCGCTGATATTACTGCCGGTAACCTTGCCCAGCATGGCGTGAGGCGCGTTCATCCACAGACCTTCATTGAGGAAATTGAGGTCAATAGCCAAATTGTCTAACGCCGGCCAATCGGGTTGGAACTGGAAAGTGGCGTTACGCAGCGGGACATAAACCTGGAACTGGCCTTCTTTATGTTTATAAGGGAAATCATGAGGATTACCGTTATAAATCAGTGTGGCATTATCCACTTGCCCACCCTGTAACGCCTCAGTCAGATAATCGGCCAGTTTCTCGCCCATTAACGTCACCGGGAAGTAGCGCCAAGCATCAGTAGCATCATACAGGCGGATACCACTCAGAATCTTGAGCCACGGCTGGCCAGTATTTGGCTGCATATAGTGGAAACTGCCATTGCCCCACAGTGATTTAGCCCGGACATCCAGCTTATCACTCCACAATTCCCAGCCTTTATCATCAACTTGCCAGTTCACTGCACCGCTAGCTTGACTCACCTCCAGTGGGGCGCGGAACATATTACCATAAGGTAATAGGCTGTTTTTTAAGTTGATATCCAGCCGCCCTTGCTCGGCAGAGCCACTGAGCGCACCGGCAAAATTATTCACCCCCGGCAACAGATCCCAATGCTGCCAACTGATATCGTGCCACTTGGCCTGAAAACGGGTCTTTGGCAGTTGGTTGATGGGAATATCCAATGCCAGCACATCGACGATCCCTTGGGGCTGTAAATCTGCTAAATGATTCATTAACTCAGGAGTAAAAAGTGACAAAGTGGGCAATATCGGCCCCACTCGCTCTAGCTGAATATTAGTGGCACGAATTCGTAACTCTTGAGATTGGTCTGGCCCAATAAACTGAGTATTTTCCGGCAACCACAGCGCAGATAGGTGCCCTTTTGGCCAAGGTTGGCCGTCAGTTTTGAGGCTCAATTCCGGCGCATCAATTTGCCAGCCATTACCATGGCGGCGGCCTTCCAGCACAAAATTATCCACCGCGAGTTGATGGGATTCGCCCCCCACTGTCCAATTGGCCTGCCCCTGATTGAGCAGCACATTGCCACTGTAGATTTCGCCACTTTTGATACTCAACCAGGCCGCCAGACTGAACTCGGCACTGTCTAACCCCGTATTATTATGCAGCCAACGGCTAATCCAAGGTTTCAAATCAATATTATCGGCCTGCATATAAACAGTGCCGTTGCTCAAAATCCCCTGATTATCATGCAGATCCATCCGCACCATCAGCACACCGTGCTGACCATTGATAGTCGACAGACTAATTTGCCCCTCAGCGCGATGCCGGCTTGGAGAGTTAAGCCAAGTCAGTTGTGGGATTTCTAATTCGGCGCGGGGGCCTGATGGGGTTAGGAATGAAATACGGCTGTTGCGCAGATCAAAATGATCTAGCTGGCGTAAGAAGATATCAGTGAGGGTGCTGGCTTCAAAGCTGCTGCCATTGTTTTGTTGCCGATCCAACGTGGTGTTGAGATCCAACTGCAACTGATAGAAAGTCATATCGCGGAATTGCCAGCGCCAATGCAGCAATGACTGCCATATATCAAGCGCCAGGGTCACCCGCTGCACCTGCCAATTGGCTTGCGGTAATTGAGCGCGAATATCACGCAATTCCAATGTCGGGCCAAAAGTTTCCCACGTCCCTTGCATGAACCCCACCTCCAGTGGAATTCCGCTAATAGACTGAACCTTGGTCACGATTTGCGCGCGATAGTCGTTGATAAGAGGCAGCATCATGCGTAGCCCACTGACCAACAGCGCCACCACCACAATTATTGTGGCGCCTGTCACAAACATTATCCGGGGCAGTCGCCTCACACTTCTCTCCTTGCCATCCGCTGCATGTGTGCAGCGGCTCCCGATAGAACCTATATATACAAAGGCCGGGAGGTGCTTACATCATCACCACATCAAATTGTTCTTGATTATACAGTGGCTCAATCTGGACTTTCACTTGCTTACCGACGAAGATTTCCACTTCAGCCAGCGCATGAGACTCTTCGCCTTTCAGCGCTTCGCCCACTGCCGGAGAAGCATAAACCAGGAAGCGGTCAGAATCATAAGCATGGTGAACACGGACAATCTCGCGCAAGATTTCATAGCACACGGTTTCCACTGATTTGACCGTGCCACGGCCACGGCAGGTCGGGCACTCATTGCACAGCACATGCTCGATGCTCTCCCGCGTGCGCTTGCGGGTCATTTCTACTAAGCCTAGCTGAGAGAAACCGTTAATACTGGTTTTTACCCGATCTTTACTCAGCGCTTGTTCCAGTGAATGCAAAACGCGCCGACGGTGTTCTTCATTACTCATGTCAATGAAATCAATAATGATAATCCCGCCCAGATTTCGCATCCGCAACTGGCGGGCGATAGCTTGAGTGGCCTCAATATTGGTATTGAAGATAGTTTCGTCAAGATTACGATGGCCGACAAATGCACCGGTGTTGATATCCACGGTGGTCATGGCTTCTGTCTGGTCAATAATCAGGTAACCGCCTGATTTTAATTCAACTTTGCGTTCTAAAGAGCGCTGTATTTCATTTTCGACATCAAAGAGATCAAAAATGGGTTGTTTACCCGCATACAGCTCCAGTTTCTCAGTCATTTCTGGAATATATTCACTGGTAAACTCCACCAGCAAATCATAAGTTAATTTGGAGTCGACACGGATTTTATCCAACGCAGCCCCGGCAAAGTCACGGAGCACCCGCTGCGCCAGTGCCATTTCACCATATAGCTTATATTTGGTGATATTGCGTTTTTTACGTTCCTGAACTTTCGTCCATAAGCGCTTAAGGAAGGCGGCATCAGCGGCCAGCTCTTCTTCACCAATCCCCTCCGCGGCGGTACGGATAATAAAACCGCCTTGCTCATCACAATACTCTGCCACGGTTTTTTTCAGGCGTTCGCGTTCAGCTTCACTTTCAATACGCTGGGAAACACCGACATGAGCAGCCCCTGGCATTAAGACCAGATAGCGGGAAGGTAGAGTGATATCGGTGGTCAAACGTGCGCCTTTGGTGCCCAGCGGGTCTTTCACCACCTGCACCATTAAATCCTGCCCCTGACGAACCAGTTCAGCGATATCGCGCACATTGAAATTTTTCTGCTCATCCCCAGCCACGCATTCGGTGTGGGGCATGATATCGGAAGCATGAAGAAAAGCGGCTTTATCCAGCCCGATATCGACAAAAGCCGCCTGCATGCCCGGTAACACCCGGCTAACACGGCCTTTGTAGATATTGCCGACGATGCCTCTTTTCGCTTCGCGCTCAATGTGAATTTCTTGCAGGATGCCACCATCAATGTAGGCAACCCGCGTTTCAGACGGTGTGATATTGACCAGTAATTCAGCTGTCATGACTTCCTCTCACATTACGCAGCGCAATGAAATGACTTAGTAATTCATGGGTTTCAACTAACGGCAGACCCACCACAGCATGGTAACTGCCGCTAATGGTTCTGACGAAACAACCACCTTTCCCCTGAATACCGTAAGCGCCCGCTTTGTCCATGGGTTCACCGGTAGCAATATAGTCACTGATTTCCAACTGAGATAACACGCGGAATGTCACATCTGTCACCACCATGGTAGATAACACCTCTTGTTTATCCGCCAGTGACACCGCTGTGATCACTTGATGTTGCTGCCCGGACAGCGCACTGAGTATTTCCTGCGCATGGGCTTTATCCCGTGGTTTTTCTAATACTTGCCCATTTAACACCACAATGGTATCGGCTCCAAGTACTGGCAGATCCTGTGGAGCGACCATCACCCCTGCTCGTGCTTTGTCCTGTGCCAAACGCTGGACATATTCTTGCGCACTTTCCTCTGGTCTCCGCAGCTCTTCAACTTCTGTTTTCAGCACCTCAAAAGGGACATCAAGCAGGGTTAATAATTCACGGCGGCGTGGAGAACCAGAAGCGAGATACAGGGCGGTCATGAGTCTTAAATCCTTATTGCACCGTAAATCGACGGCGAATTTTACGCATTAACAAAAATAGCCACGGCCATAGAATACCGTTGACCACACTACTCCAGAAGACTTCGGGGCGGAATGAGACATTACTGACTAAAAACTCAGACCAAAACACCACGACATCCATTGTCAGTGACAGCAACATCACAATGAGCGCCTGTTGCCACAGCGCCATATTGCGAAATAGCTGAAACTTAAACGCGACCAAATAAGCAATAATACTGAGCGCCAGCGCCCGCACCCCGAGAGTGGACCCCATAATAAGGTCCATAATCAGCCCGAGAATGAAACCCGTTCCCACATTCACCCGGTGCGGTAAGGCCATCACCCAATAAATTAAGACTAATGCTAGCCACGAAGGCCGGAACATATAAATTTGTTCAGGCCACGGCATAATTTGCAACACCATGGCAATCAGGAAAGATAACCAGATAACCCAACGGCCATTGCTGCTGTAGCGGTTCATGGTGATACTCCCGGAGCAGTCACTGCTGTTGGTGCCGTGTTTGCGGATGGTGCCGGAGGGCCCATCTCATCAGCAGCAGGTAATACTTGCGACATCATGGGAGCCAAACGTTCATTTGCGACCCGGCGAACTTCAGCGGGGGGGAGTGGAATATCGCCATTGCGATCGGCGCCCCACAATAACAGCAGATAACGTAAACGTTGCAAATCGGCGGTCGGACGCGCCTGAATCACTGTATAAGCGCGTTGGTTATCCACTTTGACCGAAGAAACCACGGCGACCGGATAACCCTCGGGGAAGCGCCCGCCCAAACCGGAGGTCACTAATACATCACCAACACGAATATCTGTATTGCTAGGTAAGTGCTCTAATAATAAGTCATCGGTGCAACCGCTACCGGCGGCAATCACCCGAATATCATTTCGCAAGACCTGGATAGGAAGCGCGTGGGAGGTATCACAAATCAATAAGACGCGGCTGGTTAATTTACTGACCGCAACAACCTGGCCCACGACACCCCGGTCACTGATAACTGGCTGGCCTTCATACACGCCATTGTTAGAGCCTTTATCGATAACTACTTGGTCACTATAAGGGTCTGTCCCGCTGGACATCACCTGAGTCACCATTTTTTGTTCATCCTGACGCAGCGGAGAACCGAGTAATTCACGTAACCGGTTGTTTTCCTGCTTAAACTGTCCAAGCAACTGTAGGTCAGTATTTTTCAGCAATAGCTCTTGGCGTAACGCACGGTTTTCCAGCTCTAACTGCTTATGGGTAGCCAGAGTTTCAGAAACGTTGTCGAGAACTTTACGTGGCCCATTGGCCAGAAAATAGAAAGGGCTAACGGCGGTGTCCATGTAGGTACGGATTTTAACAAATGTACCCAATCGGCTATCCGCAATAACCAAAACAATGGCTGCAAGAACGGCAAAAAACAACCGCAGTTGCAGGGATGGACCCCGGCTAAAAATCGGCTTCATAAATTATGCGTATTCCTTGGCGGCATGAAAGAAGAAGCGCCAAATCTGAATCATCCCTTCTCGTACTTGACGTTACAGCACTCTGCACGGCTTTCACTCACACGAATAACTGACCTGTGTCAGCGCATCCGAATTCGTTCCTTTGCCTGGCTGCAACGCCAATGACTTTACCTTGGGTATAGATTTATCCGACCGGCCCTTCTCCCTTTGGCTAACTATTCTTCGCTGAACAAATCGCCGCCATGCATGTCGATCATTTCCAACGCTTTACCACCACCTCGAGCGACGCAGGTCAATGGATCTTCTGCCACCACCACTGGGATGCCGGTCTCTTCCATCAGTAGGCGATCCAGGTTACGCAGCAATGCGCCACCACCGGTCAACACCATACCGCGCTCAGAGATATCAGATGCCAATTCTGGTGGACACTGTTCCAGCGCCACCATAACTGCACTAACAATACCGGTCAGCGGCTCTTGCAGCGCTTCAAGGATCTCATTGGAATTTAGCGTAAAGCCACGTGGTACACCTTCTGCAAGGTTACGGCCACGGACTTCAATTTCCAGAACTTCATCACCCGGATAAGCAGAACCGATGCTGTGCTTGATACGTTCAGCTGTCGCTTCACCAATCAGTGAACCGTAGTTACGGCGCACATAATTAATGATGGCTTCATCAAAGCGGTCACCACCGATACGCACGGAAGAAGAGTAAACCACACCGTTCAGAGAGATAACGGCCACTTCTGTGGTACCGCCACCAATATCCACAACCATTGAACCGGTCGCTTCAGAAACCGGTAAACCTGCGCCAATTGCCGCAGCCATAGGCTCTTCAATCAGAAACACTTCTCGGGCGCCTGCGCCCTGAGCTGATTCACGGATCGCACGGCGCTCAACCTGAGTTGCCCCGACCGGTACGCACACCAATACACGCGGACTCGGGCGCATAAAGCTGTTGCTGTGAACTTGCTTAATAAAGTGTTGCAGCATTTTTTCAGTGACAAAGAAATCGGCAATAACGCCGTCTTTCATCGGGCGAATAGCTGCGATATTGCCGGGGGTACGCCCAAGCATCTGTTTGGCATCATGGCCTACAGCCGCAACGCTCTTCGGTGAACCGGCACGATCCTGACGAATAGCAACCACTGAAGGTTCATTCAGTACAATGCCTTGTCCTTTTACATATATAAGGGTATTGGCGGTACCCAAGTCGATGGACAAGTCGTTGGAAAACATGCCACGAAATTTCTTAAACATAACGAAAGGATAATCCTGCAAGCTGGGGGCGGAAAATAAAATCCGCCTACTTTACCAACCACACGAAGCAGCGACAAGGCGCAAAAACGTCCTGATTCGGTGAAAAAGTAGCTGCGTTATTGACATCTCGTTTCATTCAGCCCCCATGTTGCTTGAAAAGGTTGAATAAACCCTCGACACAACACAGATTCTGCGCAACGACCGGCGTAACACAGCACATAAAATCTAACATTTAACCTGATTCTCGTCGGAAGTAAGTGCCCACCAACGATTTACGGAAATGACTGACACATTCTACGTTAATTTTTGCTCAACGATCAGGCTAAACATGTCCCTAATACGAATATTTTTTCTTTCCGGGGTTTAAAAGCGTTGGCGGAGCAAAAAAATTGCCCTGTCCACCATAAACACCCTTTTCTTTCAGCGTTTGCCATTCTTCACGGGTAAGAACTTCTGCTGCAAAAACTTTTACATGTGTTCCCGCACAGGCACCGGTCAGGCTTTCGACAAACAACTGATTTTCATAACGCAAATTAATGCTTCTGACTAATCCTGGATGAAGTTTAATCATTTCAACCCGGAGAGACTTAATGTATGACGTACTGACAACTGTCAATCCGGCTTGTGACACCATAACCTTGCAGCCTACACCGAGTAACAAACGCATCATCGGACGGATTTGGCTGATATATTGACACACATCTGCCTCTGCAAGTTCAAAGATAATTCGCTCTCGATCAGATTTTCTGCATTGCAACAGCGTATCCCGCAGCCAGCGCTGGAAAGGACGCTGCAATAATGAATCAACGCTGATAGAAAATGCCAGAGTTTCGTCCGGCCATAAAGCTAATAAAGGAATTATCCGATCAATTTTTTGACGGTCATATCGCTCACCCAGACCGAATAATTGTACCAGTGGTGTAAATTCAGCAGCCCGTAATTCTTGTTCACCATCATATATGCGGCTCATTATTTCACGATGGTGAATTTTACCATCAACGGTAACCGCCGGTTTCTGATAAAGCCGTGGGCCACCATTAGCCAGTGTTTGTTCTAACAAAGTGCGCCATTTGACACTGCCACGCCCTTTTTCTGCTACTTTGGTATCGTACACATACCAGCCATTCCCCCCATACATCGCCGCATTTTTGGTCGCTTGTCCAGCATTATCCATTACTTGTTCGGCTGAATCGCCATTGCGATACGCCACAATACCAATATGCAGCAATGACTCACGGTCAATAACATGTGGCTCGGGTAACGACCCGACTGCATGGACTAATTGTGCGGCCATAACAGCGGCATCTTTTAGTGTTTTATGGGGCAGTAAAATCGCAATGTCACTCTGATGGTAACGCGCAAATAACGCAGAGGGATGGCGAGTAACAAAGGTAGAAAGCAGGTTAATCAGCGAATGCATCAGTTCTTGAACCTGCTGGTGATCGCCTGTTTCAATTAGGCTATCAAAGTCCGGCAACTGCACCATCATAACCACCCCATGAGCGCCGGATTCCTCCATTTGAGTCGTCAACTGATTATCAAAAAATTGGCGATTACTGAAGCCGGTTTCGGCATCCTGCGCGGCAAAAGTACGAATCAAAGTATCAACGCGATTACGCTCTTCCCGAACTTCTATCAACTCAGCCAATAGATGATCAATAGCGCGGCTGGCGCAAAGTGGCCATTCATGACCTTCGCTATGAATAGCGTGTTCACGTTCGCCATTCAGAATACGTTTGGCTCGCCACTCAAGTTTTTCCTGACCTGCGGTCTGCTCACGCAGCCAACGGAAGCTTAGCAGGAGTGTCATCGCGACAATCACGGCCACCAATGACAAAATCGCGACAGCATAAAGTGAGCGAGCATAGCTACTCAAGGGGTCAATATAGCTGAAATGCATTGAAGTCCCTGGTTGATGCAGCATCGGTACCACCAGGCTACGATAGCGGCTTTGACTGTTCCAGGGAGCATAAATGGCGGGGAGTTTTAGTTGGTATAACGTGCTGTTTTCATTCTGGACGCTAACTTCCAACACGCCCAGGGTTCGCATCATTATAGGCAGCCATTCACGTTCTTTATCAGCAGGTTGTAGCAACAATGACTGATCATAAGCTGTTACGATGCTCTGGAGGCGATGCTCCATTTTTTTCTGACACAAATAAAAAAAACTGGCCGTGCTACCCAGTAACACTAAACACATAGCCAATACGACCAGCAAGGTCATAAACACAGAAAGTTTGGTTGTAAATCGCATCCTTTAACCTTGCGAAGCGCAATTCAGTGAAAAAAATGCCTCTGTTCCTTTGAGGAAGACACTATATGACAAATTGCCACCATAATACTGATTTTTTACCTCATAATACGACCATAACTCCATAACTCAGCCTTTTTCACAGAACTTCTGGTGAATCCTCTTTCAAGGATAGTCACGGACGAAATCATCGGCCTCATTTTTGTTCTTGATCAGGCTATAAGGTTGATGTTGTCGCTATATTGACTCACTCTTAATCTATACCTTTCTGCATTCATACTATCTATAGGTGTTATATGCGAGCGCTTGTACTTGAGCAAACTGAAGGCCGGACTACCGCAGAAGTGCGCGAAATATCCCCGTCACAATTGCCAGCCGGTAATGTCACCGTTGATGTTAATTGGTCCAGCTTGAATTATAAGGATGCACTGGCTATCACGGGCAAAGGGAAGATTATCCGTGAATTTCCCATGGTGCCGGGTATCGATTTTGCCGGCACCGTCCACAGCAGTGAAGATCCGCGTTTTCATGTCGGCCAGTCAGTTTTACTGACGGGATGGGGCGTGGGGGAAAATCATTGGGGTGGGTTGGCAGAGCAAGCTCGTGTCAACGGCGACTGGCTAGTACCGATGCCTGAAGGGTTAGAGCCGCGTAAGGCCATGATTATCGGTACGGCTGGTTTTACCGCGATGCTGTGTGTCATGGCGTTGGAGGAAGGTGGCGTGACACCAGAAAGTGGCGAAGTGGTGGTCACCGGGGCCAGTGGTGGCGTCGGTAGCACAGCAATCGCCCTACTTGCAGCACTGGGTTATAAAATCGCCGCCATTTCTGGCCGTGACAGTAACAGTGACTATCTAAAAGGCCTCGGTGCTCATCGGGTATTGTCACGTAACGATTATCTTGATGCTTCCCGCCCATTGGAAAAACAGTTATGGGCGGGTGCCATTGATACTGTTGGCGACAAATTACTGGCTAAAGTGTTGGCTCAGATGAATTACAACGGCACCGTGGCCGCTTGTGGTTTAGCTGGCGGCTATTCGCTCCCGACGACCGTGATGCCCTTTATTCTGCGCAATGTGCGGTTGCAAGGGATAGATTCAGTGATGACACCGCAACAGCGCCGTCTACAAGCTTGGCAACGCTTACAGGAAATTTTGCCTGAAAGCTTCTATCAACAAGCTTCGCAAGCTATCACACTCGCCGATGCCCCGACCATCGCCGCTCGCCTATTGGCGAACGAAATTACCGGTAGAACCTTGGTAAAAGTTCGCTAATTCACAGCCACTGGGGAGAGTGTCATGCTCCCCAGTTTATTATCCGTATTGTAATGATTTTCAAATTTCTCTCCGCCCCCCTAGCACTTGTCCCTATAAGCCGCCATGATTAATATCAATAAGGCCGATATGCTTCCCCCTGTTTGATGGAGTCATTTTATGCGCAACTTTTTATCCCATTCCCTGCGTAATGCTGCCACGCCACGCAAGCTAACCGAAGCAGATGTCACCCCAGAAAGTATTTTTTATCAGCGCCGTAAGGTGTTGCAAGCATTGGGGATTACTGCTGCTACACTGGCATTGCCCACATCTGCGCAAGCTGATTTGCTGGCATGGTTTAAAGGGAATAATCGCCCCAAAGCCCCGTCTGGCAAGCCGCTGGATTTCACTCAATCAACGGTTTACCACCCAGATTTGGCGCTAACCCCGGAAGATAAAGTCACCGGCTATAATAATTTCTATGAATTCGGCTTGGATAAGGCCGATCCTGCCGCCAATGCTGGCACACTGAAAACCGAAGACTGGCAGATAAAGATCGACGGTGACGTCGCCAAGCCCATGACACTCGATATTGATGACCTGATAAAACGCTTCCCATTAGAAGAGCGCATTTATCGGATGCGCTGCGTAGAAGCCTGGTCGATGGTAGTGCCGTGGATTGGGTTTGAATTGGGCAAATTGCTTAAGCTGGTTGAACCCACCAGCAATGCTCGCTATGTCGCATTCCAGACACTTTATGCACCGGATCAAATGCCGGGGCAGGAAGATCGTTTTATTGGCGGCGGCCTGAAATACCCTTATGTCGAAGGATTGCGACTGGATGAGGCAATGCACCCATTGGCCTTTATGACACTGGGCGTGTATGGCAAGGCCCTACCGCCACAAAATGGCGCGCCGCTGCGGCTCATCACCCCATGGAAATACGGTTTTAAAGGCATAAAATCCATTGTTCATATTCGCCTGACTCATGATCAGCCACCGACTACCTGGAACCTGAGTGCGCCCAACGAATATGGTTTTTATGCCAATGTGAACCCTCATGTGAACCATCCGCGCTGGTCGCAAGCAACTGAGCGCTTTATCGGCTCAGGCGGTATCCTAGATGTTCAGCGCCAGCCAACACTGTTATTTAACGGTTATGCCGATCAAGTCGCATCACTCTACCGTGGTTTGGATCTGCGGGAGAATTTCTGATGCGGCTCAGTTTACGGCAAATTAAGTGGCTAAAAGTGGCTATCTGGTTGGCGACCGCACTCCCCTTTTTGTGGCTAATTTTATCTGTAGATCAAGGTTGGTTCAGTGCCGACCCGGCTAAAGATATTCAGCATTTCACCGGGCTAATGACCCTAAAATTATTATTGGCGACACTGCTGGTCACGCCACTGGCGCGCTATGGCAAACAGCCGTTGTTAATCCGCTGCCGCCGGTTGTTGGGTTTATGGTGTTTTGCCTGGGGAACACTACATTTGGTCAGCTACTCGGTACTGGAACTTGGGCTGAGTAATATTGATTTACTGGGGCGTGAGCTGGTCACCCGCCCTTACCTGACATTGGGCATAATAAGTTGGCTATTGTTACTGTCACTGGCGGTGACATCCACCTTGTGGGCGCAACGAAAAATGGGAGCCAACTGGCAAAAATTGCATAATTTGGTGTATGTTGTCGCCATTCTTGCACCAATTCATTATCTTTGGTCGGTCAAAACGCTATCGCCATTCCCCATTATTTACGCGGTGATAGCAGCAATATTATTGGCGCTACGCTATAAAAAATTTCGCCAATGGTGCCGCTAAAAACCTGAGCTTTTCATCGGTCATTATCTTTTTCTATTGAATATCTTCGCTGATAAGACCAGTATTTAGCTGCTAATTGCTACGATATCATTATAATGCCCGACCTTAATGCCGATCGCAGTGTCAAATTCGTCGTAAAAAGGTGACAAATCGGTGACATCAGGTTATTTTTTACGATGATGGACTAATTGCCGGAGATACCAGCACAATGTCGGATAAGTTTCACATTTTGCTTCTGAATGGCCCTAACTTGAATCTGCTTGGAACACGTGAACCGGAAAAGTACGGTCACACTACATTGGCTGATATTGTCAGCCAATTAGAGACTCAAGCTCAGGGAATGGATGTGGTGCTATCCCATTTGCAGTCAAATGCAGAACATGTGCTGATTGATAGAATTCACCAAGCACGGGGTAATACCGATTTTATCCTGATCAACCCGGCAGCGTTTACACATACCAGTGTTGCACTGCGCGATGCATTGTTAGGTGTGCAGATCCCGTTTATCGAGGTCCACTTATCTAATGTGCATGCCCGGGAGCCTTTCCGTCATCATTCATATCTCTCTGATATCGCGGTTGGCGTAATCTGTGGACTTGGCGCAGATGGCTATAACTTTGCTTTACAGGCAGCGGTAAATCGCTTGTCAAAATCCAACTAATGCAACACAAAAAGAGTACGGAATCACACTCATGGATATTCGTAAGATTAAGAAACTGATCGAACTGGTTGAAGAATCCGGCATTTCAGAGCTGGAAATCTCAGAAGGCGAAGAGTCAGTACGCATCAGTCGTGCTCCTGCCGCACCAAACTACCCAATGATGCAACAGCCGTATGCTTTTGCTGCGCCGCAGCAACAACCTGCTCTGGCCGCTGCTGTCGCTCCAGCACCTGCTGAAGCCGCTGCCCCTGCTGCTATCAGTGGCCATATCGTGCGCTCCCCAATGGTCGGTACTTTCTACCGCACCCCGAGCCCGGATGCTAAACCCTTCATTGAAGTAGGTCAGAAAGTTTCTGTTGGTGACACTCTTTGCATCGTTGAAGCGATGAAAATGATGAACCAAATCGAAGCAGATAAATCCGGTACTGTAAAAGCCATTCTGGTTGAAGACGGTCAACCGGTTGAATTCGACGAGCCTCTTGTCGTCATCGAATAACGAGGCGTTCCATGCTTGATAAAATCGTAATCGCTAACCGCGGTGAGATTGCGCTACGCATCCTGCGAGCTTGTAAAGAGCTGGGGATCAAAACTGTGGCAGTTCACTCTGTTGCAGACCGTGATCTTAAACACGTGTTATTGGCTGACGAGACTGTCTGTATCGGTCCCGCACCTTCTGTTAAAAGCTATCTGAACATTCCGGCAATCATTTCTGCTGCGGAGATCACCGGCGCGGTGGCTATTCACCCCGGCTATGGTTTCCTGTCTGAAAATGCTGATTTTGCCGAACAGGTAGAACGTTCAGGTTTCATCTTCATCGGCCCGCGTGCCGAAACCATTCGCCTGATGGGTGACAAGGTTTCGGCAATAAATGCCATGAAGAAAGCTGGTGTACCTTGTGTACCTGGCTCTGACGGCCCACTGGATGACGACACAACCAAGAATAAAGCCTTTGCCAAACGAATCGGTTATCCGG
This sequence comes from Yersinia rochesterensis, assembly GCF_003600645.1. Classification (NCBI taxonomy): domain Bacteria; kingdom Pseudomonadati; phylum Pseudomonadota; class Gammaproteobacteria; order Enterobacterales; family Yersiniaceae; genus Yersinia; species Yersinia rochesterensis. The sequence continues at coordinate 3,914,696 of NZ_CP032482.1, forward strand.
TCATTATCAAGGCATCAGGTGGTGGTGGTGGTCGTGGTATGCGTGTGGTTCGTCACGACAAAGATCTGGAGCAATCCATTAACATGACCCGTGCGGAAGCCAAAGCGGCTTTCAATAACGACATGGTTTATATGGAGAAATACCTGGAAAACCCACGCCATATCGAAATTCAGATTTTGGCTGACGGTCAGGGTAATGCTATCTATCTGGCTGAGCGCGACTGTTCTATGCAGCGCCGCCACCAGAAAGTGGTTGAAGAGGCACCAGCGCCAGGTATCACCAGCGAAATGCGCCGTTATATCGGTGAACGCTGCGCGAAAGCCTGTGTGGAAATCGGCTATCGTGGTGCGGGGACTTTCGAGTTCCTGTATGAAAACGGCGAGTTCTATTTCATCGAAATGAACACCCGTATTCAGGTTGAACACCCGGTTACCGAAATGATCACCGGTGTTGATTTGATCAAAGAACAGCTGCGGATCGCTGCGGGCCAACCTCTCTCCATCAAACAAGATGAAGTGAAAGTCCACGGCCACGCAGTAGAGTGCCGTATCAACGCCGAAGACCCGAATACCTTCCTGCCGAGTCCGGGTAAAATTACCCGTTTCCATGCGCCGGGCGGTTTTGGAGTGCGTTGGGAGTCTCATATTTACGCCGGCTATACCGTGCCGCCATATTATGACTCCATGATCGGCAAACTTATCACTTACGGTGAAAACCGTGATGTTGCGATTGCCCGCATGAAAAACGCGCTGGCAGAACTCATTATCGATGGCATCAAGACCAACGTTGAGTTACAGCAACGCATCATGAACGACGAAAACTTCCAGCATGGTGGCACCAATATCCACTATCTGGAGAAAAAACTCGGGTTGCAAGAAACCTGATTTTTTCGCCTTTCATGAGCTTTACCTTTTATATCAGGGCCGGTAAATTACCGGCCTTTTTCTTTTCATTTGATTAATTTTCTTTTGATTAATAGGGTCGGCATTTCGCATAGTGGTAGCTAATCACACTGCAAGGCTAAGATAAGAATGGGATTTCCCAAATTAGTTGGCCTCGCAGCTAGGCAGCAAACAAATGAATCCCGATGAGCTGACTCAGGTCAGTGATTCGGGTGAATGAGTGCAGCTAACAACGCTGTTGTGCCAAGTACGAAGGGTATTGGAGAGAATATGGACACAAGGTTCCTACAAGCCAATAAAGAAGCGCGCTGGGCCTTTGGCTTAACGCTGGCTTATCTGGCTGGGTGGATAATAACGGCTTATTTACCAGGCAATATTCCCGGTATAAGCGGCCTGCCCGCTTGGTTTGAAGCGGCCTGTATTGCGCTGCCACTGCTATTTATTGTGCTGTGCTGGTTAATGGTGCGTGTGATATTTCGCGATATTCCACTGGAGGATGACAATGCAAACTGATGTCATTCTGCCATTAGTGGGCTATCTGGCCATGGTATTTGGCTTATCCGTCTATGCTTATACCCGCCGTAAAACCGGGAATTTTCTTAACGAATACTTCATCGGCAACCGTTCGATGGGCGGATTTGTCCTGGCAATGACCTTGACCGCCACTTATATCAGTGCCAGTTCATTTATTGGCGGGCCGGGTGCTGCTTATAAATACGGCCTGGGCTGGGTGTTATTGGCAATGATTCAATTGCCAGCGGTGTGGCTGTCTCTGGGAGTATTGGGTAAGAAATTTGCCATTCTGGCGCGACGTTATAATGCCGTGACCCTCAACGACATGCTGTATGCCCGCTATCAAAGCCGCCTATTGGTGTGGTTGGCCAGCATCAGCTTGTTGGTGGCGTTTGTCGGGGCCATGACAGTGCAGTTTATCGGTGGCGCGCGCTTGCTGGAAACCGCAGCGGGCATCCCTTATGACACTGGCTTGTTGATTTTCGGTATCAGTATCGCGCTGTATACCTCTTTTGGTGGTTTCCGTGCCAGCGTGCTAAATGATGCTTTACAAGGCATGGTGATGTTGGTCGGCACTATTTTACTGTTGGTGGCGGTTATCCATGCCGCAGGTGGGCTGCACAAAGCCGTCGAGACTCTACAGCATATAGATCCGGCGCTGGTCTCCCCTCAAGGGGGCGATCAAATCCTCGACTTGCCGTTTATGGCATCATTCTGGATCTTGGTGTGCTTTGGAGTTATTGGCCTACCGCATACCGCAGTGCGTTGCATTTCGTATCGTGATAGTAAAGCCGTGCATCGCGGCATCATCCTCGGCACCATTGTGGTGGCAATCTTGATGTTCGGTATGCATCTGGCTGGCGCATTAGGCCGGGCGATCCTGCCGGACCTGAAGATCCCGGATCAAGTGATCCCCACACTGATGATCACCGTGCTGCCGCCCTTTGCTGCTGGGATCTTTCTGGCCGCGCCGATGGCGGCGATTATGTCGACCATCAATGCCCAGTTACTGCAATCCTCCGCAACTATTGTGAAAGATTTATACCTCAATTTATGGCCAGAAGAGCTGAAAAATGAGCGTAAGTTAGCGCGTATTTCCAGCATGTCGACACTGATCCTCGGGCTATTATTGCTACTTGCCGCCTGGCGACCACCCGAAATGATTATCTGGTTGAATCTGTTGGCCTTTGGTGGTCTGGAGGCGGTATTCCTCTGGCCATTGGTGCTAGGATTATACTGGGAGCGCGCCAATGCCCATGGTGCCCTTAGCGCAATGATTGTCGGCGCGGTATGCTATACCGTACTGGCCAGTTTCGATATTAAGATAGCCGGCCTGCACCCAATAGTGCCCTCGCTGGTGCTTAATCTGCTGGCGTTCTATATCGGGAATCAGTTTGGCGACAGGGCGCGAACACGCCGGCCCGTGGTTGTCAGCACTGAATAAATGACTATTTGCAGGTATTATTTACCGAAACCCTATTGATAAAAACCGATCGTGAGACCTCAGTTGAAGATCGGTTTTGGAAGAGAAAGCTATGCCTTGGATCCAACTAAAACTAAACACCACCGGTAACCAAGCCGAATCTCTTGGTGATGCCCTAATAGAAAGTGGCGCGGTCTCTGTGACCTTCCAGGATACCCACGATAATCCGGTGTTTGAGCCGCTGCCGGGGGAAACCCGCCTGTGGGGCGATACCGACGTGATTGGCCTGTATGATGCAGAAACCGATATGGCGGAAGTGGTCGCTATGCTGGAATATAACCCGCAACTCGGTCAAGGTTTCATCCATAAGATTGAGCAGTTGGAAGATAAAGATTGGGAACGTGAATGGATGGATAATTTCCACCCAATGCGTTTTGGTGAGCGCCTGTGGATCTGTCCGAGCTGGCGTGATGTTCCCGACCCAACAGCCGTGAACGTGATGCTCGACCCCGGTTTGGCGTTTGGTACCGGCACTCACCCGACAACCGCATTGTGTTTGCAATGGCTCGATAGCCTCAATCTACAGGATAAAACCGTTATCGATTTCGGTTGCGGCTCCGGCATCCTGGCGATTGCAGCTCTAAAACTCGGTGCTAAGCGCGCTATTGGCATTGATATTGATCCGCAAGCCATTCAGGCCAGTCGTGATAACGCACAGCGTAACGGCGTTTCAGAGCGTTTGGAGCTGTATCTTGCCAAAGATCAGCCAGCCGATTTATCCGCTGACGTGGTGGTCGCCAATATCCTGGCTGGCCCATTACGGGAACTCGCGCCGTTGATTAGTGTTTTACCGGTTGCGGGTGGCCATCTTGGCTTGTCCGGTGTGCTGGCAACGCAGGCAGCGGGTGTTGCACAGGCTTATGAGGATAAATTCACTCTCGACCCGGTGGCTGAGAAAGAAGAGTGGTGCCGCATCACGGGTATCAAGAAGTAATATCGACCCCGCCAATAATGACTATCCATGTTATAGGCGTTGCAACACTCGCTGTTGTAACGCCAAATTCGCAGAGTCGCACTAGCATTTCCTGGCAGTAGCTAGCAATCCATCAAGCACTGTTTTTAACTGAAATGAGATGTCTGACTCATTTATATCTGCTCTTTATCATTGATTTGATGAATAAATCAGCATTTTCAACCTCCACCATGTTGCATAACTAGTCGAAAATTATGTTGTTTAGTAGAAAATACTAAAGCGCACAAATTAATCATATTAACTTAACCTGATGTTATATATGAGAAAATAATTAATTACCCAAGATTAGTCTGTAATTTATCGCGTTTTTTTCATCAATTGGTCAAAGTTTGGCCTTTCATCTGAGCGCAAAAATGCGTAATATACGCGCCCTTACGGACACAGTGTGGTCATTCTTTGTCTATGCGTATTGGACACATCCAGCTTACAAATTGCCTGATTGCCGCCCCGATGGCGGGTATCACAGATCGCCCATTCAGAGCGCTATGTCATGGTATGGGGGCTGGGATGGCTGTATCTGAAATGCTCTCCTCTAATCCAGAGGTATGGCGGACGGATAAGTCGCGTTTGCGCATGGTTCATAGTGATGAGCCGGGGATTCGTGCCGTGCAGATTGCCGGTAATGACCCGGATGAGATGGCAGCAGCCGCCCAAATCAATGTGGCGAATGGTGCACAAATCATCGACATCAATATGGGATGTCCGGCCAAGAAAGTGAATCGCAAACTGGCAGGATCAGCATTATTGCAGCATCCTGAATTGGTCAAACAGATCCTCTCCGCAGTCGTTAACGCGGTAGATGTACCAGTGACGTTGAAGATCCGGACGGGTTGGTCGCCAGAACACCGTAACTGTATAGAAATTGCCCAATTGGCCGAAAACTGTGGTATACAAGCCCTGACGATTCATGGCCGAACCCGTTCTTGTTTGTTTAATGGTGAGGCGGAATACGACAGCATTCGGGCAGTTAAGCAGATTGTTTCCATTCCCGTTATCGCGAATGGCGACATCACTGACCCGCATAAAGCCAGAGCGGTACTCGACTACACTGGGGCTGATGCCCTGATGATAGGACGTGCCGCTCAGGGAAGACCTTGGATCTTCCGGGAAATCCAGCATTACCTGGACACTGGGGAGCTGCTGTCACCGATGCCACTTGGCGAAGTGCAGCGCTTGTTAAACGGGCATATACGGGAATTGCACGACTTTTATGGTCCAGGCAAGGGATTTCGTATCGCACGTAAGCACGTCTCCTGGTATCTCCAGGAGCACGCCCCTAACGACCAGTTTCGGCGCACATTCAACGCCATTGAGGATGCCAGCGAACAGCTGGAGGCGTTGGAGGCATATTTCGAAAATCTTGCGTAAACAGAAAAAAGAGCTGACAGAACTATGTTCGAACAACGCGTAAATTCTGACGTACTGACCGTTGCAACCGTAAACTCACAAGATCAGGTGACTCAAAAGCCTTTGCGTGACTCGGTAAAACAAGCACTGAAGAACTATTTTGCTCAACTGAATGGTCAGGATGTGAGTGACCTGTATGAGTTGGTACTGGCTGAAGTTGAACAGCCATTGTTGGACATGGTGATGCAATACACCCGTGGCAACCAAACCCGTGCTGCCCTGATGATGGGCATTAACCGTGGCACGCTGCGTAAGAAATTGAAAAAATACGGCATGAACTGATACTAGTCAGTTAACTTGTTGTTTAAAAAGGCGTTACCCTTGATTGGTTAGCGCCTTTTTTATTGCTTGTTATATATATTGTTATACATAAAATCTCGCAAAAACCAGTAAACATACGAACAATAAGTAAGAAAAAAGACCGCCTGAGCGATCTTCTTATTGGCTAATGTGACTGGCTGTAACCTGATACCCATTCCAGTATGCAGACCTGCCACTAACGGTAATCTTCTGGCCCAACGGGCAAAGCATTAACTCCAGCGCCAACATATCAAAGGCAATAACCCGCAACGGGTAATCACTGCGTTTATCGCTTGATGCAAGAATTGTTGCTACAGCCATCACCTTCCCTGTGCTGCTCTCTACCCGCCTAGGGGCTTTGGTTATATGCCCCATAACGGTCACTGTAGGTTTAGCGCTCACATCTGGTCTTCGGCGTGGATGCCTGCGGATATTAACGCGCCACCTATCCGGCGCTTACCGTAACCCAGCGGTACTGGATTACCCTGAGCAATGGAGTTAACCGGCCCACCAAATGCGTAAGATGGTTTATTTTCCGGCGATTCACGCATTGCCAGCCCACCCTGTTGTGGTGATAGCATCTGCACTACACCGCCCAACACCATAGAAGCACCGGCCATCATCATGCCATTAGCAACACCCGCCGACATTAAAGCCGCTGTTGGGTTCCACAATGTTGCTGCAATAAGAATCGCTCCCAAGATAGTTTGAAACAGTCCGGCCTTTTTACTACCAATAATGATCGGAGCAATTCTTATTTCTTCATTGCCAATATTAAATTCCAGCTCGTCCTGAGAGATATTTCGCTTACCTTTAAAGACCGCAAAAGTAAGCCCCTTGTCCTTCGCATCATTAAGAAACCGCTCAAAGCCCGGTAATAACACACAACAGGCTTTAATCGCTTCCTGTGTCGTATTGGCCGCAAAACGGAAAACACCGTCTTTATTTTCGGTGAACTGTTTCAGTGGGCCGTAAAGCCGGATTGTTTTTACCTGTTCGTTATTTAATGAGTTCATACTGTTTTCTCCTGTTAGATACCGTCAAAGGCTTTAAGCCGCTGTTGTTGCTCTTCACTCAAGGTGTACGCAAAATCTTCATGCTCAATCTGGTAAGTGCCAAAGCTCATCAGGAAGGCAATAGCCGGGTCTATCTTGTTGGCGGCTTTCTTCTTGTTCGGCTTGATATTGGCGTTGGCGTCGGTTTCCATCACAACGTTGCTCATCGCCCAAGCCAAGACTGGATCGCCGTTGTGCTGTATCACCTTGCGGTTAACGAATACCTCGGCAGACTTGGCTACCGGGCTAAATTTCATATAGGTCTGCGGGAACGGCTCGACATCCAGACCGGCACCCTGTAACTGTGTTCTAAGATGGGTAGCGTTCCACGTATCAAACCCTACCAACTTGATGCTGAACCGCTGACTGTCTGCCAACACATCATCACGGATGCGGTCGTAATCGATACAATCGCCCGGCGTGGTGCGTATCCAGCCACTTTTAACCCATTGCCGATATATGGCCCGGTTCTTATTGGCGGCATTATTCAACTGGGCTTCGGGGATATAGTGGCGGGTCAGCAGCAATACACGATTCTCAACCGGGAACGAGTAGCACACACTGGTAATATCGCTGGTTGATGACAGGTCTAACCCGGCGTAACACTCCAGCCCGACTAAATCATCCTCGCTGTAATCGGCTATACAGGCGTCCCATGCACCGGAACCCATCCACGGCGTCTCACCCTGACACCAGATATTAAAGCGCTTGGTCAGCATCTCAACCCATTGCGAGGGAATGCCCCGCGCCTTATTGATGGTGTCAGTCAGTGCCGTAACATCAACAGAAACACCCAGATTAGGGTTAGCCTTAATCCATTGTTCGGGCTGCTCAACTTCGCTTTCGTCGTCCAGTTCGTAGATCAGGGCAAACAACGATTCGTTTTGCTCTTCACCGGCCAATATCTGGCAACAATAATCATAATGTTGCTTACAGGCTGAAACCACGTTGCTACCCGCCGTGGTGATGGCAAAGAGTATCCCTTCTGGCCGGGCACCCATTCCCAACTCAAGCGCCGAATAAACGGCGTTATCCGGATGAAGATGGTACTCATCCACCACCGCCAGACTGGGGTTCGTCCCTTCAATGGTCGAGGCTTTAGAGGCCAGAGGCTTTAACAGGCTGTTAGTCTTGGCATAAATCAGTTTGTGCTGCTGAATAGTGAGACGCTTTCGTAAGGGCTTTGAGATAAGGCTCATCTGACGGGCATCATCAAATACGATACGGGCCTGATCACGACTCACGGCGGCGGTATAGATATCTTGCTGGCCCGGCTCCATCACCAGAAACCAGTTAGCCAGAATAGCCGCTACCGTTGACTTGGCATTCTTGCGAGGTACCTGAATGTAAGCACTACGATACTTCCTGCGGCCTGTAGCTGCCACCTTGAACCCCAACAAACAGGCAAAGGCAAACTGTTGCCACGGCTCCAGCACGATAGGCTGACCCCGTAGAGGGCCTTTTACGTGAGGGCAGAGGTGAGAGAAGGCAATAAAGCGCTCTACAGTGGCCCCATCGAACGTATAAAGTGGGTTATTCAGGTCATTAAAGTACCGCTCAACGGCCTGTTTTAGCCGCATACAGGCCGGGATTTTGCCGCTTTGTACCTCCAGCGCGTACCGGTTATAGGCTGTCAAGGGCGTCTGCCTCATCAACTTCCACCGGATTACGGCGGCGAGATACTGGATCAAAGCCCATCAACGAGGACATTTTTATCATAATCTTCTCAGCGTCAGACTTGGCTTTCAACGCAGGGTTCGTGGTGGTCGCACCGCGAGAACCTTCAACCGAAAACCCCCGCGCCGCGAGGTCTGCCACGGCTCGACGGTACATTGAGTAGTTGAGGCAATACAATTCAAGGTTACGCCAATCAGCATCAATCAGATCGCCGCGCTCCATCAACTGCCTTGCCCTTGCCTTCCACTCTGCGGTAGCAATCTCATCTAAATAAGTGGGGGCTTTGGGTGGTCTAGCCATAAATTACTGTTTCCTGTGCCTTTACTGCTACGAAAAAAAGTGCCGCGCGTAAAAATTTGAGGAGGCGGGTGGTGCCAGCGGTCTTGGGCTTTGTCCTCAAACCTCCCCCACCCCTTGCCCTGCGCCTCGTCACCGGTTTCGGAACGCATCCATTAGCTCACGGTCACGCTTCGTCATACGCTTGCCTGTGGCTTGCTTAGACGCCTTGCTATGGCTCTGTATAAAACCATCGCGACTACGCTGTAACTCGTTGATTAATCGCTGCATCTCTTCTTCACGCATTTTTGTTGTACTCATGTATCCAATCATTGCGGTGCTTGGCGGCCTCCTCTTGCTCATGGAACTTACCCGCTTTGCGCTGCTGCTTTGTCACAGGGTCTTGCGTAGTGGTCTTACGACTGTGGCAACTGACACACAAACCTTGATGATTACTCTCCGGCCAGAACAGAACATCTTCACCACCATCAATCGGGATAATGTGATCGACTATCTTGGCGGGGGTATAGATGCCTTGCTTCTCACAGCGGACACAAAGCGGGTGAGCCTTGAGATACATCAGGCGGTACTTATCCCATCTGGGCGTATAGCCACGTTCACGACGAGAACCACGTTGCGAATCCTGTTGCACTCTGGCTTCCCGCTTATGTTCAGCACAACGGCCAGCTTTCACACGTGCGCGACATCCGGGATAGCTACAACGTTTCAATGGATGGACTGGCATCAGTACACCCCCGGATCGCGATAAGTACTCCACAATGCAGAAATGGTCAGTGGCACCTCTTTAGCCTCAACCTCACTGACCATCGTCCGGCCGTCATACAATTGAGATACATACATCAGGCACCCCACACGAATAGCAGGATTGAACTCCAGACCGGCATCAAACCGTTTACCGATATGCTGCTGACAGACCTCCATCGCGGCATCGATATAAATCTGAATAAGTGAATCTTCATAATCACCATCAACACGACAATGTAGCTTTGCCTCATCCAGCGTTATCATTGGCTCACACCTCCCTTACACAGCAGCTCTAACCGGGTGGCTTTCTCATCGGGTATCACTGCGGTAATGTCATAATTCATGGGCTTGCCACCCCTGACGGTAAAGCGAATGCGGTTCGCAGAACTCACGTCAGCCCGGTAACGCATCCAGATCCGAATAGTGATTTCTGACATTTCCGCACCAGAGGCTATCAACTCACGGCCACTGATTGCTTTCACTTCGGCCCAGACTGTGGCGACATCGTTCCATTGCTTTAATGGCTGACCGGACGGTAGCTGAGTCGTGGTAAACGTCTGTATCGTCACTTTGTGTCGTAAGCCGCCAGCTCTCATAGGTCGTCCTTAGCATCGTCGGATTTCACCTGTACAGTCTGTTTCCATGCCTGACTGAATTCCTCACCACCGGCATACGCTGGCATCCCCTCACGCTCACGCGCTTCATTCGGAGACATCACGCCTGATTTAATGGCGGTTTCGTAACTGCGGAAACGTTCTTGAGGATTGGCCCGTAGCAAGTCGGCAGTGTCAAACTCCACCTGATAGCGAACCTGAACCGGGTGACTGGCCACCAGAAGAGAGGCTTTAACCTGTTGCTCAAAATTTGTTAGCCAGGGGCGCAAGGTCTGAGACAGAAAAGCGCGACTCGCCTCGCTGAAATTGCTGTAGGTGCTGTTGGAATACTCTTGCAGGAATATCGGGCTGATATTGAATATCCGGGCAATGTCTTCAATGGTGAAGCGACGAGAGGCCAACCACTCAGCATCCTGATTGCTCATGCCTAACTGCTCGTACTTCATGCCGCCTTCGATAATCGGCGTTTTACCGGCATTGCGTGCGCCTTTGTAACGCTCCAGTGCTTCCAGTGCCTTAGCGCCTTTTGGCCCGTCTAACCAGTCACCGGTTGTCAATACGCCGGAAGCCATCAGGCCGTTATTCATCACCGACGAGCCATGACGTTGTTGAGCCAGTCCAAGTCCAACAGTTTCACGACAGACAGTGATCGGAGAACGCCCAAGGAAACCATCTTCAGTAGCATGTCGCAGGTGTAAGATTTCTTCCTGAAGGTACGTTTTTACCGTTCCGTCCGGGTGTGTAATGGTGTAGGCGAATCGGTGATTGCTCAGGCGCTTGGGTACCACGGCACGAGGTGGGTAAGAATGCAGTGATTGCGGCTTGCCATCCTTACCCCATTCGATAACCGCATAAGCGTTACCATTCAGCAGACAATGACGCATCATCGTGCGCTTGAACTGGTAAGGGGTCTGGCAATCATTCGGGTATTCATTCAGCAGGTAATCAACCGGATGCTCCGATAACCATTCTCTTTTATCATTCTGAACTCTGTACAGGTAACACGGCATCGAGGCCACCGCTTCGCTGATAACGGTCACAGCATTCATAACCGCCGGCAGAGATTCAGCAGTAGCAGCAGACACATGTTCACCGGCCCCCGTATTGGGGATGCCAGCCAGCGCCATAAACTCATCAATGGTCATTGAACGGCTTTCGGTCTTGCGTTTGAACGGCCACATATCACAACCCCGCCAGATAAGCCCAATGGGAACGCAGAGACAGATCCACCAGCTCCGGGTGTTGGGCTAACAGTGAACGCTTGGCTATCTGAACATCCGTTTCACGGTAGGCCGGTAAGCTGGTCACGGTGATTTCCCGTAGTTCAGCCGCCAACACAGTACGGATATAAGGCTGTTTGGTACTGTCCCACTGGTCTTTTAATGCCCTAAACCCGAATGACATGCCGGAAATGTCACCACGTTCAACCATGGTCAGCACATCACGGCCTAACTGGGTATCGGGTGGGGTCAATTCAAAACGCAGACCGGTAGCATCCTCACTCAATACGAGGGTGTTTGACTGGGTGCGGCCTAACAGCGCGGTATAGTCATGCTCAAACAAAGCGCGAACATCGGTACCAGCTGCAAGGCTGGCTTTAAAGGCATTTGGGGCAAACTGCTCTACAAACTCATCCCACAGCACCTCTGAGCGGCTATTCCATTTCACGGCATAACCCACTAACTTTTTATCGCTGGTGGATAAGCTGGCGGTGCGGATCTCAAAATCGGTATCTTTCATTGGTAAACTCCCTGATAAGAAAGGGGCCGTAGCCCCTGTTGCTTACTCTGCGATTTCGAGAACTTTAATCGCGTTGGAGTCCACCAGCCCACCCCCCAGATACTTATCAGTGTGAACCTTGTAGAAGCCCGGTTCGGTGATATTGTCAGGACGGGTGCGGGTGCCTGTTTCATGATCGACGATGAAATAGCCGCGCTTGAAGTCACCTATAGCAATTACTGGTTTACCCGGTTCAGCATCGGGCATGTTTTCCAGATAGCGCACTGGATGGCCCAGCAACATATCCGGATCGCCAGCTTGCAGACGGTCACGCCAGATATAATCCCCATTGCCGTTTTTAATCTTTTGCAGCATGGCGGCACTGTTAGAGTTCATCACCCAAACAGCATTTTTGCGGTAGCGGCGGCGGAGTTTGAAGACCAGATCAATCAGTTCGTCAGCGGTAGGGTCATCACCGGCAGCAACCATTTTTTCCAGCGTTCCGAATGGGCGAGTACGGTCACCGGTTGCAGCACGAGGGTATGACAGGAAGCCTTTAGCCTTTTTAGTACCGTCACCGTTAACAAGGTCGGTTTCTTCGGTTTCAATAAAGGTGTCGCTGATCTCTTCGGTCAACCAGCCCAAGATATCTACGTCACTAAAGTCGAGGATTTCCTGCGTGGTTTTCGGGTAAGCATAGATAGGGTTCAGCTTGATACTGACCTCTTCCAGCTTAGGCGTCGCGGTTTCGGTACGGGCTGCACCTTCTACACCTCGACCTACCGCCGCGCCGCCCACGGACACAAGTTTTTTATACTCGTTGGATTTGGTGGTTTTGACGGTGCAAATTTGGCGCATTTCTGACTCATCAGCCAACATGCGCATAATTTCACTGTCAAGCTCAGGGATAACAGAATAGCCGCCGCTCTCATTCACGGTAGTGGATAACATGCGGGTTTCGCCGGTCATGATGTAATGGCGTAACTCGTCGTTGGTCACTTTCTTACCATCGTCTACAGGCTTGGCTTTGCCGCCCTGAGTGCGTTCTTCATCAGCAAGGGATTCATAACGGGTGATATCAGTAACCAGAGCATCTGCCTGAGCACGGATTTCATCAAACTGGGTGGCTTCTTCGGGGGTAAGGCTGCGTTTTTCATCTTCGGCCTTGGTCAGCAGTGAGCGCATTTGCGTGGCTAACTCGGCTTTCTTCTGGCGTAACTCTAACAATTTTTTCATAGTGGCTTCCGTAAGTGTGAATACAGACGGGAAACCAACTTAAAAGGTAAAGCCGTTTAACAGAATTCCAGTGCGGAAAGGTGGGCGCTAAACGGCTAAAGTGACGGCTCCCGTCGGAGTGTCACTGACCAATATATGACTGAAAATAATAAAGAAAACCCCTCAGATATCGAGGGGTAAACACGGATAAGCATGAGAACAAAACATTTACAAAACTATTTATTTAAACATACCGCTTATCATGCTCCGACATCTCTTCTCTCTGTTTCTGCAAATAAGCGATCAGCAAGTCAAGTTGCTCTTGGCTAGCGGCAAAACGCCGCCCTGTAAAATCATCAACCAGAAAACCATGCCCCTCGACAAATAAAAAATGCTCATGCTCCAGATGATATTTATATTCATCAAGAGACATTGTCTCAAGATTTCCCATGTTTCGATCATCAAGATATTCTGCTATCTCACTCATATTTCACTCTCCGATTACTATATTAATTAGTTGGCTTGAATTTAAGCCAGCCAGAAAGAAGCATCAATACTGACGGGTTAACTTTCGGACAGCTATTTAACAGTTGATTATGGATTTTGTCAGTTCCTACCCCCCCCTACTAAAAGTTTTGGCTGTTTTATGTCTACTGTATCTACCAATCATGCCAAACCCAGTAATGACGTGGCCTACAGCTTGGTAGAGAACACAAAAACACTACCTACTGGCTATCTACTACTATCTACCTGTCTACCAAAAGTCACTCAGTGGAGTTAGTGCATAATTTGGTAGATAAGGTAGATAATAGGTAGACAATAAAAAATCACTATCTACCAAGCTGTAACCCTTGTCCTGTCTGGCTTTGAAGTCATTTGGTAGATAGAGTAGATAGTAATAGATAAAACTTTATATGTAGGGACTTAATCCGGCGTATCCAGCCCCCACACATGAGGAAGGAAGCCGTTCACTTTTTCCGTTAACCCCACATTGGTTTGTTTGCGCCCGTTGATTTCCCGTGTTTTGTACTCCTTGCCGTATTCATTCGCCGCATTTTTCATCGCCTTACCGAATGACGTTACAGCCAGCGGCTTACCTAACCCCTGAAACTCAAGAAATTCTTTGTAAAGGTGATACAGGTATTTTTTAGGCTCGGATTCAATGCTTTTTCCACCCCCCATGAGCAACCCTCGAGCTTCACTCATGAAATACAGTGCCGCGCATAAATCAATAACTGGATCTGTGCCTCGCTTTACCTCTAATGCCTCATCAGAATTACGCTGCTCCAGTAGAAGCAATTTAGCTTTATCTTGGCTGGCAAACTCAGTTAACAGGTGACGGATAATGACAGGTAATTCCACGCTAATTTTCTCACTCAAAAGTGGATCTTTCTCATCATCACTGACAGGGTTATTGAAAGAGAAAATAACCCTGCGCCGGGCTATCCCTCCCTGACGTTCAGTAAAGTTCATAGGTTCGTTATTCGTTGCAAGTACTACCGACTGTAAAATAATACTAAATTGCTTCTCATACTTGCCGTCAATCTCAAGCAAGTCACCGCCGGTAATAGCCTTAATTCCCGTTCCCTCGCCCACGTATTTAGACTGGTCAGGAAGCAAGATTAGGCTTTTCCCGACAAACTGCGCTCGGCCTCTGGCGCTATCCAGCGCCGCCATATTGCCACTGGCGGTGTTATGTTCCCCGGTCAATAATGTAGCAATATGAGTAAATACGCTTTTTCCGCTACCTCCCTCACCGGTTATCTCAAGAAATAGCTGCCAGTCATAACGGTTCGCCAGCACCATGAATAACCCAGCCTTAATGCGTTCCATCTTCCCGGCGTCACGACCCGCCGCATGAGATAGCCATTTGTAGAAATTACTCGCGTGTACCTCAAGACATTCATTTGCCGCCAGTGGTTGGGTGAACGTGATGCCATTATGATTAAGTAGCCAATCCTCCGGCTTATGTGCTCTGAATGCGTTTTCTCGCAGGTCATACACGCCATTCTTGAAACCAATTAAGTAGCGCGGCTGAGTTGTCATAACTGGCACTTGCAGCTTCATGGCTTCAATCGCGTTTTTAATTCCGGTAGGAGAATAAGGTGTTTCATTCTCATTGAAGATAGCGACCATTTCGCGCTGTAGCTCGCTGTCAGGGACTTTTTCCCACCGCTCACCGTTATAACGATAAACCGTCTCACTTTCTGGGTTGACGGTGATCTGCCCATAACGTTCTGCTAGTAGCTCTCCCCGCTGACTTGCTGCCATCTGAGACAACGCCGGGCGAGAGTTTTTATCATTGTGTATAGCGGTAACGGTAGCTTTCATTTTCGCCCCCTTTGGTTGATACAGTGATTCAGTAAAAGCGCGCGTAGTGGCCTCTGTGCCGTTTTGTTGGCGGTAGTCGTCCCAGTCGGCTTTATGGTGAGTCGGTGGCGTGGCTACCCAGCCAGAAACGGAAATGGCGGCTTTTTCAGCGGAGATAACACCAATATTCAGTTTGAGTTTACCTTTTTCGTCACATTCTCCCGATTCGTGCCAGTCGTTATCTGCGGCAATGATGATTTTTGCCAGTGGCCACCGTTCACGGCAGACCTTCGCGACGTGAATTAGGTTGCCTTCGTCCAGTGCGGCCAGTACCACCCCATCATCCAGTAACGAAACGGTAACGCCGGTTGCGTAACCCTCGGCGATCAGCACCGTTACAGGCTGTTCGTCCTCTGTTGGTGATTGGAGCCTTACCGGAATAAATGAACCTTTTTTTGTGGTACCCGCTAATAACCGTTTTGAACCGTCAGGGTTAATCACCTGTGCGCCGATGGTGGTGCCGTCCATTGCTTGCAGTATCAGCAACAGAGAGCCGTCACTGAGTAAGGCATTGGAGGGGCTTGGAAGGCCCTTATTGTGTAGGTACTGAGATTCACCCGATACTGTTTTAGCCACCAGCACCGCCACCTTGTCAGCTATAGCGATGTTGGGTTGAGGCTTCTCTCTGGCTGGCTTCGGCTCTGGCAAGGGCAGCGCCATTACACCCGCGACCATTTCCGCCGCTGAACGAGCGTCACACTGGTTAACCTTCATTACTAAATCCAAGCCGGTACCCGCGCCACAGTGTGAGCAATAGTAGGTTCCGCGCCCCTCCCGATCATCAAATCGATAGCGGGTTTTACCGCCACAGCTTGGACACTCACCCTCGCCGCGATTGGTCGGAATATCCAGACGTTGGAAAATAGCTTCCCAGTGGCCTTTAGCTTTGCTGCGAACGTCCTCAACGAATGTCATTTTTGTACAGCCTCCCGTTCGAGCAAATGAACCGCCACAGGCCCGGCGAGATCCAGTGCTAACCCGATTAACTCTTTTTCGTCAGTAATATCTAAATCAACATTGGATTCGAACATCAGCAGCAAGAGAGCGTTTAATTGACCAGCTTTATGAGTAGCAACATCCAGAGGTACGGATTCGTTGGTTTTCATAGCTACGCTCTCCCGGTAAAAGTGAATTCAGCAACGAAACGCGCCTGAGGCATGATGCAAGGTGCCGGATATCCATCACGGCTAAAGGTGACCCGGTTAAACGCCACGGACTGTACAGTGACGAGTAAGCCGTGATTGTCTTTATAGCGGTCATTAGGCAGCGGTTCGCGCATAGTTCACCCCCTCGATATTATTTGCGGCTTTTGCTGCACGTTGCTGTGCAAATCCAAGAAGTTCATAGCCGATGTCTTCACCTTCTGGATCACATATCAGCATTTGAGCAACTTCCAGCAGGCGAGAGAGGTTAAAGAGCACATCGGCTACTTCGCAGGGGGCTAACTTATCCATGAGTGGCCTCCATTGCGGCGCTGAGGGAACGGTTAACTTCACTATTGATGTCACAAGCTAGGGATATCAGGTCGAGTAGTTGCTTCGAACATTCATCACTCGCCTTCTCCAAAATGGTTTCATAAAGCGAACAGGCTAAACCGGTGCGATAGAGCGCTAAATCTAATGGGATAGGCTTACGCATGGTTCACCTCCGGCAGACGTCCAGCGAAGGAAAGCACGAACTGACCGGCCAAAGAGCGGCGGGCATCTTGTTCAGAATGGGCGGTTGCTGATTCACGGTGCGGCTTGGCGTTCAGGTCAGAACGGTGCACGGCGAGAAAGAGAAATTTAAAGCGAGTTGGGGTATGATTTAACATAGCTACCTCGATATCTAATCTATCGTTGGTGGTAAGAGGCCCTGCCGGTGTTGCAAGCACTCGCGGGGCTTCGCTGTTTTTACTGTGCTTGAATTGGTAAATAACACGCATCCCAAACACTCGATTCACAATAAACATAAGTGAATCGCAATACAAGTCTTTTGTGGTATTCGTTTTTATGACATACTGAATACCACCTAAAAGAAGAGGACGCAGAATGTCAACCAGTTCAACTAACAACAAGTCACAACAACTTAATGCTCGTTTCCCACATGAGGTCGTAAATGATATGGAAGCGTCACTGAAAGCTGGCGAGACAAAGGCACAGTTCATCGTCACTGCGGTTCGCGGGGAAATAGCCAGACGCCAGACAGAGGGTGCTACAGAGAACCCCTTGCTTTCGTCGCTCGATGCGCTGGAGCAGGTAGAAGCGATTGGCATTACGGCCAGTGAGGAAATTAACCGGCTGGTCAGCGTGGCGCGTGAGGAACTACAGCGGCGCAAAGCCAAGGAAGCACCAACGGGCTGACCTACGAAAATTTCGCAGGTACGGATATGCTGATCTGCAAGATGTTGATTTTCCTCATGACTCAGATTTGAGTAATCATTTAGCATGTGTGGGTTTTGCGAATAGTTTCTAACTAGCTGCAAATCCTGCCGCGCTGCAAGATGTTGATTTAACTCATGATGGAAAAAACCATAACCCCAAAGGGCGGTATTCTCAGTACCTCCCTTTTCTTTGCCTGTAACCTGCTGATTTTCGTTGTTACATCCGTTTCGAATGACTACCGAACCTAAGCAATGTTTATGTTCAGCCGAACCCGAATACTGTTCGTCTTTGTTTACTCGACTCCCTGCGCGGCAGGTTTGTGCAAGAATCAATGAGTTAGCTAATTCCATTTCAGCACAATTAAGTTTAATCAACAGGTTACGCCGTACCGGTAAACTCGGTGAAATGCGGTGTTTAGTATGCGACTCGCTCAAAGATAGTCGGTTCGGGATGCCAGCCAAGGGAAAGGCTTTATTCTGGCTGGCTGCTGGAGTTGTGAGCATCATGCCACCACCTCCACACGCAGACCTTTAGCTGTGTAGCCCTGAACCTGCTTACCATTCACACGAACCCGCTTTTTAGTCAGTAAACGGATGTGGTCGCCATACACATGAAGTAATATCCCATCTAAAGCGACCTCGTTATAACCATATCGAGGCTTGTGTGACACCTGCACAAATGGGCCGCAAGCCTTGCTATTAGCGGGAACTGGTGCGACAACCCCCTTATCTTTTCCGGTTACTCGATACAACCAGAAACGCCCGTCTTTCCCTGTCAGCTTTCGCGTACGAACCGGCACATAACCAGCTTTGTGCATGGCTACACTGAACGCTGAATCATCCGGGTAATACTGGCGACGAATAATAGCAGGCACTGAAATGGCGAAACTTTGCTTAGTCCAATACTCTGTCCACTGACTAACAAACTCGATAGGCAAGCCATTAACGTTAATACCGCTGAGTACTATTTTAGGCTGAGTTTGGGTACTGCCAGCCAAGGCAGTTATTTTCTTAGATACCATTTTATTGCTCCAATAAGTTCATTATTTAGAGCCGCCGCGACAGCATTTCAGATACTGCTATTTACTTTGTGCAATTGCTCGCAAGTTAATTTCTTTTCGCTGATCAGGCGATCTTGCGTGAATTTGCATTGACATTCTGTTAGGCCAATTTGCGACCACATGGAGTATTAACGTTATTTACAGCCGGGGGATTGCGAACCCAGCAAAGTAAGTCACTGAGCAACCATGCACATGAGTTGCGGCCAAGAGGCTTACGGGCAGGGAAGCGGCCTTCATTCTCAAGAAGCCATGCAGTTGAGCGGGAAATAGAAGTAATGCGCTGACGTTCCTTTTCACGCACAAGGCGATCATAAGGTTCGGCATATTCGGCTAGAACAACTCGGCGCTGTTCTGGGGTAGGGTTGAAGTGATTAATAGTCATGCTGCTCTCTACTGTTCGGGGGTGATAGAGAGCATTCTGATTAAATCAATACTGCGATTCTGGTAAGTAGAATAAATTTATTTTAACTTACGTAAGCTGAATTTAGTTCCCAGACCATTTCTTCGGGTCAAACACCTTGCTCAATAACCGCTCAATACCATCAATTTCTAGTGGCGGCTTACCCGTATCGGGCCAAAAACTAATAGCAGAAATATCTATTTGTTTAGCCCAATCAACATAAGTTTTACATTTCTCAGGGTATTCTTTTTGTATGTACATAGCAGCCATAAGTATTTGTTCTCTTTTGGCGGCAAAGCGCTCTACATTTCCATGATTTGGCTTATCGTTACATTTATCTTGCGCTAAAACACTATGCGTTTTTCCACTGATTAAGCGTTCCAATTCAACGTTAGTAATATATAAATTATTTATTGACACAGGATAGTTAAGACCTGAAATACCAGTAGGTGTATATTTTATTCCATCCCCACCGGATCTAGAGGTAATATCATATACTGAGAAATCATTTGCTCTTGGTAGCTTCAGTGTTTTTTCATAAAAAATACCACCGTCGATTAAGGCTTTCTCAGAAAAAGAAAACAATTCACTAGATACAGCAAACATCCCTTTTATTTCAACAGGGATATGAATTAAATCCTTTGGCTCTCCGATATATATTATTTGCTCTTCAAAAACAGTAATATCTGTTTCGTAAGCAACCTCAAGATACGACAACTCTGGATGCCCCGTATAATCAGTCTCGGTTAATGCTTTCCTGGCTTTTTCATAGTCATAGCGCGAAAATATTCTAATATCATCGGTGGCAATGGAGTCAGGATCAAAATATCTTTGCCAATTTATTTTTACGCATAGCTCAACCTCACCGATAGCTGCAAAATGAATCAAGTCCTCAACATCACAAGCGATGCCAATTTCTCTTTCCACTCTATTTAGCGGGAAATACTTCTTCTCAGGAAGGCTGATAACTTTTTTCGTTGACATTCTCGTCACCCTTAACGCCCCTATATTAAAGTTTAGCGAGACAGGCGGGTAGGGTTTCCCGCTTTTCGGTTGGCCGACCTAGCCCCGCTATTTACAGTTTACGCCGTTTTGTTTGGTGATAGCAAAACCACGTTTTCATGATTACCGGCCATCACATCCAGCCGTTCTATCCACTTGTTCAGTGCGTCCAGCTTCTCAGGCAAATACTGACTGCGGTTGTACACTGCCATAACGCCGGGCAGAGCGTGACCAAGTAGTAGCTCCACGATATGCGGAGGTATACCCATATCATTCATACCTGTTGATAGCGTTCTGCGTAAATCGTGGAGTGTCCATAATTCACTATGCCCCAATCTTTTCCAAATACCACGCCCAGTTTGGCTAACAGCGGATGAATCTTTTTCTTCACCTAATAAATAACCGCTCTTTTTATTCTGCTCTTTAAGGCTTTCTAGCCATCCATATATTGCATCTGGTATTGGTCTTATTATTTTATCTCCCGTCTTACTGTGTTCTTTCGGGACAATCCATAATTTGGAATCAAAATCCCATTCATTCCAAGTAGAAAGACGAACTTCATGAGTACGAGCACCAAATACCACCAGCAATCGAACTAAATTTCGATAATATGGCAACATGTTATTTTCTTCGGTAGCAAGCCATACATCACGTAATTCTTTATCAGAAAGCACTCTTGAGCGTTTACTCTGCCTTTTCCCGACATCAGGTATAGATAACCAATCAAGGGCGTCACAGATTGCGTAGCGCCTCACTCGGCAATATTTCAATGCTTGTTTACACATCTGCAATACATAACCGGCTGCAACTGGTGAGTTTTTTTTCATGCGGTCAAAGCATTGCAACCAATATCTAGTTTCACAATCTGACAGCGCCATATGGCCTATGTAGGGGTAAATATGCTTATTAAGCTGGGCTTTATGTCTCTCCACATTCGCCCTATGTTCTGTAGCATATTCAATAACCCAATAATCCAGAGCCTCTTTTACCGTTACCGGCTTTAAAGACTCAGTAAGAGTAAGGTTTAACTGATGCTTAGGATCTTTCCCTGATGCCAGCCAAGAACGACATTTATCCCGTAATTCTCTGGCTTGTTTCAAAGTCACATCAGGATATCGACCAAGGGTAACCCTATGCAATTTAGCGCCACCGCCAGTGATTCGATAAGTGTATGTCCAGCTAATCCCACCAGTAGTGGAAACCCGGATGCTCAATCCTGCCCCATCAGCAAAAAACTCATATTTCGCCCTGGTAGTTCCAAGCAGATTTTTAAGTTTTTTATCTGTTAGCTTGTTCAGTTCACCGGCCATGACAACCCCATTTCTGTTATACAAATTGTTATACACTATTTGTCGCAAGAACCCAAAAGCAGTGAATAACATAAAAACAGAAAGCAACGTAACCAATTGAACTTAAATATAAAAAATGCATTAACACGAATGAATAAAAAAGCACAAAAACCATATATGCCATTCTACGGCATGAACTGATACTAGTCAGTTAAGTTGTTGTTTAAAAAGGCGTACTCCACACGGAGCGCGCCTTTTTTGTTAGGTGATTTCTAGGCAACTTCCACTCGATTACGGCCTTTCTGTTTCGCTCGGTATAAAGCTTCATCCGCCCGCTTCAGCGCATCCTCCGGCACCCCGACCCCATTCCAAAACGCCACACCCAATGAAATCGTGATAGGTCGGATACCCGGCATCGCCATCATTTCTACATTGTGCCGCAGCCGGTTAGCAACCTGTATGGCAACATCCGGCACCGTGCTCGGCAGCAACATCAGAAACTCTTCACCGCCACTGCGGCACAGAATATCGCTGTCACGGGAGCTATCACGAATTTGTATTGCCAATTGCTTGATAACCTCATCACCGACATCATGACCATAAGAGTCATTAATTGATTTAAAGTGGTCAATATCCAGAGCAATGACAGAAAAATGCTGCCCGAGCTGGGCGATAGGTTCGAGCGTCATCGCCAGCCCGCGCCGGTTATACAGACCAGTCATGGGGTCGGTATGCGCTTCGAACCTCAATTTGCCGATTTTCTTTTGCAATAGACTGATACCTATCAACAAGGCCCGTTTAAGCTGCGTCGCCTCGAAATACCATGAGGGAATTTCTTTGATGCTACTGGCAATATCCGGTTTATCCATATCATTGGCGCTGCCTGCCAGTAACCACAGCGGGCGAGCAATTAACCGCGATAATAACCAAACGCCCAACAATGTGAGTAACGCCAGCGGCGCAATATGCCCCAGCCCTTTCAGCATCAACCCTTCCAACGGCTTCAAAGTAGAGGATTCTGGCCGCAGGGTAATAATTTCCCAACCTGACGGATCCACAACGGCATAGCCCGCCAGCATCGATTCGCCATTGGTGCTGGTCACCATCAAGCTACCATTGTCATTTTTTTTGGCTGCCTCTGTAATCGGCTTTGGCTCTAGTATCTCCCCGATACGATTAACATCTCGGTGATAAAGAATGCGCCGCTCGCCGTCGAGCACCACAATGTAAGAACCATCGCGATAGTAATGTTCACCCAGTAACTCATTTAAAATACTTTGCTTACGCAGATAAATAGTCCCGCCTATGTATCCGCGATAGTGTCCATCCGGCGTGATAATGGGTGTCGATATATTGATAACCAGATTGTTAGCTGCTGACACATATGGCTTGCTGATAATGGGGCGGCGGAGCTTGAGTGCCTCTGCCGACCCAGGTGATGTCAGAGTGTGGCCCAATAGTTGGAGGCTGTCTGGCGATGTGGCGCGGATAATACCCTGAGCATCGGTTATCACTACCGAGTTAAAACTATCCGTCTGATATTTGAGTCGTGCGGTTTCCGCTTTCAGAACGCCCTGATCGTCAAAATGCTTTGCGGCGATCATGCTGCTGTAGTGAAGCTGCTTTTGCGCACTCCGCAAAAAAATCTCCGTACTGGACGCCAGCTTAGCGGCATAAACACGGTTAGCTTCCAGTGTATTATCGATCAATAGCTGCCGTTGAACCCGATAACTGGCATAGAAACTGTTTGCCAGCGTCACAAAGGCGCTCATGACAGCCAGAATAAGAATTAAACGACCTAAGTCGAGACGGAAAATCTTGGTTGAAATCATCGAGCGTAACAAGACAACATTCCTGAAGATATAAATGGGTCGTATTTAGCCATGACGGTAACATGAAAAGTCAGCAGGAACTCGTCTATATCTATATCTGCTCATTATTTATCTCCTCAAATGAATCATTATCACGCTATAGTCATTGTTAACAGTTATCTATAGTTTGGGTGATAGCTAGCTGACATCGGACTTGTACTGATAATTAGGGGTTAATTATGAATAAAATGATCATTGCCGTAGCACTCGCAGCTACTGTATTAAGTGGATGCGCCAACAACAGAACAGCGTCGGGTGATACCTTTACCGCCGCTCAAGCACGGCAGGTACAAACCGTCACCTATGGCACCGTGGTTTCCGCACGTCCGGTCACTATTCAAGGTGGTAGTGAAAATAATGTAGCTGGCGCTATCGGCGGGGCTGTAGTCGGTGGCTTCTTGGGCAATACTATCGGCGGGGGCCGTGGTAATAGCTTGGCAACCGCAGGTGGTGCCGTTGCCGGTGGTGTAGCGGGTCAGGGCATACAAAGCGCCATGAACCGCAGTGAAGGTGTACAACTGGAAATTCGTCGTGATGATGGCAGCAGCATTGTTGTCGTGCAGGCGCAAGGGCCAACCCGTTTCAGCGCAGGTCAACGCGTCATTATTGCTAGCGATCGCAGCGGTACTGTGACAGTTTCTCCTCGTTAAACTCAAATGCCGGGGGATTCACCCCGGCATTTAGCGCTTGAATACAAAAAAAATGGACTATTTTTTTATTGCCCTAATTGACTGTTTCGTAACATTAAAATGACCTCGATTTATACAATTTTAGCGTAAAAAACCATTGACATTGGTTATGACAGTCAAATATTAGGTTGCCACGGGGAATGTGTTGTGGTTAAATAGCGTCATCGGTTTGGAACACAGACCTTATGAAAGCAGTTTTAGTAAAGCAGTCCTCAGTTCAAGCGCTATCCATAGATATCCCTTCTCCGTGAGTCTCCTCCTAAGTGCCCAATAAGTTATCCTCTGAAAACAGACCACGTTCGCTACGTTATTGTGGCAAAAAATAATTGAAGGAAGTATCTCTATGTCTAATAAAATGACTGGTTTAGTAAAATGGTTTGACGCTGGTAAAGGTTTTGGTTTCATCACTCCTGCTGATGGCAGCAAAGACGTGTTCGTTCACTTCTCTGCTATCCAGAGCAATGATTTCAAAACCTTAGATGAAGGCCAAAAAGTGGAGTTCTCTATCGAGAGCGGCGCTAAAGGCCCATCAGCGGTAAACGTAGTCGCTCTGTAATTCAGTGTGATTAGGGGAGTTGGCTACCGACAGCGATGACGGCCAGACCCGAGCAGTGTAGCCGCTCCCCAAGTAAATGAACAAGCAGTACCCGGTTGACAGTAACATTTATGCAAGCAGTTTTAGTAAAGCAGTTCCCCGTATTAGCGTTATCAGACAGATACCTCTTCTCCGCGAAATTCCTTCTAAGTGCCCCATAAGTTGTGCCCAAGCCTATTCGCTCGCCTATGGCGGCAATCAAAAATAATTGAAGGAAGTATCTCTATGTCTAATAAAATGACTGGTTTAGTAAAATGGTTTAACGCTGACAAAGGTTTTGGTTTCATCACTCCTGCTGATGGCAGCAAAGATGTGTTCGTTCACTTCTCTGCTATCCAGAGCAATGATTTCAAAACCTTAGATGAAGGCCAAAAAGTTGAATTCTCTATTGAGAATGGCGCTAAAGGCCCATCAGCGGTAAACGTTATTGCTCTGTAAGAGTCAATAATAAATACCTAGGTCTTCGACGCTATAGCTTCAAGACCTCAGGTATATCGGAATGATTTACGATAGCGATGAAGGTGATAGTCCTGAGCAGTTAAATCATTTTGAATAAAAAAACCCGCCTTTGTGCGCTGGTGAATCCCCAGAAAAAAGGACAGGCATAGAGAAAATATGATCTACTGATTGTGCAACCAATTCAGCGAGATCAACTCTATGCCTGCCCGTAAAGTATGCCAGAACTTTTTCCGGGGCGCTTTAGCCCCGTTTCATCAATATCGTCAAAATGCCCTGATTGATGCAACCGTTGCATTGACGCGTGGCGCTTCTCTGACCCTGACCAGTATCGGACGCCATCTGCCGGGAACCGCTCAGGTAAAACACAAGATAAAACGGGTTGACCGGCTGTTAGGTAATACGGCTCTTCACCATGACATCCCTCTGATATTTCGTAATATTACTTCGTTACTTACGCGCCGACTTCCCTGGTGTGTTATTGCTGTTGACTGGAGTGGTTATCCCTCACAGGCATTCCACGTCTTACGCGCCAGCCTGATTTGTGATGGTCGTTCCATCCCGTTAATGAGCCAAATTGTTCCCTCGCATAACCAACAGAATGCATTGATACAAAAAGAGTTCCTGAATTCTATCGCCACCGCTATTGCGCCTGATAAAAAGGTACTCATCGTCACTGACGCCGGTTTTCAAAATGCCTGGTTTCACCATATTAAATCATTGGGTTGGGATTTTATCGGGCGAGTCAGAGGCAATATCCAGCTCCGGCTGGATAAAAAAGGTGAGCACTGGTTCAGGCGGCAGGAATTATCGGCCAGTGGCCAACCTGAATATCTGGGGCCGGGGACACTCGCACGTGCAGAATATGCCCGCTGTGATGGTCACTTTTACCTGCATAAAAAGGAACCCAAAGGGCGGCAGAATAAACGTGCCCGTTGCCGGATATCTCGCTATTCGCAAGAGCGGGACGGACGCGCCGCAGCAAAAGAACCGTGGCTTATCTTTAGCAGTACAGAGGAGTTTAAACCACGTGAAGTCATGAAGTTATACAGTCGCAGGATGCAGATAGAGCAGAATTTTCGCGATGAGAAAAGTGAACGTTTTGGCTTTGGGCTTCGCGCCAGTCACAGCCGCACAGCGGGGCGTATACTGGTGTTAAGTCTTCTGGCAACGTTAAGCACGGCAGTATTATGGTTACTTGGCTATCATGCTGAAAATAAAGGGTTACATCTGAGGTATCAGGCTAACAGCCTTAAGTCACGACGGGTTATATCTTATCTGACATTAGCGGAGAATATCTTGCGACACTCTCCGCTAATTTTAACGCGAACAGCACTGGATGCAGTTCTTAATCACCTCGCCAAAACCTACCGAAGTATGGTGTTGGTTTATTAGCGCTGAATTAGTGGGGATCCCTCAGCGCCTTTGTGCGGGTTTTTTGTTATAGAAAAATAAAGTTTTATTCTTAATAAAATAAAAATCTGCCCAAACAAAAATGAAATAGTTCATAATAAAGTTTATACGTTATGCATTATTTCTTAACTGATGCATTTAATTTATACAAGCTATGTTTATCTCCCTAACCTGCCCTACTATCTTATCTATTAAGACAAAATCACGTTATTTTAATAGATGAAAACTCGCCAATTATAATTAATAAAGTAAAGTAATCGACAAACTTTGTCTGAATTACTCAGATCAGAACAATATATTTCTCTCGCCACGCCCCTCACTCCGTATAATACAAGAGTAACGTTAAAAAGAATGATGGAATTACTTTCTGTATACAGTTACCTCATGTAATTACAACATTAATAATGTTAATTATTTCTATTCCTGCTGGCGAAGATTACTGCATATAAAATAACATCAGGGTAAATAATCATGTTGATACTCAAAACACGAATAGGAAAAATGCTGCTTATCCTATTAATTGGGATAAGCATCTGGTTTAGCCCAGTACCAGAATCTGTTGACCCACGCGCCTGGCACCTCATGGCGGTCTTTGCCGCGACAGTGATTGGTGTGATTCTCTCACCTTATCCGTTAGGTGCCATGGCAGTATTCGGTCTGACAGCCGCCACCGCCACCGGCTTGCTGAGCATTAAAGAAGTGCTCGCTGGTTTTTCTGATCCCATCATCTGGATGATAGCCTGCGCTTTCTTTATCTCACGCAGTTTTATTAAAACAGGTTTTGGCCGCCGGGTCGGTTACTTATTTATCAGTAAGTTAGGCCATAGTTCATTGGGTCTGGCTTACGGTTTGGTGCTCACCGATTTACTGTTCGCACCCGCGATGCCATCTACTGCTGCTCGTTGTGGTGGCATCATTACACCGCTATTTCGCTCGATATCTGATGTATATGAATCAAACCCCGAGCAAAGCACTGAACGCAAAATCGGGGCTTTTTTGGTGCAATGTATCGTCCAGTGTAATGCCATTATTTGTGCCATGTTTCTGACGTCAATGGCCGGTAACCCGATGATAGGTAAGCTGGCTGGCGAGATGGGAATAACCATTACCTGGGCCAGTTGGGCGCTGGCCGCGATTGTCCCGGGTTTAATCTCTCTCACGGTCATCCCATTGCTACTGTATCGCTTTTATCCGCCGGAATTGAAAAAAACCCCAGAAATGCGCGCACAGGCCATTGTAAAACTGAAGGAAATGGGGCGAATGAGCCGCAATGAATGGATCGTGTTATCAGTATTCATTGGGCTGGTAACCCTGTGGGTGTGTGGCACTATGCTAAATATTGATGCCACCATAACCGCCTTTATTGGTCTGGCTATCTTGCTGCTGAGCGGCGTACTGACTTGGGATGATGTCATTGCCGAGAAAGAAGCATGGCATACTATGATTTGGTTTGCGGTGCTGCTAACACTCGCTAGCCAACTGAATAAGCTGGGGTTTATTCGCTGGTTTGGAGCCTCAATGGCAGGTTCGGTACAGGGCATGAATTGGGTACCGATGATGGGGATTCTACTGCTGGCGTACTATTACAGCCACTATATGATGGCCAGCGCCATTGCCCATATCAGCGCCATGTATACGATTTTTGTTTCTATCACTATATCGGCAGGCGCACCGCCAATGCTGACAGGATTGGTGTTTGGCATGTTCAGTAACTTGTATATGGCGACCACACATTACTCCGGTGGCCCTGCTGCTATCCTATTTGGTTGCAACTTTATCCCCCTCACAACCTGGTGGAAAATCGGTTTTCTAATCAGTTTGGTGGTCATTCCTATCTGGCTAATTATCGGCAGCGTATGGTGGAAAGTATTGGGTTTCTGGTAAGAAGACCAAACAGATAACCGCACTGTTACACTGGCACGGTGTATAAACAACATCTTCGCCATCCATCTTTTTATATCATTTACCGTGATTATGATATAATTGATGGAAAGCTCACCTCGCTTACCGATAGCCTCTCTTTTGTGACCATTCACTACGCGAACACCGCTTTTAATGTAAATATTGCGTCAATTATCGTATTCACGAAAACGATAATTGACCTACGGTGTCTGAAGATATGTATCGCTATCGAGTTATATCCTTATGCGTTACAAGCTCGCACTTAACGCATAACGATAGAGTTCATATGATAAAACCGCAGAAATTCCATATTTCACTGCTCCACCCGCGCTATTGGCTAACTTGGTTTGGCCTTGGTGTGCTATTTCTATTAGTCCAACTGCCCTACCCGCTGATAAATAAATTGGGGATTTGGCTCGGACGTACCTCAATGCGCTTTCTCAAGCGACGGGTTTCCATCGCCCGACGTAACCTCGAACTGTGCTTCCCTGATATGGACAAAACCACCCTCGAGCAGACGATTGTGGGTAATTTTGAATCCTTGGGTATGGGGTTGCTGGAAACAGGTATGGCGTGGTTTTGGCCCGATGCGCGCGTCAAGCGCTGGTTTACCGTCTCCGGTCTGAATAACCTGAAAAAAGCGCAGGAAGGCAAACGCGGTGTCTTGGTGATTGGCGTACATTTTATGTCGCTGGAACTGGGTGGCCGAGTCATGGGCCAATGCCAACCGATGATGGCAATGTACCGCCCACACAATAATAAAGTGATGGAATTAGTACAGACTTGGGGCCGAATGCGCTCCAATAAGGCGATGTTGGATCGTAAAGACCTACGCGGTATGGTGCACGCATTGAAGAAAGGTGAAGCCGTTTGGTTCGCCCCAGATCAAGATTACGGCCCGCGAGGCAGTGTTTTTGCACCCTTTTTTGCCGTTGATCAAGCCGCCACCACAAGCGGTACCTTTATGTTGGCCCGCCTGGCAAAACCGGCGTTGCTGCCATTAGTGTTACTGCGCAAAACAGATGGCAGCGGCTATGACCTGCTTATCCAACCAGCATTGGAAGATTATCCAATAGATGACGAATTAGCCGCCGCCCGTTACATGAATAAAGTGATTGAAAAAGAAATCATGCGCGCACCCGAGCAATATCTTTGGTTGCACCGCCGCTTTAAAACGCGCCCAGCGGGTGAAGCATCACTCTATTAAGCACAGCATAAATATGAAAAACCCGGCATTCACCGGGTTTTTTATTATCTAAAATTGCCCCAATGCTATTTGTTTACCACTGTATTTTCTGTTTCCACTGGACTGTTTGTGGACTCAGTGTCTTCTATTACTTCGGCCTGACGCCCCTCCAACGTTTTGCAAGCAGTCCCGATGGTAGGTGGTGCCGACGTCGGGAAACTCTCTTTCGGCAAGATATATACCGGTGTCGTGGCCACGAAGCCATCACTGAAAGTGGCCTCAATAAAAGTCGCCTGCCAGCCGGAAGCTGGTGTAATAAACGCAATTTCAATGGTATTTTCCGGTGTTACCGCCAGTGGGAATTCGGCGTAGCGCACATCACAGGCATAGCGGAAATCCCGCGCATCATTATTTGCCGCAGCCCATAGCAGCACTTTATTCGGCGTCTCGGACAGCGTTACCTTCATTGTTTGCACCTTTTCTTTCATTCCGATGCTGACATCCACTTGCGGCAAGGCAGTGGATTGCCGTAGGCGATTAACCAAGGGAATCAAAGACTGTTCGCTGAAAGCCTTAATACCATAGTGGCTGGAATTGGGTGCCACCCTCAAGACTTTTTCACCCGGTAATTTATCGTAATAAAAATCTGTATTATCAGGCACATAAAAATCGTCGCCACTGGCATTGATAATATATTTAGGAATACTCAGCCGGGATTGATACTCAGTTCCCATATATTGCATGGGATCAATAATCTGCATCAATTTAGAAAAGCCGACAGTCTCCAACTTTTTATCAATTTCGTCCTGATAATAAGGGGCGAAAGCAATGGGCCAGTTCCCACCATAAGATTTATACATATGTTCCAATGCAGCGCGGGTATCAAGCAGATCAATAACAAAGGGCACCATGGCCACAACCCGGGTATCAGCAAGCGACGTGAGCCAGGTTGTCCAGCCCCGTTTGGATAAGCCGGTGACAATAAAACTGTCTAATGCTTTTTCCGGCAAAGCTTGTTGGGCTAGGGTCATGACCTGAGAAACTGCCGCCGCCATGGGGACGTGCAAGGGCAAGGTAGAACGAGACTCCGGTGCATCCATAAATAAAGTCCAGCTACGGGCGACACTGTAATCCTCCTTGCGTGGTACACCATCCTGTTGATATTCAAGATATTGATTGGGAATAGTGCTGATTGATATCACCACGGTATTCGTTTCCCGGGCAATATTTTTTAATGAGTCGATGGAGAAATCAGTCGGGCCAGAGGCAGGAACCGTGCTGGTTGCGTGGTTAATACCATTATTAATAACAACCAAACCTTGCGTCGAGGTACTGTCACTTGGAATAAAGATCTCAACCTCATGCTGCCAGGCAGCAGGGGAGACCAAATTCTCAGGTGCCCACTGTTGAGAAGTCAGTTGGTAACGACGCCATTCTAGCCCCGGTAAATCCTCCTGACTCAGCAAATTGTAAATAAGCGGCTCGCTGGACAATTTATCCTTATAACAGGATAAAACCTGAGAAAAATCCGTATTGCTGCATTTTGTTGTTTCGACATCCGCTTGTGCCAGACAACTGGCGGTGAACAACCAGGGTAACCCACAAATCAAAGCCGTTAAATAATGAGGCATAATCCCTTTCCTTTTATCTAATATACGAGGTAAAAACTTTCTCAGAGGAATTAGATAACGAATTGGGAATTCAAAAAATCCGAATTTCACCGGTATATGCAGTTTTTTATATTACTACCCTGATAAAATATGGGCCGCAATATCATTCAACCTTTCTGTTTATATGGCTATTTTATACATCGCAGGAAATTATTGAGTAAACATCAGTGATTTTGGCACCGATTATTCACTCATCCAGAATGCGTTATTATCATTACCACAGAACATGGCCAATCAGCGGTGCGCTGATGACTGTAATAATACCGGCCAGCATCATCACCAAGCTGGATACTACGCCCTCTTGTTGCCCCATTTCATAGGCTTTGGCAGTACCCGCCCCGTGAGAGGAGGCCCCAAGGCCCGCGCCTTTTGCCAATCCGCTGCGCACAGAAAGGCGCAGAAACAGCAAATCCCCGACCGCCATGCCGAAGACCCCGGTAATCACCACAAACAGCGCGACTAAGTCCGGCTGCCCGCCCAACTGCTTTGCGGCTTCCAGGGCAAAAGGTGTGGTAATCGAGCGCACCGCTAAACTGCGCTGCACTTCTTCCGAGAGAGTTAATAACTTCGCCAGCCACACCGAACTGACTACCGCCACAGTAATCGCGGTGATAACGCCCGCAGTGAGAGACAACCAGTGACGGCGGATAATCGACAGATTCTCATAAACCGGCACAGCAAACGCGATAGTCGCCGGCCCCAAAAGCCACAGTAACCAATGCGTCTCACCAATATAATCCTGATAAGAGATATGGGTGACCACCAGCAGCAACACCAGCACCATCGGGGTTAACACCAAGGGCATCAGCAGCAATGACCGGCGGCGGCGATAGAGTTTTTTGTTGGCAAAGTAAAGTATCAGTGTTGCCAGGAAACACGCGATGCTGATAATAAAATCATTCATGATGATTAGACTTGCGGCGTTGCAGCCACACCTCAAAACGGTAAACCCGGTCAACCACTAAGCCCGTCGCCGCGAGTGTCAGTGTGGTACTGACCGCGATAACAGCAAAAATTTTCCAACCATCTACCATAATTAATTGCGCGTAATTCACCACCGCCACCACTGCAGGAACAAAGAACAGCAGCATTTCAGCCAACAGCCAGCGCGAACCGGCTTGAACCCAACGCACCGGCAGAATCCGCAGCATAATCATAGCCAGCAGCAATAACATGCCGACGATATTGGCGGGCAACGGCAGGTGAAAGAGACTCACCAGTTGGTCAGCAATAATAAACAGCCCGGCATACAGCGCCACCTGAACCGGCACTTGTAAACGCGAGAGAACAGACGGCGCAAAACTGCGTAACGCCAATGACATGAGAAACCCCAGTGGGAAATTTTACCAGTGCTCAGTATAGGCCGCAGGAAACCTTGCGAAAAATGAATTAAAATCATTGGAATCATGCCTAAATGGCATACTTTGCACCGCCACTCTCTCACTCATTGATAGGAAAGCTGATGGATATCAGAACATTGCGTTATTTCGTCGAAGTGGTGCGCCAGCAAAGCTTCACTCGGGCGGCGGAGAAACTTTTTGTCACCCAGCCCACCATCAGCAAAATGCTACGCAATTTGGAAAATGAATTGGAGTGCAGTTTACTGACTCGTGAAGGGCGACGCCTGCATTTGACTGACAGCGGGCAGGCGGTTTATCAGCGCGGACTGGCTATTCTCGACCAATTTCAACAGTTGGAAGCGGAGCTGGAAGACATCAGTTCATTGAAGAAAGGCAAGTTACGGCTGGGCATTCCGCCGATGGTCGGCACGCAAATGGCGGTACTTATCAGTGAATTTCGCCGAAGTTACCCCGGTATTGAGCTACAAATTGCCGAATTTGGTGGTTTGACCGTGCAACAAGCGGTGTTATCCGGTGAGCTTGATTTAGCCCTGACCGCCCTTCCTGCAGATATCAATTTGCCGCTGACATCATTGCCGCTGTTCAGCCACCCACTGTGTGTGGTGGTGCCGCGCACTGCATTTTGGCTTAACCGTACCACCATTAGTATTCCTGAGTTGGCGGACCTTCCCATCCTGATTTATAACGAAGATTTCGCCCTTTACCGCCAGTTAATGGATGCTTTTACCACCGGTGGTTTTACGCCCCAAATCGCCGTGCGTAGCGGTCAATGGGACTTTCTCGCCGCCATGGTGCAAGCCAATATTGGTATCGCCATTCTGCCGGAACCTATTTGCCAGCGGCTGGATAAAAACGCGCTGTTATGGCTACCATTAGAACCGCTGATGCCCTGGCAGTTAGGATTGATATGGCGTCAAGGAAGTTATCTTTCTCACAGCGCTCAAGCATGGATTAGCCGCTGCCGTGAATTTTGGCCCAATGGTTCATTGGTTGAAATAAAACCGGCCACTGATGAGTCACCGGTTTAAGGCGAATTAACCTTCTTTTTCGATTAACAGCGCTTCCAGTAAATCTAAATCATGCAGCAATTTTTGCAGGGTTTCGTTGCTGATTTTCTGCGTAGCGCGCAAGTGATACAGCTCGCCACGTTCGGCCCGCAGCGCAGTTAAGCGGAAACGCCGCTCCAGATTTTCTATCAATAACCTGTTCTCGATTTCATCTTTGCTACCAGTTCGCCGTCGCAGAGTACCAATCACCCGTGAACTGACTTCTTTCAGTAATTCAGGGTCGATATTCTCCTCACTGCTGGCGGCCAGGCGCTCTTCCATCTTATTCAAGCTGACAATCGCCACCTCCGCCGCCGCCGCCCGCGCCAAACGAATTTCTTCGCGGCTGGCACTTTTATCGGCCATCACTACACCGCGCAGCAATGGTGGCAAAGCAATGACCCCGACAATGACTGATAGCAAAATCACGCCGGTGGCGATAAATACCAATTGGTAACGGGATGGGAAAGCCGAGCCATCACTGAGGAATAACGGAATGGACAGCACACCGGCCAATGTAATTGCCCCGCGCACCCCGGCGAACGAAGCAACCCATAGCTCGCGGGTGGTGTAATTGCCAAATTCCAATGGCCGCTTGGTCAACACTCGCTTGCTGATTTTCTTCATCGACCACAACCAGCTAAACCGCAGCACCAGCAAGGCACCATAAATGATGGCGACATCGGCGAACAGGTTCCAGGTTTGAATCGTCGGGTCCAGTTCGGCCTGCACGATCGAGGTTTCCAGAATGCCCGGTAATTGCAGGCCCAGCAGGATAAACACCATGCCGTTAAACACAAATTCTAGCATCGACCATACACTGTCGGCGCGTAACCGCATGGTCAGTGGCGCGTTACGGATCACGCCAGACTGACTGATGGTCATCCCCGCAGCCACCGCAGCCAAAATGCCGGAAACCCCAATATGCTCGGCAATCAAGTAAGAGGCGAACGGCAACAGCAGCAGCAAGACGATTTGTGTTGCCGGGTCATCACCACTCCAGCGGCTCATCAAACGCAGCGATTTACTGTATAGCCAGGTAACAGCCACACCGGCCAACAGCCCACCAATCGCCACTTTCAGGAATTCTAGCGTCGCGCCGGAAACCGTAAACACCATGGTGCCCATCGCCACGGCAATGGCAAATTTCAGCGCCACCAGACCGGAAGCATCATTCATCAATGCCTCCCCTTCCAGTACGCCCATAATCGATTTAGGTATGCGCCCTTTCCCCACAATACCGGACAACGCCACCGCATCAGTTGGCGACAATACCGCCGCCAGCGCAAAGGCGGCGACCAGCGGAATACCCGGCACCATCCAGTAAATCAGGTAGCCGACGCCCACAATCGTGACCAACACCAAAGCCAGGGCTAGACCAAATATTTCCCGCCCATGGTGGATAAATTCCCGTGTCGGTGTTTTCCAGCCGTCAGCAAATAACAGCGGCGGAATAAACAGCACCAAGAATAATTCAGGGTCAAAATCAACATGCAAACCAAAGTGGGGGAAAGCCAATAAGGCACCAAAAACAATCTGCATTAATGGGAGAGGGATTTGAAACGGCAACATCCGGGTGACGACGCCGGAAAGCGACACCACCAAAATCAGGATGAGGATTGTAAAAAAGATTTCCATGCTTTCCTTAGACTCGACTCAACTTAATTTATCTCAACTTAAAACCTGAGCGCCCCCCCATAGACAGGGCCGAAGCGTAGCTTTTGATAGTAGATCAATTTTTTGCGCAGCGGGGAAAAAAATCGGTAATTGATGGCAGGAAAAACAAAGAAAATAGGGATATTAGTCTGGTGACAATATTGGGGGCAGGATACCCCCAATATCAGAGAGCTTAGATTGCCCAGCCACCAGCATAGAATGCCACCAGCGCAACCGCGATAATCACGGTGCCGAGGTTCAATTTACGCCATTCACCAGAGAAAATGCGGCCAATCACCAGTGAACTGAAGCCCAGCATAATACCGGTGACGATATTACAAGTCAGCACGATAAACACCGCGCAGAGTAGGCCGGACATTGCATCAACGAAATCTTCGAAATCCAATTTAGCGACATTGCTCAACATCAACAAACCGACATACATCAGCGCAGGTGCCGTCGCATATGCCGGAACCAAATAGGAAAGCGGAGAAAGGAACAGCATAAACAGGAACAAAATACCGACGACAGTGGCCGTCATACCGGTTTTGCCGCCAGCCGCCGTGCCAGCAGCGGATTCAATGTAAACTGCCGCTGGTGCCGCGCCGACCAAACCGGCGAAGATGCTGCTGACCGAGTCAGAGGTCAGCGCTTTGCCGCCACTGATAATCTGGCCGTCTTTATCCAGCAAGTTGGCTTGCCCAGCTACCGCGCGAATGGTGCCGGTAGCATCAAAGACTGCCGTCATCACCAACGCCAACACACTTGGCAGCACCACAGGATTCAGTGCGCCCATGATATCAAGACTGAAAATCAATGAGTTACCGTTAGCATCTGCCAGGCTTGGCATGGCAAACAGCCCTTGGTAAGTCACACTTGGGTCAAAAATCAGGCCGATAATTGAGATGGCAATAATCACCAACAGAATACCACCCGGTACCCGCAGTTTTTCCAGCCCGAAAATCACCGCCAAGCCCAATAACGTCATAATAACCGGGAAAGAAGTAAAAGCGCCCAGCGCGACTGGCAAACCTTCAATCGGGTTTTTGATTACCAAGCCGACACCATTCGCGGCAATGAGCAGCAAAAACAAACCAATACCAATGCCGGTACCGTGTGCTACGCCCATCGGCAAGTTACGCAATATCCACGAGCGGATACCGGTGACGGAGATAATAGTAAACAGCACGCCCATCAGGAATACCGCGCCCAAGGCGACAGGAATACTGATATGCTGGCCCAATACCAAGCTAAATGCTGTAAACGCCGTCAATGAGATGGCGCAGCCAATGGCCATTGGCAAATTCGCCCACAACCCCATCAACAAAGAACCCAAGCCAGCAACCAGACAGGTAGCAACAAACACTGCGGTTGGGGGGAAGCCCGCTTTACCTAACATACTCGGCACAACAATGACCGAATAAACCATGGCAAGAAAAGTCGTCAGGCCAGCCAGCACTTCCTGGCGTACATTACTGCCACGTTCACTAAGCTTGAAAAACGCATCAAGCGAACCTTTTGGCTTGACTGCCTGGTTCCCCTGAGGATTGGTGCTAGACATGGTTATGTCCCCTGTGTGTCATTTTAAAGTAGTCAGCAAGCCCGCGCCCTTTCCAAACGTAATCGTTTCCGTCTCTGCCGATTAACTCGTCAATTCTCCCAACGCCGATATGACGGAGAAAATAGCAAACGATTAGCTGGAAACACGCATGACTGAAAAAAAATCGAAGAAAAACTACAATAAGCGTCATTGTTGCAGGCAGTTTGGACGCGGCCAGCGCGCAAAAACCGGAGCGTACACTCGGTACGTGAGGATTTTTAGCACTGCCCAAGTTCAAAATGGCAAATAAAATAGCCTTATTGTAAGGCAAACGATTATCTAGCTATTCGTAGCGACTAATCAACATCAGAAAGCGACATTTAATGCATTTTCTTACATTAATTTGTCTGGGAGACATTAATTAGGGAACCCATGTAGATTTATCCATTTTCTAATTTGAAAGCGCCGCCCTTTTCAATCGCCTGCTGATAAGCCGGGCGCTGATGGATACGCACCAAGAAATTTTGCAGTTTTGGCAAGCCCTCAAGCCCATTACGGGTGTTGATTGCCTCGATAGGAAAACTCATTTGAATATCTGCGGCACTGAAATCACTGCCGGCAAACCATTGATTCTTTGCTAAATGTTGTTCCAGATAATCGCGATGAGTGGCTATTTGCTTATTCAAATAACTTTTTTGTACCCCATCACCCAATGCCTTGGCTACCGGGCGAATAATCCACGGCACTGGCGGCCCACCGAAGCGGCTGAAAATAAGCTTCATCACCAGCAACGGCATCAATGACCCTTCAGCATAATGCATCCAATAACGGAATTGTTGGCGATCATAATGGCCAGTGGGCTTAAACAAGCCCTGTGCATCATAGGTTTCCTGTAGATACTCGATAATGGCTCCTGATTCCGCCAGTGTCAGGTCGCCATCAGTAATCACTGGCGATTTCCCCAACGGGTGGATTTTTTTCAACTCCGGTGGTGCCAACAAGCTGCTGGGGTCGCGCTGATAGCGCTTCAACTCGTAGGGAACTTGTAACTCTTCCAGCATCCACAAGATTCGTTGTGAACGTGAATTATTCAGATGGTGAACAATGACCATAACCATGCTCCATATGATAAGCGACCGAGAAAGTTACAATGCTAAAGAAGTTATTATAGTCGAGAGCCAGATAACGTTATTTATTCTGATATTATCATAAAAACAGCCTTTAGATTGTAATCCACCATAACAATCTAAAAGCTGTACTATCAAATCACAACTTATAGTCTGTATTTCTTCTTTACAGCTTATTCGTTGTATTGTGAGATTACAGTTTATATGCTGTATTATGTTATTGCGCACCATTCCCTGAGGAGGTCTTGATGGATTATCCTATTAAAATTTTGAGTCAATTGCGCCCTACATTAATTGGCTTTCGAAAGAATAAAGGGCTGACTCAGGCCAGCTTGGCCCAACTATTAGGCATTACCCAACAGTCCTATGCAAAGCTTGAGGCTAATCCTGCATCGGCCAGTGTTGAACGGCTTTTTAAAATATTGCATCTTTTAGATATCGAGCTGATCCTTGGTGAGAAAAAAAACGTCAGCTCGCATCCCAGTAAAACGCACCCGTCAGAAAAAAGTCAGGCGATAAATTTACCGTCAAAACATTTACCATCAAAACAAGAGGATTGGTGATATGACTCGTCGAACTCAACGGCTCAATATCTGGATGAACGGCCAGCGAGTTGGTTATTGGGAAAAAAAACGAGGCGAAGAATCACTGAGTTATGCCCAAGAATGGTTAGCAAACGAACAAGGCCGCCCGCTGTGAAATTGGCCGGTTTGAAGACCAAAAGGCATTGATTGTTGAACGCTTTGACCGACGACTATCGAATGATAGCCGCTGGATTGTCAGGTTACCGCAAGAGGATATGTGCCAACCCATCCGATTATCGGGACGGGCCGTAATCAAATTGCGGCCCAGAAAACCAAGTTAGCGATGGCGGTGCGAGGGAGTAAAAATTACTATTTAATTAACCAGATACAGCGACGCCATTGGCGAAAACAGGCCGAGATTGTTGGATTGGGAGCCGCTCTCGCTGACACTATTATTGACGAAGTTATTGCCGCAACACCACGAGTTATCACCCAGGTACAGGCTCGACTTCCCGCTGATTTTCCGGCTGACTTAGCAGAAAGTATCCTGACAGGTCTTCAGCGACAATGTGATAAAATAGCGTCAATGCCTTGACTGGTCAGTATAAAAAACCCAGCTATTACACTGGGTTTGATTTCTCAGTCTTGAATTACCGGGATCAGAACGGAATATCGTCGTCAAAATCCATTGGTGGCTCATTGCCGCCTTGTGGTTGTGCTGCTGGAGCAGGCTGAGCTGGGCGCGAAGTCTGGCCGCCACTGAACTGATTGCCACCTTGTGGCTGCTGAGGTTGACCCCAACCGCCTTGTGCACCACCCTCTTGTGGTGCGCCACCACCCGCTGGAGCACCACCGCCTTGACGGCCACCCAGCATTTGCATGGTGCCACCCACGTTA
Source organism: Yersinia rochesterensis (assembly GCF_003600645.1). Classification (NCBI taxonomy): domain Bacteria; kingdom Pseudomonadati; phylum Pseudomonadota; class Gammaproteobacteria; order Enterobacterales; family Yersiniaceae; genus Yersinia; species Yersinia rochesterensis. The sequence continues at coordinate 3,954,012 of NZ_CP032482.1, forward strand.
ACCACAACTTCTGTGGTATATTTCTCAACACCAGCCTGATCTGTCCACTTACGGGTCTGTAGAGCACCCTCAATATAGACCTGAGAGCCTTTGCGCAGATATTCACCCGCGACTTCTGCCAGCTTGCCGAACAACACTACACGGTGCCATTCCGTCTTTTCTTTCTGCTCGCCAGTGGCTTTATCACGCCAGCTTTCGGAAGTCGCCAGGGTGATATTGGCAACAGCGCCGCCGTTCGGCATGTAGCGGACTTCCGGGTCTTGGCCCAAATTCCCGACCAAAATCACTTTGTTTACGCCTCTGCTGGCCATGTGAACTCTCCTGATGAAATAAATTTTGTACAGTACATACTCTAAATAATTCGAGTTGCAGGAAGGCGGTCAACGCACATGCAACTTAAAGTATGACGAGTATAAGCGAGTAAGTTTAACACGCTAATAGGCAAAGGGCACAACTGATCATAACTGCGGAATGTATAGCAGATTTATCGCAATAACAGCCTTAATTGCACCCGGATACTGGATATCCATTCAGGTTTTTTTGTGTCATAATTATCCGTTTCGTACTGGCTATGTCCTTTTGGGGTGTTGCAAAATGCACCTATATATCACCCAAAGTAATTGGAATTGCAGGTAGGCAGCAAGCTAACAACTCTGTAGTTTCAAGTACGAAAGGTGAAAGGGATACGCTGAGAGGCTCAGTTTACATCCGGGAAATGTTTGAATGGATAATATCGAAGTTCGGGGCGCTCGCACCCATAATCTTAAGAATATCAACCTGATTATCCCGCGCGACAAACTGATCGTGGTCACCGGTCTATCGGGTTCAGGCAAATCCTCACTGGCTTTTGACACCCTGTATGCCGAGGGGCAACGCCGCTATGTTGAGTCTCTCTCCGCCTATGCGCGCCAATTTCTGTCGCTGATGGAAAAACCGGATGTCGACCATATTGAAGGTCTCTCTCCGGCCATCTCCATCGAGCAAAAATCAACCTCCCATAACCCGCGCTCCACCGTGGGAACTATCACTGAAATCCATGATTACCTGCGTTTGCTGTTTGCCCGTGTCGGCGAGCCGCGCTGCCCGGATCATGATGTCCCGCTGGCGGCCCAAACGGTCAGCCAGATGGTGGATAACGTCATCAGTCAGCCCGAGGGCCGCCGCCTGATGTTACTGGCGCCAGTGGTAAAAGATCGCAAAGGCGAACATACCAAAACGCTGGAAAATCTGGCGATGCAGGGCTATATCCGGGCGCGGATCGATGGCGAAGTTTGCGATCTGTCTGATCCACCGAAATTAGAGCTGCAAAAGAAACACACCATTGAAGTGGTGGTCGATCGCTTTAAAGTACGCGAAGATCTGGCACAGCGCCTGGCCGAATCATTTGAAACAGCATTGGAGCTTTCCGGCGGTACTGCCGTGGTCGCCGATATGGACGATCCACACGCCGAAGAGTTGTTATTCTCCGCCAACTTTGCTTGCCCAATTTGCGGCTATAGCATGAGTGAGCTGGAACCACGCCTGTTTTCCTTTAACAACCCAGCCGGTGCTTGCCCGACCTGTGATGGTCTGGGCGTGCAACAATTCTTTGACCCAGACCGTGTGCTGCAAAACCCGGAGCTGTCACTGGCGGGTGGCGCAATTCGTGGCTGGGATCGCCGCAACTTCTATTACTTCCAGATGCTACGTTCATTGGCGGATCATTATAAGTTTGATATCGAAGCGCCATTTAACTCGCTAGATGCCGCAACACAGAAAGCTGTGTTATACGGTTCTGGCAAAGATACTATTGAATTCAAATACATAAATGACCGCGGTGATACCACCGTGCGCCGCCATCCTTTCGAGGGGGTGCTGCACAATATGGAACGCCGTTATAAAGAGACCGAATCTAGTGCGGTGCGCGAAGAGCTGGCTAAATTTATCAGCAACCGCTCTTGTACCTCATGCAACGGCACCCGCCTGCGCCGCGAAGCGCGTTATGTCTTTGTTGAAAAAACTACATTGCCGGAAATCTCGGAACTGAGTATCGGCCATGCGCTGAGTTTCTTCCAGAATATGAAACTGAGCGGCCAGCGGGCGCAAATTGCCGAGAAAATACTGAAAGAAATTGGCGACCGGCTAAAATTCCTGGTGAACGTCGGGCTAAATTATCTGTCACTGTCCCGCTCGGCGGAAACCCTCTCCGGTGGCGAAGCGCAGCGTATCCGCCTGGCCAGCCAGATTGGGGCCGGTTTGGTTGGCGTCATGTATGTGCTCGATGAGCCGTCCATCGGCTTGCATCAGCGCGATAATGAACGTTTGCTGGAAACATTGATTCACCTGCGAAATCTGGGTAATACCGTGATTGTGGTGGAGCATGATGAAGATGCTATTCGGGCCGCCGACCATGTGATTGATATCGGCCCAGGTGCCGGAGTGCATGGCGGTGAAGTGGTCGCAGAAGGGACGGTTGATGACATTATGGCCGCTCCTAAGTCACTCACCGGCCAGTTCCTCAGCGGCAAGAGGGAAATTGCCATCCCAGCCCAACGGGTCGCGGGTGACCCAAGCAAAGTATTGAAGTTAATTGGTGCCAGCGGCAATAACCTGAAAGATGTGACGCTAACACTGCCGGTCGGGCTATTTAGCTGCATTACCGGGGTTTCTGGCTCGGGTAAGTCCACTCTTATCAATGATACTTTATATAGTATTGCGCAGCGCCAGTTGAACGGGGCGACCAGTAATGAGCCGGCTCCGTATCGTGATATCCAAGGGCTAGAGCATTTCGATAAAGTTATCGATATTGACCAAAGCCCGATTGGCCGGACTCCGCGCTCTAACCCGGCAACTTATACCGGCATATTTACCCCCATTCGCGAGCTATTTGCGGGCGTACCTGAGTCACGCGCTCGAGGTTATACTCCGGGCCGCTTTAGCTTTAACGTGAAAGGCGGCCGTTGCGAAGCCTGTCAGGGTGACGGGGTGATTAAAGTTGAAATGCACTTCCTGCCAGACATTTATGTCCCTTGCGATCAATGTAAAGGTAAGCGCTATAACCGCGAAACACTGGAAGTGAAATACAAAGGCAAAAGTATTCACGAAGTGTTGGCGATGACTATCGAAGAGGCGCGCGAGTTCTTTGATGCGGTGCCAGCATTGGCGCGTAAGCTGCAAACCTTGATGGATGTGGGCCTGTCATATATTTGTCTCGGCCAGTCAGCGACCACCTTATCGGGCGGGGAAGCGCAGCGAGTCAAATTATCTCGCGAACTGTCAAAACGCGGCACCGGCCAGACACTCTATATTCTGGATGAACCGACCACCGGCCTGCACTTTGCTGATATTCAGCAGCTATTGGCGGTGTTGCATCAGCTGCGCGATCAAGGCAATACCATTGTGGTCATTGAGCATAATCTGGATGTGATTAAGACCGCAGACTGGATTGTCGATTTGGGGCCAGAGGGCGGCAGTGGCGGCGGCGAGATTTTAGTTTCCGGCACACCAGAGACGGTCGCAGAATGCGCGGCATCACACACGGCCCGATTCCTCAAACCGATGTTGCAACGTAAATAAAACATCAAACTAGCACTCTGGGGCAGGAAACTCTCTGTCCCAGAGGCTCTTTTTAGCCCTCAGACGACCAACCCCTGTCTTCTATGTTCCGGTAATCCCTGCAAAACCAATTGATAAGAGCGGTCAATTAGCGAATAGAACTGTGAATTCGGTAATTTTCCATCCAGAAACACCGTGTTCCAGTGCGCTTTATTCAAGTGTTCACTCGGCACGATCTCTGGATGTTGCTCTCTTAGGCTTTCTGCCAATTCAGGGCTAGTTTTCAATGAGATAGAGGGCCGCCCGTGGGTCTCACCCACCATAGCAAACATGACATCGGCCACTTTAATCTGATTTGCCTGCCACTCCTCGTGGTCACTCTGCTCTGCCCCCGGTTTGGACATGCAGTATTCCAGTAATGCCGAATGATTCATGGGGATATCTCCTGTAATGGGCCGGTAGCGTCTCGCGACAGGGCCTCATAAGTTATTTATTCCATAATCAGTGATACATGCCATCAGTGACATATTCTTAGTGACTAGCTTGCGCCTATGACAACAGATTTACTGTGAGCAATGAATGATCGTTTGGCATGCGTCCGCCGTATTTATTAGTATATTCTTTAATCAACATACAACCATTGGCCATGGGTCAAACAAGCGGGATATAGAGATAAGTCGCGGAAAGGTGGCGAAAAAAACAAATAAAAAAGGCGATATCGCTATCGCCTTAGAAACTAGAAGCTCGACTTACTGCACCGCAGCAAAAGCCGCCGCGACGCGCTGAACATTGCTGTGATTGACGCCCGCCATACACATCCTGCCGCTGGCAATCAGATACACACCAAACTCTTCACGCAGACGGTCCACTTGTGCTGCGCTGAAACCGGTGTAGCTGAACATACCGCGCTGTTGCAGCAAATAGTCAAAATTACGATTAGGCAATGAAGCTTTCAAAGCATCGACTAACCTGCTGCGCATTTCAATAATACGCAAACGCATTTGCTCTACTTCAGCTTGCCATTGTGCTTGTAATTCAGTGTCGTGCAGCACTTTTGAAACCACTTGCGCACCAAAGTTGGGTGGGCTGGAATAGTTACGGCGAACAGTGGCTTTCAGTTGCCCTAATACACGGCCTGCCGCTTCTTCACTTTCACACACGACAGACAAACCACCGACCCGCTCGTTATACAGAGAGAAAATTTTAGAGAAGGAGTTACTGACCAAACAGGGCAATTCTGCTGCCGCCATCGCGCGGATAGCATAGGCATCTTCATTCAGCCCGACACCAAAACCTTGATAAGCAATATCCAGGAACGGGATCAGATCCCGGCCCTTAGCCACTTCAATCACCTGATCCCATTGCGCATTAGTGAGATCCGATCCCGTAGGGTTGTGGCAACAAGGGTGTAATAACACAATGCTTTTGGCCGGTAACTGCTGGAGTGTTGCCAGCATTTGATCAAACTTTACGCCCAGCTTGTCATGATCAAAATACGGATAGGTATTCACTTTAAAACCTGCGCCGCTAAAGATAGCAACATGGTTTTCCCAAGTAGGGTCACTGACCCAAACCTGCGAATCTGGGAAATAATGATTGAGGAAATCAGCACCGACTTTCAATGCACCAGAGCCACCCACGGTTTGAATTGTCGCCACCCGCTTCTGTGCCAACATAGGATGTTCTGCACCAAATAATAGCTGCTGGATAGCGCTACGATAAGGTTGCAAACCTTCCATCGGCAGATAGACCGGTGTACCGTGTGGCTGAGCGCTCAATTGCGCTTCGGCAGCTTTTACTGCCTGCATCAATGGGATTTCGCCCAGCTCATTGTAATAAAGCCCAATGCTCAAATTCACTTTATGTGCGCGGTCATCGGCTTTAAAACTTTCCATCAGCGACAGGATCGGATCACCTGCATAGGCGTCAACATTTTGGAACACGGCGCTGCTCTCCTTTATCGGTAATAATTGTCTACGGCGGGTATCTTTATGCAGCTTACCTTATTATTATTCGCCTAAATATTCCATCGCAACACGGGAGGTCAGCTTAGTAATCAATTCATAGGCGCTGATACCGGTCTGTGCAGCAATTTTTTCAACCGGCAGTTCAGCCCCCCACAGCAACACTTCGTCACCCACTTTGTCCGTGGCGTCCGGCCCCAGATCAACAGAAATCATATCCATTGAAACCCGGCCAACAATGCCAACTTCGCGGCCATTCAGCCACATTGGTGTGCCCGAAGGGGCGCTGCGTGGATAACCATCGCCATAACCAATCGCCACCACGCCGAGACGCGTGTCCCGCTCACTGACCCAAGTACCGCCATAGCCAACAGGTTCACCAGCTTTATGCTCACGAACCGCAATCAGGCTGGATTTCAATGCCATTGCGGGCAACAAATCAAAGTGGCTGGCATAGGGTTCGTCCATCGGCGAAACCCCATACAGTATGATACCGGGGCGCACCCAATCACGGTGCGCCTCTGGCCACAGCAAAATACCGCCAGATGCTGCGATGGACTTCATCCCCGGTTTGCCGGTGATGAAGGTATCAAAACAGTCAAGTTGCTGGCGGGTGGTCTCCACTTGCGGCTCATCTGCACGGCTAAAGTGGCTCATAATATTGACTGGTTGGATGATATTGCGGCACGCGCTTAAACGCTGGTAAAAAGCCTCCGCTTGTTCCGGGCGCACGCCCAGGCGGTGCATGCCGGTATCCAGTTTCATCCAAACATTAATGGGGGCAGAAAGATTAGCCGTTTCCAGCGCTTCCAGTTGTTCAATGCTGTGTACTGCGGTTTCAATGCGGTTAGCCACCAGAATCGGAAGATCTTCGGCGGCAAAGAACCCTTCCAACAGCAAAATCGGTTTAACAATTCCGCCAGATCGCAACATTAGCGCTTCGCCGATCCGCGCAACACCATAGCAATCTGCATCCTGTAAGGTATGCGCTGTTTCTAATAACCCGTGGCCATAAGCGTTTGCTTTCACAACAGCAATCAGGCGACTTTGCGGCGCCATGCGCCGAACCTGTTGCAAGTTATGTCGCAGAGCGCGGCGGTCGATTACTGCTGTTGCCGCTTTCATTTCTTATCCTTAATACTTAATAGATGTTATGCCCAATGTCATTGGAGTTGCAGGTAGGCAGCAAGCGAACAAATCCCGATGAACTGACACAAGTCAGTGATTCGGGTGCGTGAGCGTAGCTAACAACCCTGCGGCTTCAAGTACGAAGGGATACTATTCGTCGTCGTATTGCGGGCCGGCATAATTATCAAAGCGCGACCATTGACCATTAAACTTCAGTCGGACAGAACCGATCGGGCCGTTACGCTGTTTACCCAAAATAATTTGCGCAATCCCTTTTTCATCACTGTTTTCGTGATAAACCTCATCACGATAAATAAACATGATTAAGTCAGCATCCTGCTCAATAGAACCTGATTCACGTAAGTCGGAGTTGACCGGCCGTTTATCGGCACGTTGCTCCAAACTACGGTTAAGCTGAGACAGCGCCACCACCGGCACTTGTAGCTCTTTTGCCAATGCTTTCAGGGAACGTGAGATTTCGGCGATTTCCAAGGTGCGGTTATCCGAAAGCGACGGCACCCGCATCAATTGCAGGTAGTCGATCATAATCAAGCTCAACCCGCCGTGTTCGCGGAAAATACGCCGCGCACGGGAACGCACTTCAGTCGGGGTCAGGCCGGAGGAGTCATCGATGTACATATTGCGCTTTTCCATCAATATGCCCATGGTGCTGGAAATCCGCGCCCAATCCTCATCATCAAGCTGGCCGGTACGAATGCGGGTCTGATCGACATGTGATAAGGACGCCAACATACGCATCATTATCTGATCGCCGGGCATTTCCAAACTGAAGATTAATACCGGTTTTTCCTGCATCATCGCGGCGTTTTCACATAAGTTCATCGCAAAGGTGGTTTTCCCCATTGATGGACGCGCGGCGACAATGATCAAATCCGACTTTTGCAGCCCGGCGGTCTTTTTATCGAGGTCAGTAAAACCGGTCGAAACCCCGGTAACACCATCATGTGGCCGCTGATAAAGCTGTTCGATCCGCGCGACTGTAGCTTCGAGGATCTGATCGACACTTTTCGGCCCTTCATCTTTACTGGCGCGGCTTTCGGCAATTTGGAATACTTTAGATTCCGCCAGATCCAGCAGATCTTCACTGCTACGCCCTTGCGGATCATAGCCGGCATCAGCAATTTCATTAGCCACCGAGATCATTTCACGGACGACTGCACGTTCGCGGACGATATCAGCATAAGCCCCGATATTCGCGGCACTTGGCGTATTTTTTGATAACTCGGCCAGATAGGCAAAGCCCCCCACCGAATCCAAATCACCTTTTTGCTCGAGCGATTCGGACAAGGTGATCAAGTCGATCGGCTTGCTATTTTCCAGCAAGCGCTGCATTTCAGTAAAGATCCGGCGATGTGGGCGGCTGAAAAAATCATTGCTGGCTACGCGCTCAGAGACGTTATCCCAGCGCTCATTATCCAGCATCAAACCGCCCAACACGGACTGCTCTGCCTCCAGCGAATGAGGCGGGAGTTTCAGCCCTTCCATCTGGCGATCGCGTGGCTCTGTCATCTTGTTGGTTGGTTTTTTTGCTGCCATGAAAAGTGCTCTTTACCTCTGTTGCGATAGGATAATTGTAACGATAGGAAAATAGTGCCGCCTAGTATACGCGATGATACCCGATGGGTAATTATGAATTCCCTATTACTTATCGGTATTAGCAAGAAGTGGGCACCTCGTGTAGAACTCTGTAAGGTGAAAATACACTTATTGTGAGGAGCTAACATGGCAAAGCATATTCAATTTAGCATCCCTGGCGGGCCGGAAGTATTGCAATACCTTGATTTCACGCCGGTGAACCCTGCGGCACATGAAGTTCAGGTAGAAAACAAAGCTATTGGGATTAACTATATTGATACCTATGTTCGTACCGGACTCTATCCACCGCCACAGTTCCCCAGCGGCTTAGGGAGTGAGGCTGCCGGGTTGGTCACCAAAGTCGGTTCGGCGGTTAACACGATAAAAGTCGGTGACCGAGTAGTATACGCCCAATCAGCCCTTGGCGCTTACAGCGAAGTCCATAATGTCGACGCGAATAAAATCGCCCTGCTCCCTGCGGAAATCTCTTTCGAACAAGCTGCGGCCTCTTTTCTTAAGGGGCTGACAGTGCAGTATTTATTACGCCAAACCCATGAAATCAAACCCGGCGAAGTATTCTTATTCCACGCGGCGGCAGGCGGTGTCGGGTTGATAGCCTGCCAATGGGCAAAAGCTTTGGGTGCAAAACTGATTGGCACCGTCGGCTCCGATGAAAAAGCTGAATTGGCAAAATCCAAGGGAGCTTGGGCCACCATAAACTATCGCACCGAAAATATCGCCGAGCGAGTGGCGGAGCTGACCAATGGTGAAAAAGTGGGTGTGGTATATGATTCGGTTGGGAAAAGTACCTGGTTGGATTCGCTTAATAGCCTTAAACGCAGAGGGTTGATGGTGAGCTTTGGTAATGCCTCTGGCCCAGTAACCGGGGTAGACCTTGCCATACTCAACCAAAAAGGCTCACTGTTTGTGACTCGCGCTTCCTTAAACGCCTATGTGACTAATCGGCAAGAGTTGGAAAGTGCTAGCCGTGAGCTATTCTCATTAATTATCAGTGGTGACATTAGTGTGGATGTTGCTAAAGCCCAACAATTCCCGCTAAGTGATGCTCGCCGTGCCCATAAAATATTAGAAAGCCGCCAGACAACCGGCTCCAGTCTGTTGATCCCTTAATTTCCTGCTGCAATAATGGATAATAAATATTATTATCCATTATAAATTATTAAAAAGTTATTTTTTTATTATTTTCAGACCGCTGACTACTGAAGCCCAATTGCTCTGATTGCATTATCTATATACTCTCAATGTGTAATACTGAAGCAACATTATTCATTACATATACTGAGGTTTTAATTATGCATGATTCAGAAATTAATAGAGATATAAAAACACTATTGAATGCTTTTTATTGCGATAATAAAATTAACAATGAAGAATTCCAAATACTGCGAGATTTCGCTGATCAAAAATTTGATTTGTTACTTGATAAATTCAATAAAAACAATAATATGTCAGCATTTCAAAAATCTGCTGATGTTACCGTTCAATTGATGCAACAAAGTTTTTTTGATGTAAAAGAAAAATGTCAAAATGAAGAAGATAAGAAGTTGGCCCAAGAAGCATTTGTCGCACAAATAGTTTATATTATCGCCAACTACAATCGATTTTTTACTAACCTTTAATATTAGTGATTGAACCTTTCATTTATGTCGTTAAATTATTCAATATTTTGACTCTTAATTATTTGATATTTTATATACTGAGTATCTAATCATCTATCTTACGCTATAAAAGTAAGAATCAGAGCCTCTATTATTCGAGGCTCTGATTTTACTGTTTCATTGATGCATTTGTAGGGGTACGGCTAGGTATTCTGTCAGAGCCATGTTCACTTAAATGAACCTGCCGTTTATACGGCTATTTTTACCTCTGACAGGGATGAAAATGTGATAACAAATCGTGTTGGGTAGCATCCTAGCAAGCCCGTTTAGGAAAAAACACGTTTTCCTAACAATTCATGCAACTAAACTTTCAGCCTGTGATCACTCCCGCAAGAAAGCAAAATAATCAGTAGCGGCGTATTACCGGTTTCTGCATTGAGCACCAGATCCAGACCACCACCACGGCTAAAATCAACCATGGCAACAACTTAATCATCATCACAAATAAGCCGCCCAACATCATAAAAGCAGCGGCCACCAATAATGCAGCGAAGATACCCAACAAGGAGATGCCGGTTGCCATCAACATGATGAAAAAACCGATAACAAAGAAAATTTCTAACATGGCTGGCTCCTTAATTGCTGTTTAATCCCCTGTAAATGCATCACTTACACAGTGATCTCGACAGAGATTTTATCAACGGTTTACCAAGATACAGTACAAGAAACGTGCCAACCCAGAGCAAGCAGATAACATATTGAATTTATTACTTATAGACAAAAAATTGCCTGCCAGGGAAATAGGCAGGCATGGTCAATTTCGCTAACTTGTAGTTAATTTATTACAGTGAACTGTGCTGCGGGCGGATGACCAGCGCTAGCGCCTGTTCTACCACAGATACATCAGCACCGGGCTTATGCGCATTTTCACTCAGATGACGACGCCATTGGCGCGCGCCAGGAATTCCCTGGAAAATACCCAGAATATGGCGGGTTATATGGCCTAGATAAGCGCCGCGTGACAGCTCTTGTTCAATGTAAGGATAAAGCGCTTCGATGGCTTTCACACTGTCAACCACTGGCGCATTCGGATCAAACAGTTCGCGATCCACTTGGGTCAAAATGCTGGGGTTTTGGTAAGCTTCGCGCCCCATCATCACCCCATCAAGATGCTTGAGATGTTCTTTGGCTTCAGCCAGCGTTTTGACCCCACCATTAATGGCAATGGTCAGTGCCGGGAAATCACGTTTAAGCTGATAAACTCGCTCATAATCCAGTGGCGGTACTTCGCGATTTTCTTTCGGGCTGAGTCCTGAAAGCCAAGCTTTACGAGCATGAATAGTGAAAATATCACACTCACCACGGCCTGCGACGGTTTGCACGAATTCACACAAGAACTCATAGCTATCCAACTCATCAATACCAATGCGGGTTTTCACCGTTACCGGAATAGAAACCACATCACGCATTGCTTTAATGCAATCAGCGACCAGATTGGCCTCCGCCATCAGGCAAGCCCCAAAACGGCCATTTTGCACCCGATCAGAGGGGCAACCGACATTAAGATTTATTTCATTATACCCACGAAGCTCTGCCTGTTTGGCACAATGCGCTAAGGCCTGCGGATCACTGCCACCCAGCTGTAATGCCACGGGATGGTCTTGCTCACTATAAGCCAGATAATCCCCTTTGCCGTGGATAATGGCACCGGTGGTCACCATTTCGGTGTACAACAAAGTCTGTTTAGTTAACAAGCGATGGAAATAACGGCAATGGCGATCTGTCCAGTCGAGCATCGGCGCGACGGAAAAACGTTGCAGGGGATAACTTGGCTTTTCGGCCTGAGTGCTGGAAAAAGTCTGAGCTTCGTGCATTTACTGTGGTTTCATCGGTTATGACTGCATCAATTGCCCATTGATATTACTTATTGAGCAAACTAAACAATGGGAAGGAATCAGGGATTATAACATAGAACTTTACGATGACTGCCTGAGTGATAGTTGTAGCGCAAAGAGTGAAAATTTACCGCTAACTGCTGCGACTTGCCAAAATATTGACACTCCGTGGCTCCTCATTTTTTCATCTATCGGCGATTATTAGTAAATATGATAAAATCGATACTATTCGAATGCTGCGGGATGTATATGATGAACCCTATCAATCAGGAAAAGCTGCTTGCCCAGGCGGAGAGCCTGTGCCAACAACGTAACGTCCGCCTGACACCGCAACGTCTTGAAGTATTACGATTAATGGCACAGCAGCCCGGTGCAATCAGCGCTTATGACCTGTTAGATCTGCTGCGTATTTCTGAGCCGCAAGCAAAACCACCCACAGTTTATCGCGCTTTGGATTTCTTGTTGGAACAAGGGTTTATTCACCGCGTAGAATCAGCGAACAGCTATGTGTTGTGTCATCATTTTGAAGAACCAACTCATACTTCTGCGCTTTTTATCTGCGATCGCTGCAAGATTGTGACAGAACGCACCACAGTCGGCATCGAAGAAGCCTTGGCGCTGTTAGCAAAACAGTCGGGTTTTACCCTACGTCATAGTGTGGTTGAGGCTCATGGTTTATGTGCGGAATGTGGAGAAGTTGAAGCCTGTGAAAGTCATGAACATTGTGACCACGACCATTCTATTGTGACGAAAAAGAAATAACCTTCTGGTGATAAAATCAAACTGTCGCTAGAAAGGCGGCAGTTTCGAAGGGAACCCACTTATAAAAAATTTACCGCCTATATCCAATATAATGGATGCGGTTCATAATATATAGAATAGGTGGAGAGTAATAAAGTATAAATAAGACACTTCCTTGTGTCCATATCGATATAAATACAGGAGTAGCAGAACATCCTCATTAAAATAATCATCACTCTACGAATAGAATGTGCCATTTAATAAAATGCATTCTGAAAAATGAGAGCCCCGATAGATTTATATCAATATCAGTTTAAATCCATTTAACGCTGTTACCAGCGATATTTACTGTGGTCTTCCCAGGCTTTAACTTCTTTCTCGGCTTGCTCTTTCTGATAGCCGTATTTCTCCTGGATTTTACCCACCAACTGGTCACGCTTACCTTCAATGACGGTCAGGTCATCATCAGTCAGCTTGCCCCAATTCTCTTTAACTTTACCTTTAAACTGCTTCCAGTTACCGTCGACTTGATCTTTATTCATAATATCTCCGTTACCTTAAGATTCGTCAGTTTATTTAATTCAACACGGTAAGTATATTTACTCCCTAAAAACAAATTTAATTTAAATGAGTTATTCACAGTCATAATTTAAATTAAATATTGTTGCTTCGCTTACCGTATGAATAACTATAGCAAAGGATACTGACAATTAAAGTAAGGTTAATATTAATCACTGTCATCATAGCAATAAACAGGAAATAAAAACTCGTAATTTTCAGTTAAAACAGCAATTAATAAGTTATTATCAGAATATTCTCAAACTAGATTGAGTTAAGTATTAGAGGAATTAAATGCTTTATATACCCTTCCATTGAAGGGTATATAAATAAACGTTAAAATCAGATCCAGTCGCCATTGCGGATGACACCAACAGCCAAACCTTCAATAGTGAAACTTTGCTCACGCAGATCGACAACAATCGGCTGAAACTCACTATTTTCTGGGAGAAGTTGTACGATATTACCTTGTTTTTTCAAACGTTTTACCGTCACTTCATCATCAATTCGCGCAACAACCACTTGCCCATTACGCACATCTTGAGTCTTATGTACCGCCAATAAGTCACCGTCCAGAATACCGATATCTCTCATCGACATCCCATTAACCCGCAACAAAAAATCTGCACTCGGCTTAAACATGGAAGGATCAACTTTGTAATGCCCTTCGATATGTTGTTGGGCTAACAGCGGCTCACCTGCGGCAACCCGACCAATCAGTGGCAGGCCATCTTCTTCTTCCATCAATAAACGGATACCACGGGAAGCGCCGGAAACAATCTCAATAACGCCCTTACGGGCCAGTGCTTTTAAATGCTCTTCAGCGGCGTTAGGAGAGCGAAACCCCAGACGCTGCGCAATTTCGGCACGGGTCGGTGGCATACCTGTTTGCGCTAGGTGGTCGCGCACCAGGTCATAAACCTCTTGCTGTCTGGTAGTAAGTGCTTTCATTCCGCCCCCTGTTTGTTTATACAGTCTTGCTGTGAGTATATACAGGTAAGCAGGTATTGGGAACCAAAGAGTGAATAAAAACAGGGATTAATCACTGTTTACATCAACAGCATTGATTAACCAGCATGTTGCCAAAGCACAGTTATCCATATAAATAGCGCCAACAAGATGGCCAGAGACACGGCGGCAGAGCCCATATCTTTAGCCCGGCCTGATAGTTCGTGGAATTCACTGCCGATGCGGTCCACCACGGCTTCGATGGCACTATTAATGATTTCGATAATAATCACTAAAACAACACTGCCAATCAATAAAATCCGTGTGATTGCATCTACATCCAGCCAGAAGGCCAGTATGATAGCGAGTATGGCGGCCACCATTTCTTGCCGAAATGCGGCTTCATTTTTCCAAGCTGCGGTTAAGCCTTTAACAGAATAACCCGCTGCTTTATAGATTCGGATTAACCCTGTTGATTGGTTCGCCATATTTTATTGCCTTTATCTTAAGTTAATGATGATTTTTGCCGTTTTCTGTTGTCTCATCACCACAGATCTCAAAACCACTTTCTGGTATCCTTGCGACGAATTGCTAACAAGAGGCTTCATGTAGTTATGTCAGGTTGGCGTAAAATATATTATAAGTTGTTGAATTTACCACTTAAACTGTTGGTAAAAAGCAAGGTTATTCCGGCAGATCCTGTGACTGAGTTAGGGTTAGACCCGTCTCGTCCTATTCTGTACGTTTTACCTTACAATTCTAAGGCTGATTTGCTGACTTTGCGAGCGCAATGTCTGGCGCAGGATCTGCCCGACCCATTGATTCCATTGGAAATCGATGGCGTAAGCCTTCCCAGCCATGTCTTTATCGATAACGGCCCGCGGGTGTTTCGCTATTACGCCCCGAAACAGGAGTCGGTCAAGCTATTCCACGATTATCTGGATCTGCATCGCAATAATCCGGAGCTGGATATCCAAATGCTGCCGGTCTCGGTAATGTTTGGCCGCTCTCCGGGGCGTGAAGGCCATGGTACGCCACATCTGCGCGTGCTAAACGGCGTGCAGAAATTCTTTGCTGTATTGTGGCTGGGCCGCGATAGTTTTGTGCGCTTTTCGACCACGGTATCACTGCGTCGAATGGCCAGTGAGCATGGTACCGATAAAACCATCGCCCATAAATTGGCACGCGTAGCGCGGATGCATTTCTCGCGTCAGCGGTTAGCTGCGGTTGGCCCGAGCCTACCGGCCCGTCAGGATTTGTTCAAAAAACTGTTAACGTCCAAAGCAATTGAAAAAGCAGTCGCCGATGAAGCGCGAACCAAAAAAATCTCTCACGAGAAAGCGCAACAAAACGCCATTACGCTAATGGAAGAAATAGCCGCCGACTTCTCTTATGAAGCTGTGCGTCTGTCCGACCGAGTCTTGAGCTGGACGTGGAACCGTTTGTATCAGGGCATCAATGTCCACAATGCAGAGCGCGTGCGGCAATTGGCACAAGATGGCCATGAAATCGTCTATGTGCCTTGCCATCGCAGCCATATGGACTATCTGCTGCTCTCCTATGTGCTTTATCATCAAGGGCTGGTGCCGCCGCATATTGCTGCCGGTATTAACTTGAATTTCTGGCCAGCTGGCCCGATTTTCCGCCGTCTGGGTGCGTTCTTTATTCGCCGTACCTTTAAAGGCAATAAACTTTATTCAACTGTGTTTCGTGAATATCTGGGCGAATTATTCACCCGTGGTTATTCAGTGGAATACTTTGTTGAAGGTGGGCGCTCACGGACTGGCCGCCTGCTGGAGCCTAAAACCGGCACACTGTCGATGACAATACAGGCCATGTTGCGTGGCGGTTCGCGCCCAATCACCTTAGTGCCGATTTATATCGGCTACGAACATGTGATGGAAGTGGGAACTTACGCCAAAGAATTACGTGGCGCGACCAAAGAGAAAGAGAGCCTGTTGCAGATGCTGCGGGGCTTGCGCAAGCTGCGTAATCTCGGCCAGGGCTATGTCAACTTTGGTGAGCCAATCCCGTTGACCACCTATCTGAACACCAATGTGCCGCAGTGGCGTGATGCTATCGACCCTATCGAAGCACAGCGCCCAAGCTGGCTGACACCGGCAGTGAATGATTTGGCTGGCCAGATTATGGTTCGGATTAACAATGCGGCGGCGGCCAATGCCATGAACTTATGTTCGACGGCATTGTTAGCTTCACGTCAGCGCTCACTCACTCGCGAGCAACTGCTCGAGCAACTCGATTGCTACTTGCAACTGATGCGCAATGTGCCTTATGCAAAAGATGTCACCGTGCCGGATAAGACGCCGGAAGAGTTACTTAATCACGCCTTGAATATGAATAAGTTTGAGGTGGAAAAAGACAATATTGGTGACATTATCATCCTGCCACGGGAACAAGCCGTGCTGATGACCTACTATCGCAATAACATCCAGCATTTGCTGATATTGCCATCGCTCATTGCCAGTATGGTTATGTATCAACGGCGTATCACTCGTGCCGAGTTATTGCGTCAAATCAGCATGATCTACCCGATGCTGAAAGCTGAATTATTCCTGCATTACAGTAAAGAACAATTACCACAGACATTGGACACGCTGATTGATGAACTGGCGCGTCAGCAGTTGATTTGCGACAAAGGGAATGAATTGGTGCTGAATCCGGCCCGTATTCGTCCGCTGCAATTACTGGCCGCCGGGGTGCGCGAAACCCTGCAACGCTATGCGATTACCCTTTCGTTACTCAGTGCGAACCCAAGCATCAATCGGGGCGCGTTGGAGAAAGAGAGCCGCATTATGGCGCAGCGCTTGTCTGTTCTGCATGGCATTAACGCGCCGGAATTCTTCGATAAAGCCGTGTTCTCCACACTGGTGGGCACCTTGCGCGAAGAGGGTTATATCAGTGACAGCGGTGATGCGATTCAGGAACATACGCTGGAAGTTTACAATATGCTGAGTGCATTGATGACGCCGGAAGTGAAGCTGACGATTGAAAGTGTCAGTATGCCGGCTGAAACTAATAACCTGCTGCCAGAACCCGCGGCAGAGGATAAAGAAGATAACTAATTCTTCGTCGCGCTAAGCAAAAATCATAAACAAAAATGGCCGGATTCATCATCTGGCCATTTTTTTAACTGTCTCCCAGCAGGGTATTTATTGCCAATAGCTAATAAAAATCCCGAGAAACAACACTAAGCCGACATAGTTATTGTTGAGAAATGCACGGAAACAGGGGTCACGTTCACGTCTGGCAATCATCTTCTGTTGGTGGACAAACAATGCGCCAGCCAGCAGGATGGCCCAATAAAATGCGCCCCCCAAATCCATCAGCCAGCCAATCACCACCATTAATACTAATGTCGCCAGTTGCAGCAAACCGATAATCAGTTTGTCATGCTGGCCAAATAAAATAGCGGTCGACTTAACACCAATCCTCAGATCGTCGTCACGGTCGACCATCGCATATTGGGTGTCATAAGCCACCGTCCAGCAGATATTGGCTAATAATAGCAACCAGCAAACCAGCGGTAAACTTTCACTCACCGCGGCAAACCCCATCGGGATTGACCACCCAAAAGCCGCGCCCAACACCACCTGCGGCAAGTGTGTCACCCGCTTCATAAAGGGGTAAACCCAGGCTAAGGCCAATGCCGCCAGTGACAGCCATATGGTCATGTTATTGAGCGTGAGCACCAGCCCAAACGAGAGCAACACCAAGATAACAAACAGGATTTTGCTTTCTTTCTCACTGATGAGGCCGCTGGGTAATGGTCGTGATGCGGTGCGTTTCACAAAGCCATCAATATTGCGGTCAGCATAATCATTGACGACACAACCGGCGGCACGCATGAAAAAGACACCCAAGACAAAAACAATCAGTATATTGGTGTCGGGAATGCCTTTCCCTGCCAACCATAATGCCCACAGTGTCGGCCACAGCAGTAGTAATGAGCCAATGGGTTTATCGATCCGCATCAAACGGCAATAAGCCCGCCATTTGCTCTGAACATGACTTCCCTTCAATTTCTCACTCTCCAAAATCTCACCACCCCTTAAATCAAATACAGCGGCGAAGCCGGTAAAAAAACTTCAGTCAGTAACAGGGGTTTACCTGACAGGCGCAGTAATGAACGGCGCGCCCAAAGCGCATTCTGCCGCCCTACTTGAATATAATCCCGGGTTAAATTATTACCACCAAATAAATAGCGCCCCAGAGGTAATGTCCCTAAATCCACCAGCGCCCTATCCGAGCCAGACAGTGTTTCCTCGGGAATAACCGTGCGCCCCAATAACCAAGGGACATTATCGCCACATAAGACAATCTCGCGCAGCCAATAGCGCTCACTTGTTGGCAAATGTTCGGCATCCTCTCCTAGCTCATGGCGCGTAATAAAGCATTCCCGTCGCGGTTCGACATGAACTTGCTGACAATGTTGCTCAAAACGCCGGGTCATCGATCCCAACTCCATTAGCCAGTCAGCGACATCAGCAGGAAGATTTGGCTGCTCAATGGCATACCATTGAATAGGTTTTAAAATTGATGCATCGCCGGTAGACATACGGCTCACTCCCTGCCGAGGAAAAAACAGTTGCTAAATAGAAAGCCATTGTAACGCAGATTGGGTATCCAGCGATATCGGGTTACTTTTTTATTTACTCGCAATAATAACAATTCGAAAGCTAGTTTTTTGTATATTTCTCAATGTGTGCAAGAATATGTTCAATCCTCATTTTTATTCCCCAAAGTTGATTACCGTCATTAAGATCCCTGGCTGAATAATATCCATCATAGGCTTTATCGAAATCGATAGGGTAAAAGGTATTGGTTTTTACATCATATAAAACATTATTAAAATTCAAGTCATCATGGATGATATTGTAATACCCTAAATCGTCCATCATGCTTAAAAATCGTTCCTTCGCGTTGGGTGGGAAAATTTTAGTTTTAATCTCTATCAGCGTTTTTCCAGGCACCCGGTACATTCTGATATAGTGTTGATTCCCCTGTTTAATGAACTCAGCAGAGCCGTCTCCATAATAGCGATTAAAGAACTCAACTTCTTTCATGTGGACTTCGGTTAAAAGCACACTGTCTTGTGTGGATAATTTCTTTAACACAAAACCGGGATTATTGGCATCAAGATAGACATCTCCGGCCAATCCGTCGCCAATTTTTTTACCTAATTTAATTTCGGGGTTAAATTCAGTGACAGAAGTTTTTGACTGAGATGGCCCGCCTCCCGGTAATCGGCCCGGTTTAATAAATTCAGGGCCTTGTTTCAAAACAACCCCCAAATCCTGACCAGTGGCTAAATCAACTTCCCAATAAGCCCCACTGCCCCCCTGCCTGACCCAAGCTTCACGTGCTCCATCTGGTACTGATGGGTCTTTAAGCCACACCTGTTGCACTTCAATCTCAGCGCCACGCGGATTTTGTATCGTCTGACGGTTCAGTTCAGGGATGCTTGGGGCGGGCTCAGAAGCATCAAATGGTTTTATACCCTGCGGGGGATTCTCCATCACTTTCACTCCCCTTTCCATGCCCCTCAACTGGCCCGCCTCCATTACCATTGCTGACATCCCTGCCGCCATACCTTCCTTATCATTACGATAACGCGGGGCCTCAACTCTGGCGATGGTGCACATCGGATTCGGTAGCGGTACTTTACAAACCCAATGACTTTCCAAGGATGTCCAGGCATTGCCCCAAAAACGCGTGTTTTCAGATTCTGGCTGATAGTCTTCGGCAAACGCATTGATTTTATGTTGCAGTCGACTGCCCTCTGGCCGCTCTCCGCTATTAATTAATGCTTCAATGGCCTGCGCTCTCAGCGCCGGATGAGCTTTGATTTGGGCATAATATTCAGATTTTTTCGCATCCAGCGTATCAAAAACGTTTATCGGCCTGCCGTTATTACCCGGCATCGACATATTGGCAACAAAGTGGTTGCTGGCATTTCGCCGCCGTTTAAATTCGTCAAAAGGTGAATCAAACTCTTTCTGCGGATAACCATGTTGGAGATCCCGCCGATAGGTATATTGCCGAGGGAAATGAATGTCCCTAACCCCTTTCTCTCTCAGGATTTCTATTATCGCCTGATCTTCATCAAAAGCGGCGGGAGGATGGCGATAGGCTAAACGCATGTCGAGATAATCTAATTGCCGCTCTATTTTTTGTTGCTCAGTTTTATAGAATCCGCGCAATGCCAGAGCGTATAGCGGTGGGTTTAGCGCAAAAAAGGGCGCAAGACTTTTGAGGTCCGACACAAATCTTTCTTGTTCCAAATCAATCGCTGCACCATCAATAATGTTGTCACCCAATAGTTGGAGTCGAATAAATGTACTCTGCGCCAAATCGGGCAAATCAGCCGCGTCAATTTCTCCGGCAATATGTTTGAATGCGCGGGCTATTTGTTCGACCGTTAGGGGTTCGACTTCATTCGACTGGCTGAAATGAGAGAGGAAGATAACTGTCGGGCTGTAGCGTACCCCGCCAGCTTGGTGTAAATGTATTTCTTCTTCGACCAATAAACCATACAACTGCTCAGTATCCTTTCCATCCAGTTCATCAAGGTTTTTACCTTGTAATTGATAATGTAAATTGAGTGTGGTTTTTAGCGAAAATGCCAGACTGCCGACGGGATGTTGGAGAGCAAGAAATTGAGTAAAATCCTGCTGGCTGCACGTATCAAAACCAACCAAGTTGCATCCTTGCAAAATCATCTCTGGCAGTTGGTCTGTTAGGTAACTGCCTTGGGCATTCTTCGGTGCAAATCCATTGGCAAGATAAGCCGCCGGCGATTGCACTATCGCAGGAGGGGCACTCATCCCTTCATAAATGACTCTTAACGCCTTACTGGCGCTAAAAACCGGCTGCGCCGGTTCATCCAGTTGGCCCATGCCCCAATTGTCCAAATCCGTAGCCGGAATACCCGCGATATCACCATAGCGATGACCATAATGGGAATGGTTATAAAGTATTGTCGCCTGCATACGGATTTCTTTATATTCAGCCCGATAAATTGCAGCAGATAATTCAGCCAGAGTGGGCTGACTCTCTTGATGCAGCCACCAGACAAGGCTCAGGGCGGCGAGCGGAGTGAGTTCTTCTTCCGTAGATAGAGTCAGGCCTTTTTGGAATAACTTAAAAAGAACTTCCCGCTCTAAACTGATAACGCGCGCTTTTTCATAGCCTTGGGCTGCAGTCAATCCCGGTCTTAAATTCAGTAAACCAGCCAAACTATCCGCATGTTCAACATCTTCTGCATCATAGAGTTGCAAGTAAAGATCAACAATTCTGCCCACACGAGCATCGCTGATTTGAGGGAATTGCTGAACCCACATTTTCTGATCCATTTTTCGAGAATTATCAATTAATTGCATTGCCTGCCGAAATACCGGCTCCGCAGTAGAATTTACGTTGGGCAGGTTTTTTGCCATTTGTTCCAATACCAGATGATCTCTGGCCGTTACTTTGACGGGGAGTCCAATAAAATCAGCATGTTGGTTGATAGTCGTGTGTGGGGCGAGGGAATGGTTTTCCTCTGCAAACGGGGCTGAACAAGGCAGTACCGCAATCCATAGGCAAAATTGAGTTTTCTTGAACATCAATTAACTCCTTTAATTGAATACTTGAACAAGAAGAGTCGTTAACTATGACTCTCCGGTAGCTAATCCAAGATACTGCTACCGGCTCAATGACAGGACTTGTAGATTATTATTTATCTTTTGTCTCTCTAGCGAGCCGACAGACTAAGGCAACTGATTATTCGTCGCGAGGAAGATTAAGTATTTAGTGAAGAAATGAATGAGTTTGATGTTTAAAACAGAATTAACCAAAACGAGGCATCGCGAGCGGCAGTAGCCGTATATAAGACCCAACGAAAAAAGGTGTGCCAAGGCACACCAATCATCCAGCCATATTCGGCAGTGCCGGGATTTACCCCTTGCCTTTTACACTACCAATAAAGGTTTTTCGGGCTGAAGTTGAGCCCAAATGTTCCGCTTCGTTCAACAATTTCAGCGCCTTATCGACATCGCCGGCTTTCACCGCGTCTTTAATCGCTTGGTTGAAGTAGTTTTCAGTCTCGCTCAGCATTGGCTCTGCTGGTTTTGTCGGTGTAGGCGCTGCGGCTGCCATAGGTTGCACAGCACTGCCCACCACGACAGGAGCCGAAGCTGGCGCTGATTGAATCAAGCCAATCATCACGTTGCCCAAACCTTGCTCAGCGGTCGCTTTAATTCTCAAATTACCGGTCGGAGTATGTTTAGCAATCGGGTCTGGAATATCCGGCACCGCATTACCCACGCCCATCGCATAAGCTTTGGCCGGGTCCAGCAGCGTGGTAGTTTTGGCCAAGTCATCACGGGTGGTGTAAACCAGTAGATAGATTTGTTTTTGACCCAATGCTGGGGTCAGTTTCATCACACCTTGCAGCCGGTCGCTGGTCATGATGCCCGCTTTTTCATAAGTGAAATAGCTGGACGGGTAATAAGCCGCTGGGCGCATTTGTTCGTCTAACACCAATACGCTAGGGGAAAATAGTTGGTTATCAGTGACTAAGCTGCTGAGCGTGATCTCCATCGATCCACGATCCGCAGGTAAAGCAAAAGCGGCCACCGCCCCTTCCACATTCCCCTGAGAGATTTGCGGGCTGGCAGTAGTCAGTTTGATATCTTGCGTCGCCGGTGGCACTAAAGGCTGCCAAGGCAACTGTTGTAAAGTAGCAGTACTGATAGTTGGCGCGATAGAGACATTCGCCGGAGAAATAGTTTGCTCCGCATGCACCGCCAGAGGCGCGGTGACCCCTAGAGCCAATGCCAGACAGAGTGTCAGCAGATTCTTTTTCATTATTGTACCCTCATACATTGAGCGTCGGTGCTAACTGGGCCAGGCAAGGTCGGTAAAGTTAGCGAATTATTTAGGGTATATCGCTTTATCTGGTTAGAGGTGGGCCGCAGCCCGCCTCATCGAAACAGAACAGCCGCCCTAAAGGACGGCTGTATCACTGCTGTTACCACCAAGCTTCGAATTGCGCACCGAAGGTGACTTCGTTGTTTTTGCTGCGGCTGTTGGTACCAATAGTGCCGTCTTGTGCTACGCCGGTTGTATTGCTATAGCCCCACTTCTCATCCCAGTTGGCATAAGTTGCGAAGACACGAATTGCCGGACGTGACCAAATGCTATCACCTGCCTGCCATTGTTGGGCCAGAGTCAGTTTGTATTGACCGTTACGTTCACCGGTATGTTGTGATTTAACGTTGTCGTAGCCTGCTTCCAGCAACGTACTCATGATAGGTGTCCATTTGTACATCGGACGTACACCTACGCTGTACCATGTGTTGCCGTTATTGTTATCCAAGTCAATGTCTTGGTATAACGCGACATACATCATGTCCCACTTCTCAGCCAGATTGATGGCACCGTGGTCAATAACACGCAATAAGTGGCCATTATTATTTACTGACGTACCTTGCGAGTGACCGGTGTTATAGGACGTCATCGAGTCGGTAGCATATTGCAACACGAACTTGTTGAAGCCACCCATCATGCTTTGGGTATGCTCAGCGGTCAGCATCACACCATCTTTAGAAGCATTTGGTGCTAACGAGTAACCTTCTTGAGTATCCGCGCGACCATAATCAAAACCTAACTCCAATGAACCACCGGGGTTAGTTTCTAAACCGGCCAGACGCACGTCGTATACGTTGTTAACCGTATACTCTGCATCTTTACGTGAGTTATTGATCCAAGCACTTGAGCCGCCCGATTCTGAGTTACGAGTCGCAGCGACAGATAACTTACCAAAGCCCAGGTCAATAGTTTCAAGACCAGCACCTGGGCCTGAAATATCCCAGTAATAGAAGTCAATCATATGAACATCATGACGTTGATAGAAGCGCTTACCAGCCCACATGGTGGAGCCTGGCAACGCTTCAATCAGATTCTTACCCTGCACGTTGGCTTCACGGAAAGCCGGGTCAGTGGACTCCCAGTCATCACGTTGCGAAACGGAATACGCAACGTTAGTATCTAAGTAGAAGCTCTTATCACCTTCTTTCCACAATTCTTGGCCTAACTTAATTTCCGCATAAGTTTCACATTCGTTACCCAGACGGTATTTACTTTGAGCACCGGTTGTTTTGAAACATTGTTGTTCACCGCCACTTCCCGTCCAGCCGATACCGGAACGCGCATACCCGTGGAAATCAACAGCCATAGCTTGAGTGGAAAGGACACCAGCGGCAACAGCCAGTGCTATCGGTAACTTGCGCAGAGTAATCATCAGTAATCTCCTGTTATATTTGCCTGTCGGCATGCGTGCTTAACATTTGCCGTCACTTGACGTCGTGGAAACTAGACGCCCAGTTCTTGGTACAGCCGCTTGCACGCAGATCCATCTTCACGGAACAGATGACAGCGATAGGGCGGTAGACCGATGGAGAATGTTGCACCTTCTTCTACCAGCACCACGTCGTTCTGGCGGTAGACCAGGTTTTGACGTATTGCAGGGATTTGGATGTGAATTTGAGTCTCATTACCCAGTTGCTCTACCACCTGAATCTCGCCTTCCAGCGTGACTTCAGAGGCACTGCTTGGCAGCAGATGTTCCGGGCGAATACCCAAAGACATATTTGCGCCGACCTGAACCTGGTCACCTTCGACCGGCAGCCACACTAACTGACCATTTGGATTTGGCAGTTCAATCTGTACCTGACGAGGTTCAACGGCAGTCACTTTCACCGGTAAAAAATTCATTTTTGGCGAGCCGATAAAGCCCGCAACAAAGCGGTTAGCTGGGTAGTGGTACAGCTCAAGTGGCTTACCGACTTGCGCCACATTGCCCGCATCCAACACCACAATTTTGTCGGCCAAGGTCATGGCTTCGACCTGATCGTGGGTGACATAAATCATGGTGCGTTGCAGGCGTTTATGCAGGCGCGATATCTCGATGCGCATCTGTACCCGCAGCGCCGCATCCAGGTTGGAAAGTGGTTCGTCGAGCAGAAAAACGTCCGGCTCTGCAACCAAAGTCCGGCCAATCGCTACACGCTGACGCTGACCACCTGATAAAGCCTTAGGTCGGCGGTCCAACAGGTGAGCCAGTTGCAGCACTTCAGCTACCTGATTCACTCGCTGGTTAATTTCCGCTTTCTTCGCACCGGCCAATTTCAAGCCAAAAGACATGTTCTCTGCCACAGACAAATGGGGATAAAGCGCATATGACTGGAACACCATGCCGATACCGCGCTCAGACGGCGGCACTTCATTCATCCGCTTACCACCAATCAACAACTCACCCGAGGTAATGTCCTCAAGCCCGGCAATCATCCGCAACAGTGTCGATTTCCCACATCCGGATGGCCCAACAAATACAACAAACTCACCGTCATCGATTTCCAAATTGATGTCTCTGGAAATCACAGCCTCACCAAAGGCTTTATAAACGCCGCTCAGCGTTACATTAGCCATCTGTTACTCCTTTGCTTACGCAAACAACTTTTCATATGAACCTGACTGAAGAAAAATGGCGGAAGCAAATTCCGGCATGACCCGTCGATGACTCCCAGCCCCTGATGATTCTCTTGCAGCGCGCCGTACCGCCATGCTTGCACAAGGTTGCCCCGGACGACGTCGCGGCCTGAGTATAGGGCCGCACGTTGTTTAACGCTGCAACGTCCTGATCTGGCTGAGTAATAATTAACCGAACAACCACGTTTTGTTGGTGAACGCATAGCAAAGATGCTGAGTTTCAAGGGTACCGATGCTGTTTCAATGACGGTGCCGCTTTTCAATGTTGCCGATAATGCGGGAGTGTCACTATTTGGTAATCATCCGTAACGAGGTTTTTCATGGGGGAGGAGATGGGAGGATGAAAGAACGACCCTAGGGAGCAGAAGTTCCATCACAAATACAAATACGTGATCAGCCACGCAAATTTCGACCTACATTATTGTGTCTGGCACCACAGAATAGGCAGCAGTGTTAAGTGGGTCACAATAACTCGTCGGGGGGCGTAGAGAGGGGGAGGATGATGGTGCATCCAGTTGTGACTCAATATGGCAGCGTAATGTATTAGTACATGTAATAAATGTATGAATGACTCACAAGAAAGTCGGTACCCACAAAATTGGATAAAAGGATTGGATTATGACTCGCAGCTTCACAAAATCCGGCATTGGTAAGACCGCACGTGTTTTGGCCCTTTCAGCGCTAACCACGCTGGTGCTCTCTTCCTCTGCTTTTGCCAAAATTGAAGAAGGTAAGCTGGTTATCTGGATCAATGGCGATAAAGGCTATAACGGGCTGGCAGAAGTCGGTAAGAAATTTGAGAAAGATACCGGCATCAAAGTCACTATCGAGCACCCAGATAAACTAGAAGAAAAATTCCCACAAGTAGCTGCCACTGGCGATGGCCCGGATATTATCTTCTGGGCACATGACCGCTTTGGTGGCTACGCGCAATCGGGCTTATTGGCCGAACTGCACCCGTCTAAAGCTTTCCAGGACAAACTGTTCCCGTTCACATGGGATGCCGTTCGCTTTAATGGCAAACTGATTGGTTACCCAATTGCAGTCGAAGCACTGTCACTGATTTACAACAAAGATCTGGTTAAAGAAGCACCGAAGACTTGGGAAGAAATTCCAGCATTGGATACCGCACTGCGCGCTAATGGCAAGAGCGCCATCATGTGGAACCTACAAGAACCCTACTTCACTTGGCCACTTATCGCCGCTGACGGCGGTTATGCTTTCAAATCTGAAAACGGTGTCTATGATGTCAAAAACGTCGGTGTGAATAATGCCGGTGCGAAAGCCGGTCTGCAATTTATTGTCGATTTAGTGAAGAATAAGCACATCAATGCCGATACTGATTATTCCATCGCAGAAGCGGCCTTTAATAAAGGCGAAACCGCGATGACCATCAATGGCCCGTGGGCATGGTCCAACATTGATAAGAGTAAAATCAACTACGGTGTGACCTTGCTGCCAACTTTCCACGGCCAGGCTTCCAAGCCGTTCGTGGGTGTTCTGACTGCCGGTATTAACGCCGCCAGCCCGAATAAAGAACTGGCAACTGAATTCCTGGAAAACTATCTGATAACTGACCAAGGCCTGGCTGAAGTCAATAAAGACAAACCTCTGGGCGCTGTTGCATTGATTTCATACCAAGAGCAACTGGCAAAAGATCCGCGGATTGCAGCCACCATGGATAACGCCACTAAAGGCGAAATCATGCCTAATATTCCGCAAATGGCGGCCTTCTGGTATGCAACCCGCAGCGCGGTGTTGAACGCCATTAGTGGGCGTCAAACTGTAGAAGCTGCGCTGAACGATGCAGCGGCACGTATCGTCAAATAATAGTTTCACCTGCAAAAGGGGCGCGGTTCGCCGCGCCCTGATAACACTTGCTGTAACACTATAACCATACTCAAAGTAATTGATGTTACAGCAAGGCAGCCAATGAACGAATCCCGATGAACTTACACAAGTAAGTGATTCGGGTGACAAATCTGCAGGGAGCAGATTTGAACGCTGCTTGCAGCGGCCTCAAAGAGGCGAGGGCCATGGATGGGCCGAGTAACGAGAGCAGCTAACACCGCTGTAACGTCAAGTACGAAGAGTATGAAAGGGAACATTATGCAGTTATCCCACACCGAGTTTGAAAGCCGTAAAAAGAAAACCGCCTGGTGGCAAAGTGATGTGCTTAAGTGGCTGATTATTGGCACTTTAAGCTTGTTCACCTGCTATTTAATTGTGTTGATGTATGCTCAAGGTGAATATCTTTTTGCCATTGTGACACTGATTCTGGTGAGTCTGGGGCTGTATGTTTTCGCCAATCGCCGTGCTTATGCCTGGCGCTATGTTTACCCCGGCGTGGCAGGTATGGGGCTGTTTGTCCTGTTCCCATTGATTTGCACTATCGCCATCGCTTTTACTAACTACAGCAGTACCAACCAGTTAACCTTTGAACGCGCCCAATCCGTGTTGATGGACCGGCAGTTCCAGACTGGCAAAACTTATACTTTTGGTCTTTATCCCAGTCATGACCAATGGCGGTTACAGCTCACTAATCCGGATGATAATACCCTCCTGGTTTCTGAACCTTTCAACCTGAGTACCACCGGCGAGCAAAAAATAAATGTTGTGCCAACCAGCACAGAGCAAACCGCTGAACAAGCTTCCTTGCGAATTATTACCCAAAATCGCCAGGCGCTTAGTGAATTGGTGGCAATCTTGCCTGGTGGCGGTGAACTGCGCATGAGCTCACTGCGCCAATTCGCCGGTACCAGCCCGCTCTATAAGCTCGGTGCTGACGGTAAGGAATTGATTAATCAGCAGACTGGCGTGATCTACCGGCCAAATATTGATGTCGGTTTCTATCAGGCTATCAATGCTAACGGGCAGTGGGAGAATGAAAAACTCAGCCCCGGTTTTACCGTCACTATTGGCTGGAAAAACTTCCTACGAGTGCTGCATGACGAAGGCATTCAGAAGCCTTTCATCTCAATATTTATCTGGACCATTATTTTCTCATTGCTGACGGTCGTGCTGACAGTGGCGGTGGGTATGGTGCTGGCCTGTGTAGTGCAATGGGATTCCCTGAAAGGCAAAGCCGTTTATCGGGTATTGCTGATCCTGCCCTATGCGGTGCCCGCGTTTATTTCAATATTGATTTTCAAGGGGTTATTTAACCAAAGTTTCGGTGAAATTAACCTGATGCTAAACCATTTATTTGGCATCAAACCGGCCTGGTTTAGTGACCCTATCACCGCCAAGAGCATGATACTGATCGTCAACACCTGGCTCGGTTACCCTTACATGATGATTCTGTGCATGGGGTTGTTGAAAGCGATTCCTGATGATTTGTATGAAGCATCGGCAATGGATGGCGCAGGCCCATTCCAGAACTTCTTCCGCATCACTTTACCTTTGCTGATTAAGCCATTGACGCCGTTGATGATTGCCAGTTTTGCCTTTAACTTTAACAACTTCGTGTTGATTCAGTTATTGACCAACGGCGGCCCAGACATGATTGGCACCACTACCCCTGCGGGGTATACCGACTTACTGGTCAGCTACACCTACCGTATCGCCTTTGAAGGCGGCGGCGGGCAAGACTTTGGTCTGGCGGCGGCAATTGCAACACTGATTTTCATCCTGGTAGGCGCACTTGCGATACTGAATTTGAAAGCCAGCAAAATGAATTTTGATTAAGGAGGAGATGCAGATGGCTATGGTTCAACCTAAATCCCAGCGTTTGCGTCTATGGGGCACCCATTTTCTGATGCTGTGCTTTATCGCGCTGATTATGTTCCCGCTACTGATGGTGATTACCATCTCGCTGCGGCCCGGCAACTTCGCCACCGGCAGCTTGATTCCCGATCAGATTTCTTGGGAACACTGGAAGCTGGCGCTGGGTATGAGTGTGACACACGCCGATGGCAGTGTGACACCGCCGCCGTTCCCTGTGATGCTGTGGCTATGGAATTCCATCAAGATTGCGGTTATCACCGCAATTGGGATTGTTACCCTCTCTACCACCTGTGCTTATGCCTTTGCCCGCATGCGTTTTCGCGGCAAAAGCAGCCTGTTGAAAGGGATGTTAATCTTCCAAATGTTCCCCGCGGTACTGTCTTTGGTCGCGCTATATGCTTTATTTGACCGCTTGGGACAATATCTGCCATTTATCGGGTTAAATACTCATGGCGGGGTGATTTTTGCTTATATGGGCGGGATCGCCCTGCACGTCTGGACCATCAAAGGTTATTTCGAAACCATTGATAACTCACTGGAAGAAGCCGCAGCTTTGGACGGCGCGACACCATGGCAAGCTTTCAGACTGGTGCTATTGCCGCTGTCTGTGCCGATTTTAGCCGTGGTCTTTATCCTGTCATTTATTGCCGCCATTACTGAAGTTCCGGTCGCTTCATTATTGTTGCGGGACGTGAACAGTTACACCCTGGCGGTGGGTATGCAGCAGTATTTGAATCCGCAAAACTATC
This sequence comes from Yersinia rochesterensis, assembly GCF_003600645.1. Taxonomy (NCBI): domain Bacteria; kingdom Pseudomonadati; phylum Pseudomonadota; class Gammaproteobacteria; order Enterobacterales; family Yersiniaceae; genus Yersinia; species Yersinia rochesterensis. The sequence continues at coordinate 3,984,020 of NZ_CP032482.1, forward strand.
TATGGGGTGATTTTGCCGCTGCCGCCGTGCTATCGGCCATTCCGATCACCGCTGTCTTCTTGCTAGCACAGCGCTGGCTGGTCGGGGGTCTCACGGCCGGTGGCGTGAAAGGTTAACGTTTTCGTACGTTTATGCCGCTGCTTGACTTGCTGTACTTTAATTCTCTGGTTCTGTGTCTTTAGGGCGGCCATCATGGCCGCCATTTTTATTCGCGTTTTAGCCGATCGGTATTGGCTAAATACAAAGTCACCACCAGCAGCAATATCGCACCGGAATAAATCAGCGTATCAATCGGATTTTCATGATCGACAATGATCAGCCGGATAATCGCAGTGATCCCGATATAAATAAAATAGCGCAATGGAAAGTGATAACCGGACTCAAAGTACTTAACAATCAACGCAATAAATTCGAAGTACAGGAAGTAAATCACAATCCCTTCAATCAGCATGTAAGAAGACGCATCCTGATTATTGACGAAGAGTACCTTTCCAAGATGAAAGGTTTCCTTTATCAGAAAGACCACCAAAATAGCGGCCAATGCAATCAACCCCACATTCAGTAAACGCTGTAGATTCTTGGCTATCCACTGTGAGCGCGAATTTTTGGCCATAAATAATCCTATTGAAAGTAGGTGAAATAATCCGGGCCGAAAAAAAGCCCCTTACATCAGTAAGGGGCTAATAAGCGCGGATCAAGGAGCTTAGCCCGTTAGCTTAACGCCAGTTCTTGAAACGGTTAATCAACGCATTGGTAGAACTGTCGTGGCTGGTCACTTCTTGGTCATCTGCCAGTTCTGGCAAAATGCGGTTCGCCAGTTGTTTACCCAGCTCTACACCCCATTGGTCAAAGGTGTAAATATTCAGGATAATCCCTTGTGTGAAGATTTTGTGCTCATACAGCGCAATCAAGGCCCCTAAGCTAAACGGCGTGATTTCGCGTAGCAAAATGGAGTTGGTTGGGCGGTTACCTTCGAACACTTTGAATGGCGCAACATGAGCCACTTGCTCCGGCGTTTTGCCCGCAGCGGCAAATTCAGCTTCAACTTCATCCAATGTTTTGCCAAAAGCCAGCGCTTCAGTTTGTGCGAAGAAGTTAGACAGCAGCTTCGCGTGGTGATCGCTCAGTGGGTTATGACTGATAGCCGGGGCGATAAAGTCACAAGGAACCAATTTAGTGCCTTGATGAATCAACTGGTAAAACGCATGTTGGCCATTGGTACCGGGTTCACCCCAGATAATCGGGCCAGTCTGGTAATCAACCGGGTTGCCATTACGGTCAACATATTTACCGTTGGATTCCATATTGCCCTGCTGGAAGTAAGCCGGGAAACGGTGCATATATTGGTCATAAGGCAGGATAGCTTCGGTTTCTGCACCAAAGAAATTGTTATACCAGATGCCAATCAATGCCAACAGAATCGGCAGGTTTTTCTCTGCTGGCGTTTCTGCAAAATGTTTATCCATGGCGTGTGCGCCACTGAGCAGTTCTTCAAAATGCTCAAAACCCACGGACAGCGCGATAGACAAGCCGATAGCCGACCACAGGGAATAACGGCCACCGACCCAATCCCAGAATTCAAACATATTGTCAGTATCAATACCAAACTCGCCGACTGCTTTGGCGTTGGTCGATAATGCTGCAAAGTGCTTGGCAACATGCTTCTCATCACTGGCGGTAGACAAGAACCAGTCACGGGCGCTATGCGCGTTGGTCATGGTTTCTTGGGTAGTGAAAGTTTTTGACGCCACCAGGAACAGCGTGGTTTCTGGGTTCAGCGGTTTCAACGTTTCAGCAATATGAGTGCCATCGACGTTAGAAACAAAATGCATATTCAGGTGATTTTTGTATGGACGCAGCGCTTCGGTCACCATGTAAGGGCCGAGGTCAGAACCACCGATACCGATATTCACTACATCGGTAATCGCTTTACCGGTATAGCCTTTCCAGTCACCACCAATCACGCGGTCACAGAACTGTTTCATTTTTGCCAGTACCGCATTCACTTCTGGCATCACATCTTTGCCATCGACCACAATTGGCGTATTGCTGCGGTTACGCAAAGCAACATGCAGTACCGCGCGATCTTCCGTGCGGTTAATTTTCTCACCAGCAAACATAGACTTAATTGCGCCCGCCAGATCAGTTTCTTTGGCTAGAGCTTGCAGTTTTTCCATGGTTTCACTGGTAATGCGGTTTTTGGAGAAATCCACCAGCATTTGATCGTCAAAAGTCGCTGAAAACTTGTTAAAACGCTGGTCGTCCTTGGCAAACAGACTGCTGATGGTGACGTCTTTCATCTGTTCAAAGTGTTGCTGTAACGCTTTCCAGGCAGCGGTTTGACTAGGATTAATATTTTTCATAGCGGCGCTCTTCTAGGCTTAAGGATTAATGAAACGAATACCCTGATTGTATCCTGTTACCCTGTGATTGAGATCTCTTTTCTTGCGATAGGTAATATCTCTCGAAACAACTTTTGATCTGCTCCCTGTTTTCTCAAAATGGCAGCCCATCTTCAGACTTTTAATCATAATCTTAAGACTTTCAATCATAGCAGCCGCTCACATTCGGGCCAGTATCCAATCAATTTAGTGATATGAGGGAACGTATTATTAAATATGAAAATACCTCATAGCCATTTCATTGACAGAAAGTGGATAACCCGTTATTTCCTTGTACAGAGAAAAATACAGCCGACTACCCGAGATGGCATCTGACACGAGGTTTTTTAGATGATTTCCGCTTCACAACGACAGGCTTCACAACAGCAGACTGATCCCCAACAGACTCGCAGCACAGCGTCCTCAACTGTCGTCGCCAAATTTGGTGGGACTAGCGTGGCTGATTTTGATGCCATGAGCCGCAGTGCTGATGTAGTTTTATCGAACCCGGATGTTCGTTTGGTGATTTTGTCGGCTTCAGCCGGGATTACCAATTTGTTGGTCGCATTGGCCGATGGTTGCGAACAGGAAACACGTGCCCTTCATTTAGATGAAATCCGCCGTATTCAATACAGTATTCTCACTAAACTTTCTGACCCCGCCGTTATCCGTGAAGAAATTGACCGCATGTTGGAGAACATTGCCATGCTGTCAGAAGCGGCTAGCCTGGCAACTTCGGCGGCACTGACGGATGAACTGGTCAGCCACGGCGAATTGATGTCGACCCTGCTATTTGTCGAACTATTACGCCAACGTCAGGTCGAGGTGGAATGGTTTGATGTGCGCAAAATCATGCGCACCAATGACCGTTTTGGCCGAGCCGAGCCGGACACCCAAGCATTGTCTGAACTGGCTCAGACCCAGTTAGCACCGCGTATTGAGCAAGCCATTATCGTCACGCAAGGTTTTATCGGCAGTGAAAGTAAAGGCCGCACCACGACTCTTGGCCGGGGTGGCAGTGATTACACCGCCGCACTGCTGGGTGAAGCGCTGAATGTTAGTCGGATTGATATCTGGACAGATGTTCCGGGGATTTACACCACCGACCCACGGGTGGTTCCGGGCGCAAAACGCATTGATAAAATCGCCTTTGAAGAAGCGGCTGAAATGGCAACTTTCGGCGCCAAAGTGTTGCATCCAGCCACCTTATTACCGGCAGTGCGCAGTGATATTCCGGTGTTTGTCGGGTCAAGCAAAGATCCTGAAGCTGGCGGCACGCTGGTGTGCAATGAAACTTATAATCCGCCATTATTCAGGGCGTTGGCACTACGCCGCAAACAAACTCTGCTGACCCTGCATAGCCTGAATATGCTGCACGCACGCGGTTTTCTGGCGGAAGTGTTTAACATTTTGGCGCGTCACAATATCTCAGTTGATTTGATAACCACCTCTGAAGTCAGTGTGGCACTAACACTGGATACGACCGGTTCGACATCAACCGGTGACAGCTTGCTGACCAGCTCGCTACTGACCGAACTCTCTTCTTTGTGCCGGGTTGAAGTGGAAGAAAACCTGGCATTGGTGGCAATTATTGGTAATAACTTGTCGCAAGCTTGCGGTGTGGGCAAAGAAGTGTTCGGCGTGCTAGACCCATTCAATATCCGCATGATTTGCTACGGAGCTAGCAGCCACAATCTGTGCTTCTTGGTACCGGGTAATGATGCAGAGAAAGTGGTACAAACGCTGCATCATAATCTCTTTGAATAATAAACTATTTCAATAACAAACAAACCGGGCGCTTTCGTCCGGTTTTCTTATCTCTAACACTGACGATTAAGGACTCTCGCCTCATGTTAGTAAAAATCACCCGGCTGTTCCCTCTCTGGGCATTACTGCTCTCAATCGCAGCCTATTTCCGCCCCACAACATTTATCGGCATTGGCCCTTATGTCGGCCCACTGCTGATGCTGATTATGTTTGCGATGGGGGTCACTCTGCGGTTGGATGATTTCAAACGGGTGTTATCACGCCCAGCACCGGTTGCGGCGGCAACTTTCCTGCATTATCTGATCATGCCGCTCACCGCCTGGATTCTGGCTATGCTGTTCCGTATGCCACCGGATTTATCTGCCGGTATGGTACTGGTGGGCAGTGTTGCCAGCGGAACAGCGTCTAATGTCATGATTTACCTGGCGAAAGGTGACGTCGCGCTCTCCGTGACTATCTCTGCGGTTTCGACCCTGGTGGGAGTGTTCGCGACCCCACTGCTGACTCGTTTATATGTTGATGCCACCATCAGCGTCGATGTGATTGGGATGCTGAAAAGTATCCTGCAAATTGTGGTTATCCCGATTACTGCGGGCTTAATTGTCCATCACTCCTTTACCAAAACCGTGAAACGCATCGAACCTTACCTACCGGCGATGTCGATGGTCTGTATCGTCGCCATCATCAGCGGCGTGGTTGCCGGTAGCCAGAGCCACATTGCCTCGGTCGGTTTCGTGGTAATTATTGCAGTTATTCTGCATAACGGAATTGGTCTGTTAAGTGGCTATTGGGGCGGGAAACTGTTTGGCTTTGATGAGTCAACCTGCCGCACATTGGCGATTGAAGTCGGCATGCAAAACTCAGGGCTGGCCGCCACTTTGGGTAAAATTTACTTCTCACCACTGGCCGCACTGCCTGGCGCACTGTTCTCTGTCTGGCATAACCTATCGGGTTCACTGCTGGCGGGTTATTGGTCAGGTAAGCCGGTAAATAAAGACAAAGAGTAATTCAGCCTATTCACCATGCCCGCTAGCAACGGGCATCTATTCCTTCCATTTTATCTTGCTGTGCCCCTCCCGTTGAAATTTAATCAATAACATCCTGTATTGACCTGAATAGAAATTAAATAATTATAAATTTCATTATTTATCTGTCTGCGAATATCAAAAAATTATTATATTTCAGTTTTTCCTGAATATAACTTAATTCCCAAGCCGCCCCGCCGTTTTTACTTATCAGGGACGGTAATAGTGCTGCCCGTAAATTTGACTCAAGGATGGAGGAGCTGAACCTATTCCGTCAGTGCTCTTCCCCACAGATATCATGATCAAAAAACGCACCGCATTATGTTTTTTATTGAGCACCGGCGCCTACGCTAATACCACTCCGGGGATGGATATTCCCTCTCCGATCAATGAATCACGCCAAAATTTACAGAACAGCAGTAATGAAATTAATCAATTAATAGAAGAGCGCCGTCAGCCTCATGCTAAACAGCCTGAAGCAGAGATAAATACGCCCAAAAATAGCGCCCCTGAATTAGAGGATAACGCACAATGCCTCCCTATCAGTGGAGTCTATGTTCAGGGCATTACCTTATTGACTTCAACAGATTTAGAGTCATTAAGCGCAATACCCGATCAATGTATCAATAGCGCACATGTCAATCTGCTGGCTCGAGAACTCACTCAACTTTATCTTAGCAGCGGCTATATTATGGCGCGTATCCGATTCATTCCCCCCGATGACGAGGGAGAACTCGGGCTGGATGTCACTGAGGGTTTTATTGAGAGTATTGAAAGTGATGATCCCGAATTAAATAGTGAAACTATTTTCCCCAATATGTTGGGTCATCCATTAAATATTAAACAACTCGATCAAAATTTAGATCAAGCTAATCGCCTCCCCTCCAACAAAATTACTGTCGACATATTACCGGGAAGTGAATCTGGCGGGTCAATTCTAAAAATCAGTAATACCCGGTCAAAACCCTGGCATCTGACAGCGTCTCTCGATAATTATGGTAATAAAAACACAGGGAAATGGCTGAGCCGAAATACATTTTCTTTCGATAATCCGTTTGGATTATCAGATTCCATCAGTTTGAATATTTCCAGCACCACTGATAACCCGCAAAAAAACTACAGCCGTGCCTATTCACTCTTTTATTCCGTACCTTATGGGGCCTTAACGCTCAGTGGTTTTGCCAGCTATTCAGAATATCTTTATCCGGTGCAATTACAATTTAATACCATCGAGCTACAAGGTAAAACCCAACAGCATGGTTTACGTTCTGATTATGTTTTCTATCGCGATCAAGACCAGATTAATGGCTTAAGTGCCCAATTGACCTATAAACAGGCCGAAAACTATTTTAATGACCAAAAAATCGCGGTCAGCAGCCCAACACTGACAATATTTGAATTAGGTGTTAACCATCTGCATATCCTGCCCACAGGCATATTCAATGTAAATCTCAGTATTGAACAGGGATTATCGTGGTTGGGTGCCGATCAGAACTTGTCAGCCAGTTATCAAGATAGCCAATTTACTAAAACCAAAGCCACCATTACCTCCAACCAATATTTCAAATTGTTCGATGACTTTTATTTGTTTAGTCATCAGTTCTATGGCCAATACACCCACGACCGCTTGCCGGGTGTTGAATGGTTGAGTGTCACCGACAGCAATGCTGTTCGCGGTTTTAGCCGCAATACCTTATCTGCGGATAAAGGTTGGTATTTACAAAATACTCTGTCGCGCAATTTCTCTCTCGGCAACACCACTATAACGCCACGGTTAGGGGCTGATATAGGTCGTATTCAGCAATCATCACAAGGCTGGAGCAGCGCCATGGGGTTGAGTGCTGGCATCAATGTTAGCTACCGCGATATCAAACTGGATATTGAAGCCAGTCGTGGTCATCTGCTGTCCGGTAAATCAGAAAATAAAGATCCGGTTCAAGTTCTGGCGCGCTTCTCTTATTCCTTTTAATTAACCGCTGCCAGTGAAATCCCGTTTTCATCAACACCAAATAATATGAAAAATGGAGAAGTAAAATGAAACAAAATAAGTTCAAGCTCTCCCCGACAGGAAAGCTGGCGGCAGCCGTCGCTATTATTTCAGTATCAGTAGCCACCTGTTATGCCGCAGGTATTGTCGGTGCGGGCGATCCCGCTCATAACCCAGGGATTAATTCAGTCAATGGGGTTACGGTTGTCAATATCGTCAAACCCTCGGCCTCCGGTTTATCCCATAACCAATATAATGAATTTAACGTTAACAAAGTAGGTGCAGTACTTAATAACTCCCTCAGTGCAGGCCAATCAAAATTGGCAGGGCAATTAAGCGCCAACCAAAATTTAAATGGTCAAGCCGCCAATATTATTTTGAATGAGGTCATTAGTCGCAACCCATCATTATTATTGGGAAAACAAGAAGTCTTCGGCATGGCCGCCGATTATATTCTGGCCAACCCCAATGGTATTACCTGTAACAGTTGCGGTTTTATTAATACTAATCGGACTTCATTGGTGGTCGGTAATCCACTCGTCGACCAAGGGAATCTACAGGGTTTTGATACTAGAAATAACACTAACCTATTAAATATAGGTGAAGGTTACACTATCGTTGGCGGAACACTAGACTTGATCGCCCCAAGAATTAATATGTTGGGAACCGTGGATTCCAGGGAAGATATTAATGTCGTTCTCGGACAAAATAAAATCAGCACCGATGGGAAAATATTAGAATCACAAAAGTACGAAGGAACGGCATATGACAGTAAAATATTTGGCAGTATGGTGGCTAACAGAATTCGTATTATTAATACTGCGGAGGGGAATGGTGTCAATATGTCGAAAGGGTATACTGGCCGTGAATCAATAGAGATTTCAACGCCTGGCAGACTTAATCTTGATGTCGATTCCGATCCTGAATTGAATTATAACCCTACTCCCGCCAGCTTAAGTGGTGAAAATATAACAATCAGCGCCGGTGATATTTTCACCTCAGGCGATATAATTGAAACCTCTTCTAATGGTTCGACGACACAAACACTCGATCGCACCAAAATTAAAGGTTCTAATATTTCTATTGTTGCCAAGAGAGATAATCACCTTGATGCCGCCATCATTGATGGTAAAAACGTTATTATGCAAGGTGATAATATTCAATTAGGTACAGAAAAAATTACTAATACTCAATCGAGTAGTTCTAAAGATGGCGCTGATGGATTTTTGGGGATAGGTAAGTGGAATAAATCTTCCAATAAAAAATCTGAACAACAAAAAAATATTGGCACCACTATCACTGCAGGGAACAACCTTTCTCTTCAATCAACTAATGGAGATATAAAACTCTCTGGAGCTTCTATTGAGGCAGGTAACAATCTCTCTATCAAAGCCAAGAAAGACTTAAAATTAGAGAGTGTGATTAATAATAATTCAATCCACGATAAAGGCCATGATTATGCACATACCATCAAAGATATTGCCTGGAATAATGAGACAGACACCCAAACACTGAATGAAACCACGCTACACGCGGGTGGAAATATGGGGCTGGCCGCAGAAGGGAAAATTAGCACCAATGGGGTTAAGGCCGCTGCTGGCGGTGATTTATTAATCAATGCCAATGAAGTCAAGATTGATGTACAAAAGACCCGAAACCAGATAGTCACTAACGGCAAAAATGAACAAAACTTAGGTCTAGGGGGTATAGACCATAATAATAACGATAAAAATGCAGAAACCAGCCACCGCTCTGAAATAACCGCTGAGGGTAATATTCTTGTTGTTGGTAATAAAGGTGTCTCTATTACCGGCAGTAAAGTCAAAGGTGCCAAAGATGGTTATGTTCAAGCGGCAGAGGGCGGGATTAAAATCGACAATGCCATTAGTACCACCACTACCAAAATTGATGAGCGCACCGGCGTTGCTTTTAATATCACCGGCAGTTCACATAAAGCCAATAATCGTGATGAAGAGATTACCGGCAGTGAATTAGTTTCAGATGCGAATCTTAAGATTCTCAGTAAAGATAATGTCGATGTGATTGGTAGCTTGGTCAAAAGTGCCGGAGAACTGGGCATAGAAACCCTTGGTGAAATTAATATTAAAGCAGCGGCAGAACAGCAGAAAATAGATGAGCAAAAAACCAAACTCACCATCGAAGGCTTTACCCAGGATGACGGTAATGATCAATACCAGGCCGGGCTGAAACTGGAACATACCAGTGAAAGTGAAAAGACAGAGAGCGTTAAACACCACGGCGCAAGCCTTGAGGGCGGCACAATTACGCTGGATGCAGGGAAAGACGTCACATTTACCGGTTCAAACCTGACCGCCACCCAAGGTAATGCCGAGATTAAAGGTGAAAATGTCTCATTCATCGCAGCACAGGACACCCTCAGCAGCAATAAAGAAAAAGAGACTGTCGGTGTTGATGTTCATTACGACGGCGGGATGGATAAAGCGGGCAGCGGGGCCAACGTCAGTTATGAAGACACGCAAGCTACCACAGATAAATCCACCGCCGTGGTTTCGGGTTCACAGGTCGCCGGTAACCTGAATATCAATGCCGCAAAAGATGTCACTAACCAAGGAAGTGACCATCAGGTCGATGGTTCGTACAACGTCAATGCGACCAATGTTAATAATCTCGCCGCTGAAAACAGTGAAAAAACCGTCACCAATACCACCACAGTCGATGTCGGTTATGGTGCCAATATTGCCTACGGCGAGGTCACCCGCCCGATTAAAGATATGGTAGAAAAGGCACAAGAGCTTGATTTAGGGGGCATGCTTGATGCCGCAGATGAGTTCGGTGGGCCTAACGCCGGGCTGGATGTTTACGCCAAAGGTGGAACCAAAGAGACCAGCCTCAGTAGCAACACATCCACCGGAACATCAATCAAAGGCGGCGACATTAACATCAATGCGACGGGCGCGGTCAAAGACCAAGGGACTGAATATCAAGCAGATAAGGGTTCCATCACGTTGAATGCCGCCAGCCACACTTCTGAAGCGGCGGTTAATCGAGTGGAACAGCACATCAAAGAAACCTCTGGCGGCGCTGATATTCGAATTTATACCACCACGGGTAAAGACATTACCGTTGATGGCAAAGGCAAAGGCGGATCTAAAGTTCAGCTTGTCACAGGTGAAATTGCGCAAGTTGGCAGCATGAACGCAGCAAATGGTATCAATATCAATGTTAAAGAAGATGCTATTTATCAAGGCACCAATATGGATGCAGGGGATGGCAAAATCTCGGTCAATGCGGGCGGCGATATTCGTTTTGATCAAGTCACCAACCTGACCAGTGAAAGCCATAATAACGTTGATGCTAATGCCAAAATGAATCTCGGCACCAACACCAACAGCAAAGAATTTGGTGCCGGATTAGGCGGTGGGCACAGTAAAGGCGAAAGCAGCACGTCTATTGCCCAAGTCAGCAATCTTCAAGGTCAACAAGGGGTTGAACTGAATACTGGGAAAGATCTAACACTGACGGGCACATCATTCGGCAGCAAAGAAAAGGCCACGGGTGATGTTCTGCTGGCAGCTGCTGGCAAAGTCGATATTAAAGCTGCTGAATCTCAGGGGTCAAAACAGGATATGACCTGGTCAGCCAGCGCCAATGCGGGTATCAGTAAAAGTAAAGGCACGGATAATGGCAAAGGAATTAGCGCAGGTATGCAAGTCGATGTCGCCAAAACAGACGAGTCGGCCACGAAATACCAAGGGAGCGTTATCAATAGCTCCGGGGCATTGACGGTTAAAGCAGGCAGCGCTGATAAGCAAGCCATTCACATGCAAAATACCCATATCAATAGCCAAAAAACCACTCTAACAGCAGATAAGGGCGGTATTTTGCTGGAGTCCGCTCAGGACAAAGAGCATAAGAATAACTGGAGCTTTGGAGTAGAGGCCAATGCGCAACAAAACAGCACCTTTAATAAAGATGATAAGGGAATTGCGGATAATAAAAGTAATGAGAAAATCCATGATATCGGAGCCAAGCTTAAAGTTGACATTGATAATGTGAATGCCATAACACAGCAAAACACCCAGATAAACAGCGACAATATTAATTTGCATACCGCCAAAGATCTGATGCTGGCGGGGGCTCAGCTCAAAGCAGAGCATATTAATGGCAATGTTGGCGGTAATCTGGTCGTCGAAAGCCGTTTAGATCAGTTGCATAAAGTCAATGTCTCAACCGCGTTGGGTGCCAGTCACAGTAACGGAAAACAGGACAGTCTGAACACTCAATTGGCCGATTCCAGCCCAATCGGCTCAGACAAGGTCAAGAAAAAACTAGACACCAAATCCAACAAACTGTTCGACAAAATCAAAAAGCAATACGACCAAATATCCAGCAAATTCACCACGAAAGAAGAAGATAATGTCAAAACTCTCAGTTACACCAAAGAGGGCAAAAAAATGACCTTGGACGAATCAACAAGTGAGGAAGAAACTAAAGATAAATGGTGGCAAAAAGGCGCAAAAACCGTCGGTAACAAGGTCAAAAACAAAGTACAAAATGAGTCTGTCAAAGGTGGCAATGGCAAAGGCAAAATTGAAGTAGAAGTCGTTGAAAATGAAGCCGTTGAAGAACAATCCTCCATTAGCGGTCAAGAAACGGTTAACCTGAAAGTTGGTGGGAAAACACAACTGATTGGCGGGAAAATATCTAACCAGAACAGTGATGTAACACTGGAAACCCATGGCCTTGAGTTACAAGATATCAATGGCAAACACACTGAGGGCGGAGCCAGGATAATGGCCTCTTCCAAAGTGACCGAAATGATTGGCAGTGGACTCAGTGATTTGAAAGACGGTAAAACGCCGGTGCTTGGTGCTCATGGCGGATCTGAACAGAAAAATGCTATGGCCGGGGTGACTCGAGGCTAATATTAGCCAGATAACTCAGCAAAAGTGTGATTAAAAAAGGAGATAGCCTATACGGTTATCTCCTTTTTCTTTTCCGAATCATTAAGTTAACTATCAGTCTGCATCATAGCCCAAATTGGGTGCTAACCAGCGCTCAACGTCACTGACGGGCATCCCTTTACGGGCGGCATAATCCTCAACCTGATCCCGCTGAATCTGCGCCACAGCAAAATATTTGCTGTCCGGATGACTGAAATACCAACCCGATACTGATGCCCCCGGCCACATGGCGTAGGATTCAGTCAGTTTCATGCCGGTGTGAGTTTCCACATCCAATAGCTGCCAGATTTGGCCTTTTTCTGTATGTTCTGGGCAAGCTGGATACCCCGGTGCTGGACGAATTCCTTGATAATTTTCCCGCACTAACTCTTCATTACTCAGATTTTCATTGGGTGAAAAGCCCCAATACACTTTACGCACCCGCTCATGCAGATATTCTGCAAAAGCCTCGGCCAGCCGGTCAGACAGCGCCTTGATCATGATTTTGTTGTAATCATCATGCTGAGCATCATAAGCCTCGGCCAGCGCATCCTCTTCCAGCCCACCGGTGACCGCAAAGGCACCGTAATAATCAGCTTTACCACTGGATTTAGGTGCAATGTAATCCGCCAGACAATAGTTCGGGAAGTCAGTTTTCTCAGTTTGTTGGCGTAAATGGTGGCTAACCACCAGCACTTCATCGCGCCGCTCATCACGGTAAATTTCGATATCATCGCCAACACTGTTAGCGGGGAACAGGCCGACGACCCCTTTGGGATGCAGTAAATCTTCGGCTGACAACTTATCCAGCATCTCATTGGCATCGGCGAACAAGCGCTTAGCTTCTTCCCCAACCACTTCATCTTCCAGAATGCGCGGATACTTACCCGCCAGCGCCCAGGTCATAAAGAATGGCGTCCAGTCGATATAATTGCGCAGGGTTTCAATGCTGGCTTCCACCGCCTGAACCCCCAATTTGTGCGCCACTGGCGGAGTATAATTCGCCCAATCAATGACAGTTTGATTCGCGCGTGCGGCCTGCAAGCTGACCGGTGGTGTGCGCGGCTTCTTACGCGCATGCTGAATACGCACAGTTTCATATTCTTTGCGTGTTTTTGCTATAAAATCATCGCGTTGCGTATCAGATAACAGCGCTGAAACCACCCCGACGCTGCGTGAGGCGTTAGACACATAGGTAGTGGAGCCGCTGTAATTTTGCTCGATTTTAACTGCGGTATGCGCTTTGGAGGTGGTCGCCCCCCCAATCAGTAACGGTAAATTAAAGCCCTGGCGCTCCATCTCTTTGGCGACGTTCACCATCTCATCCAATGACGGCGTAATCAGACCAGACAAACCAATAATATCGACCTTTTCTTCCCGCGCGGTACGCAGAATTTTTTCGGTCGGCACCATCACGCCTAAGTCAATGATTTCATAGTTATTACATTGCAATACTACGCCAACAATGTTTTTGCCGATGTCATGCACATCGCCTTTGACCGTCGCCAACAGGATCTTACCGTTGGTGGTGCCTTTCTGTTTGCTGGCTTCAATATAAGGTTCGAGATAGGCGACCGCTTGTTTCATCACTCGCGCGGATTTTACCACCTGCGGCAGGAACATTTTCCCCTCGCCGAACAAGTCGCCCACCACATTCATCCCCGCCATCAGCGGCCCTTCAATAACCTCAATTGGCCGCTCGGCCTGCTGGCGGGCTTCTTCCGTGTCCAGCTCGATAAACTCGGTAATCCCTTTAACCAGCGAATATTCCAGCCGTTTTCCCACCGCCCAACCGCGCCACTCGGCTTGCTGAATGGCGACTTCACCACTTTTACTGCTGCGGTATTTTTCCGCCAAATCCAACAAACGCTCAGTGCTGTCGCTGCGGCGATTAAGAATGACATCCTCAACCGCATCACGCAGTTCATCCGACAGGTCGTCATAGATAGCCAACTGCCCGGCATTGACGATACCCATATCCATGCCATTACGAATGGCGTAATAAAGGAATACCGCGTGAATAGCTTCACGCACCGGATCATTGCCACGGAAAGAGAATGAAACATTGGAAACACCGCCTGAAATCATCGCGTGCGGCAGTTCGGCTTTGATATCAGCACAAGCTTCAATAAAGTCGACCGCATAGTTGTTATGTTCTTCAATCCCGGTCGCGACAGCAAAAATATTCGGGTCAAAAATAATATCTTCCGGCGGGAAACCAACAGTTTCAGTCAGAATTTTATAAGCTCGACGGCAAATTTCGATTTTACGCTCACGGGTATCGGCCTGCCCGGTTTCATCGAACGCCATCACCACCATCGCCGCGCCATAGCGGCGCACTAATTTGGCGTGATGAATAAAGGCTTCAACGCCCTCTTTCATCGAAATGGAGTTAACAATCCCTTTACCCTGAATACATTTCAGACCTTTTTCGATGACATCCCACTTCGAGGAGTCAATCATAATCGGCACCCGAGCAATATCAGGTTCACCGGCAATCAGATTAAGGAAGCGCACCATAGCGGCTTCAGCATCCAGCATGCCCTCGTCCATATTGATGTCGATGATTTGTGCGCCACTTTCAACCTGCTGACGGGCAACATCCAGGGCTTCATCGTATTTTTCTTCTTTTATCAACCGCTTGAAACGGGCCGAGCCCGTGACGTTCGTCCGCTCGCCGACGTTAACAAACAGCGAATTAGTATCAATCGTCAGCGGTTCCAGCCCCGCTAAACGGCACGCGACCGGGATATCCGGCAACGGCCGCGGTGCCACGCCAGCGACAGCTTTGACCATCGCGGCGATGTGTCGAGGTGTCGTCCCGCAGCATCCACCGACAATATTCAAAAATCCTGCCCGCGCCCACTCGCCAATCTGCTCGGCCATCTCTTTGGCTTCCAGATCATATTCACCAAAGGCATTTGGCAAACCAGCATTCGGGTGCGCACTGACATAATATTCAGAGATACGCGATAACTCCGCGACATATTGACGCAACTCATCTGGCCCCAGAGCACAGTTTAGGCCAAAAGAAAGCGGCTTCACGTGGCGCAGAGAATTATAAAAAGCTTCGGTGGTTTGGCCGGATAAAGTCCGGCCCGAAGCATCGGTAATGGTGCCGGAAATCATCACCGGCAACAGCACCCCCATAGCTTCAAATTCAGATTCAACCGCAAAAGTGGCCGCTTTGGCATTCAGGGTATCGAAAACCGTTTCAATCATAATCAGGTCAGCACCGCCCTCAATCAGGGCGCGGGTCGACTCACGATAAGCTTCAACCAACTGATCAAAACTGACATTACGGAATGCAGGGTCATTCACTTTAGGCGAGATAGAGGCGGTGCGGTTGGTCGGCCCCAGCACCCCGGCGACATAGCGGGGTTTTTCGGGCGTGCGGGCAGTCCATTCATCCGCGCAGATTCGGGCCAGACGAGTAGCTTCATAGTTAATTTCAGCTGACAGTGACTCCATCTGATAATCCGCCATGGCGATGGTGGTGGAGTTAAAGGTATTGGTTTCGAGAATATCAGCGCCGGCTTCAAGATAGGCATTGTGAATGGCAATGATGACTTCGGGCTTGGAAAGCACCAATAAGTCATTGTTTCCTTTCAGATCACTGGGCCAATCAGCAAAACGCGCGCCCCGGTAATCCTCCTCTTCCAGCCGATAGCTCTGGATCATAGTCCCCATACCACCATCCAGCACTAAAATCCGCTGTGCTAATTGCTGGTGTAATTCCTTAACCTTATTATTCGTAACTGTATCCACCACTGTCGCCTCTTTACCCTGTTGCCTTGCCATTATCCGATGCATCTTTTGTTGTTTATTTGTATCAGATATGCTGAAAAATCCATTTGCTACAAAAATAAGCCATTTAACAGACCGCCAGTCATCCTAGCACAAGTTGTCAATGTAATGAGTCCAGTCACAGTTGAGACTTTTTCAGGTAGAAAGCCATACTCATCGGATGAGCATTTTTGACTGTTTGCATGCATAATTGAAAAACGAAAATGAATTCCATAATAATAGATAAGAGGCTGATTTATGGCGCTACCTATTTCGATCAAACGGGGAAAGAAACCCAAGGCAGCCGCGCAAACTACCCCTGCGGCGACAGGTCAGGTTCAATCATTGACTCGTGGACTTAAATTACTGGAATATATTTCCGAATCGCAAGGAAGTGTTGCGCTAACAGATTTAGCCCAACAGGCAGGTTTACCTAACTCAACCACCCATCGCCTGTTAACTACCATGCAACAGCAAGGTTTTGTCCGTCAAGTGGGTGATTTAGGCCTTTGGACCATGGGCGCACATGCCTTTATTGTTGGCAGCAGCTTTTTGCAAAGCCGCAATTTGCTGGCTATGGTTCACCCGATGCTGCGCCGTTTAATGGATGAATCCGGTGAAACCGTGAACTTGGCGGTACTGGATCACAGTGACTATCAAGCCATTATTATCGACCAAGTGCAATGTACCGCACTGATGCGTATGTCAGCGCCGATTGGCGGTAAGCTGCCCATGCATGCATCTGGGGCGGGCAAAGCTTTTCTCTCCACCCTGTCAGACGAGCAACTGGTGCAGCTTTTACATAAGAAAGGGCTGCATGCCTATACTCAACACACCCGCACCAGTCCAGCCAGTCTGAAAGAAAATTTGGCCCTGATCCGCAAGCAAGGTTATTCATTTGACGACGAAGAACATGCTCTCGGCCTGCGCTGCATCGCCGCCTGC
The DNA here is from genome assembly GCF_003600645.1 of Yersinia rochesterensis. Taxonomy (NCBI): domain Bacteria; kingdom Pseudomonadati; phylum Pseudomonadota; class Gammaproteobacteria; order Enterobacterales; family Yersiniaceae; genus Yersinia; species Yersinia rochesterensis. The sequence goes on from NZ_CP032482.1 coordinate 4,000,836, forward strand.
CTGTTCGACGAACACCACGAAGCCTTTGCCGCAATTTCCATCTCCGGCCCAGTATCGCGCATTACCGACGATCGCGTCACAGAACTTGGCGCGCTGGTTATTCATGCCGCAAAAGAAATTACTCAATCTTATGGTGGTGGGAGTCGCGGTTAAGGAAATATTCCCCCCGAATCAAGGCGTAGCGAGCTAAGTCAATCTGAGTGCGCCCAGCGCAGAGTGCCCCGGAGTGTACATGCAGCGCCATCTCAGAGTGACAACGCGCAGTCGCCGTTAATTTAAAACCCTTTGGGAGAAGCGCTGCTTCCGCCGATAGGCAAAAACATCCTCCACATGCCCGTCTTTAATACGCTGCTGCAACCCTCGCCAATAGCTGGCGTGGAACAAGTCACTGTGCGTTTCCTCAAAAAAGTGCCGCACTTTCCGGTCACTGCACAAGAAATGACGAAATTCTTCTGGGAATACATCATTGGGTGACACGCTATACCACGGCTCGCTGGCCATCTCATCTTCCGGATAGCGCGGGGGCGGAATATCGCGGAAATTCACCTCCGTCATATAGCAAATTTCATCATAATCGTAGAACACTACGCGCCCATGGCGGGTTACGCCGAAGTTCTTAAACAGCATATCACCGGGGAAAATATTCGCCGCTGCCAGTTGCTTGATAGCATTGCCGTATTCTTCAATCGCATCCTTCAATTGCTGATCATTTGCCTGCTCCATATAGAGATTCAATGGCGTCATCCGCCGCTCCATATACAGGTGCTTAATAATGATTTGGTCGCCTAAATCTTCCAGTTTCTCCGGCACTTCCTTCTGCAACTCCGCCAGCAGTTCAGCACTGATACGATGCTTATCAATCACGAAATTCTCATACTCTTGGGTATCGGCCATTCGCCCTACCCGGTCATGCTCTTTAACCAATTGATAGCATTCTAAAACTCGCGCCTGACTGACCTCTTTTTGCGGCGCAAACTCATCTTTAATCACCTTAAACACCCGATCAAATGACGGCAGGGTAAACACCAACATCACCATGCCTTTGACCCCTGGCGCGATAATAAATTGCTCGTTAGATTGATGAACAAAGGTGAGATATTCACGGTAACTTTCGGTTTTACCGTGCTTTTGACAGCCAATCGCCATATACAATTCAGCGGTCGATTTGCCCGGTAATATTTCCCGTAGCCATTCCACCATCGCCGCGGGCAATGGCGCATACACCATAAAATAAGAGCGGGCGAAGCCGAACACGATACTGGCCTCTGCCTTGCTGGTTAGGCAGGTATCGATAAATAGCGCGCCTGATTCATTGTGATGGATAGGCAACAGGAATGGATAGACCCCATCCGCTAGCCGCATTTTCCCCACCAACCAGGCAGCTTTATTGCGATAAAACAGTTCATTAGCAATTTGAAAGCGGGCACCCGCGAGTTGCTCATCAGTAAAATTTTGCCGCAGGGCCGCCACGATATAGCCAATATCGCGCGGCAGATCTTCCCACGGCAAACGCAGCGGTAAATCACTGAGCATCAGCTGCAACATGCCGCTTAAATTGCCCTGAGGAGCAAACTCGCGCGCTAATGGGCGGGGGATTTCCCGAAAGCGCTGCTCGGGTTGTGAGCTGAACACAAACAATTTATCTGGCGTTAAATCTCGGTGTTTGAACAACCGGCAATAGACTGAATTAAAAAAACTTTCGGCGATTTCGAAGCGCGGATAATCCGGCAGCAACTCGGTGTAAATCTCTTTTACTCGAGTCAGAAAATCCACATCAAAACAGCGCTGGTCAGTGATATGTTTCAATTGCTCGACCACCAGACCCACATGGTGGTCATACAGATGAATACGCTTTTTCATCGCCTGTTGTACAGCATGCCACTCTGCTTGTTCAAAGCGATGCTGAGCGCCAGCAGTGACCTCCAGAAATCGGCCATATTGCGCATCGAACCCCTGCAAAATTGTCTGAGCGATTAAGTGTTCCAGTTTTACCGCCATGATAACCCCCCAGCCCTACGGAACAGAGCCTGCATATGCAGGCTCATGATAAAAAACACTTTTATTCAAACCGCGGGTTAAAATTGCTGTTCTTCCGTCGAGCCAGTCAATGCCGTCACGGAGGATTCGCCGCCCTGAATGATATTGGTGACTTTATCAAAGTAGCCGGTGCCCACTTCTTGTTGATGAGATGCAAAAGTATAGCCGCGCTCAACAGCGGCAAATTCTGGCTGCTGAACCTTCTCAACATAATGCTTCATACCCTCGCCCTGTGCATAAGCATGGGCCAGGTCGAACATGTTGAACCACATGCTGTGGATGCCCGCGAGGGTAATAAACTGGTATTTGTAACCCATGGCAGACAAGTCATCTTGGAAGCTGGCAATCTGCTGGTCAGTCAGGTTCTTTTTCCAGTTAAATGACGGCGAACAGTTGTAAGCTAATAACTTACCAGGGAATTGTGCATGAATCGCATCGGCAAAACGTTTAGCCAGCGCTAGGTCGGGGGTTGAAGTTTCACACCACACCAAATCGGCATAAGGGGCATAGGCCAGACCGCGGCTGATGGCTTGTTCAATACCGGCATGGGTGCGGAAGAAGCCTTCGGCGGTGCGATCGCCACTAATAAATTCGCTATCATGCGGGTCACAATCAGAGGTCAGCAGGTCAGCAGCATCGGCATCAGTACGGGCGATCAGCAGAGTTGGCACCCCCAGCACGTCCGCAGCCAGCCGGGCGGCGACCAACTTTTGAATTGCTTCTTGCGTCGGCACCAAAACTTTACCGCCCATATGGCCGCATTTCTTCACCGCCGCCAGTTGATCTTCGAAATGCACACCGGCGGCCCCTGCCTCAATCATGGCTTTCATCAGTTCAAACGCGTTCAACACACCGCCAAAACCGGCCTCGGCATCAGCCACAATCGGTAGGAAATAGTCGGTATAACCTTTGCTACCCGGCTCAATATTATTCGACCACTGAATCTGATCTGCGCGGCGGAAGCTGTTATTGATACGTTTAACCACCGCCGGCACCGAGTCCACCGGGTACAGTGATTGGTCCGGATACATGCTTGATGCAGTGTTAGCATCAGCCGCGACTTGCCAGCCCGACAGATAAATCGCCTCGACCCCCGCTTTCGCTTGCTGCAAGGCCTGACCACCGGTCAACGCGCCCAAACAGTTGATATAATCTTTACGCGATTTGCCGTGCAACAATTCCCATAATCTTTTCGCACCGTGCTGCGCCAAGGTGCACTCAGGATTCACTGAACCGCGTAATTTAATCACCTCTTCGGCACTATATGGGCGAATAATGCCCTGCCAGCGCGGTGATTTCCATTCCTGTTCCAATTGCTGAATTTGTTGAGTACGAGAGGTAGTCATAGCGATATTCCTTATTATTCAATTTTGTAGGGTTATGCCAACAGCGCGTAGCCAGGCAGGGTCAGGAAGTCGATAAGCTCGTCTTGTGTTGTAATTCGCTCCATCAGACGCGCAGCTTCTTCAAACCGCCCGCCATCGAAGCGCTCTGCGCCAAGTTCAAGCTTCACTACCTGCATTTCTTCACTCAACATGTTACGGAACAGCTCTTTCGTCACCGTCTGACCATTACTCAGGCTTTTCTGATGATGTATCCATTGCCAGATAGAAGTGCGGGAAATCTCAGCCGTTGCGGCATCTTCCATCAGGCCATAAATCGGCACGCAACCATTACCCGATATCCATGCTTCAATGTATTGCACCGCCACCCGGATATTGGCGCGCATCCCTTCTTCCGTGCGTTCACCACTACATGGCTCCAGCAACTCAGCGGCGGTGATCGGTTTATCCTGCTCGCGGCTAACCTCTAATTGATTTGGTCGTGCCCCTAATACTTTGTTGAAAACTTCCATCACGGTATCAGCCAAACCTGGGTGCGCGACCCAAGTACCGTCATGACCATTGCTGGCTTCTAACTCTTTGTCAGCACGGACTTTATTCAACACTAACGCATTCTTTACTGGGTCTTTATCCGGAATAAATGCCGCCATGCCGCCCATTGCTAAAGCTCCGCGCTTATGACAGGTTTTGATCAGTAAACGGGAATACGCGCTGAGGAAAGGCTTAGTCATGGTGACTGATTGGCGGTCTGGCAACACACGGTCGCCGTGGTTTTTCAGTGTTTTGATATAGCTGAAGATATAGTCCCAGCGGCCACAATTGAGGCCCACAATGTGGTGGCGCAGGTGGTAGAGAATCTCATCCATCTGAAACACTGCAGGTAATGTCTCAATTAATACCGTGGCTTTAATGGTGCCTTGCGGTAAGTCGAAACGCTGCTCGGTAAAGGTGAAAACATCACTCCACCACGCAGCCTCTTGATAAGATTGCATTTTCGGCAAATAAAAATAAGGCCCGCTGCCATTGGCCAGGAGTTGCTTATAGTTATGGTAGAAATACAACGCAAAGTCGAACAGGCTGCCAGGAATAGCTTCACCCTGATATTTCACATGTTTTTCTGGCAAATGCAGGCCGCGAACTCGCGCAATCAGTACCGCTGGGTTGGGTTTGAGCTGATAAATTTTACCGGATTCATTTGTATAGGAAATTGTCCCTTTAACCGCATCGTGCAGGTTAATCTGCCCATCAATCACTTTGTCCCAGCTTGGTGCCAATGAATCTTCAAAATCGGCCATAAAGACTTTCACATTGGCATTGAGGGCATTAATCACCATTTTCCGCTCAACTGGCCCGGTAATCTCAACGCGGCGATCACGTAAATCAGTAGGAATCCCTTGGATTTTCCAGTCATCATCACGAATGGAATTAGTTTCCGAAATAAAATCCGGCAACGCTCCCTGATCGATATCTTTCTGCCAGGATGCCCGTACTGCAAGGAGTTCGTTACGTGGCTGAGCGAATTTCACCACCAATTCTGTTAAGAATTCGATAGCTTCATCCGGCAAAACCTGACGTTCCGCCGCATTAAAATGCTGTGTGAAAACTAACTCCGTGCCGACTAACTGTTGTGTCATTTCCCTTCCCCTTCCTAATCTCACAACTTTCACACCAACGCTAATACAGCGTCACTCTTGGATTTGTATCGGATGATGCATTCCAACCGGAAATTGAAGGCTAGATTTTATGGTTACTTTTCATCCCGACAGGACTAAGAATAATCAATTAATTTAGAAAATCAAAAACGATTTCCATTTTTATTTAAAATAATTTTTTAATCTTTTATTATCATACTGTTAACAAGATGATTAATATTAAACAGATAGGAACCAGATTCCATTAACGGATTTTTCACGCGATAACTTATTGTTTTATAAAGAGATCAGACCAGTTTGGGTGGGATTAATGGTGCTTATTAGAACAATAAATACAAAGGCGGCCTCGATTCAGCCGCCTTTATTGACATTTAGAGAAGGGAAAAATTAGTCGAGGGTAGGATTCATATGACGCAAATCAAATGGTGTGATTTGGTAAACGTAGTAGTTCAGCCAGTTAGCAAACAACAGGTGCCCGTGGCTACGCCAAGATGCTTTTGGGGATAATGAAGCATCGTCATTAGGGAAATAATTGAGGGGAATTTGTGGGTTAAGGCCCGCGGCCAGATCTCGTTGATATTCACCTGCCAAGGTATCGACATCATACTCAGGATGGCCTGTTACGAAAGCAACCCGCTTATCTTTACTGGCAAATAGATAGGCACCAGCTTCTTCCGATGAGACCAGAATATCTAAATCAGTGTATTGCTGTAGCACCTCAACGGGGAAATCTGCATAACGGGAATGAGGGGCCAGGAATGTCTCATCAAAGCCGCGCGTAAGTAGCGCCTGGGGTTTATCTGTTTGATGTGGGTAAATGCCTGAGAGCTTGGTCTCACGCGTCATTTTAGGGATACCATATAAGATATTTAATGCCGCCTGTACCGCCCAACACACAAATAAGGTCGAGGTCACATGATCTTTTGCCCATGCAATAATGCGCTCAATTTGCGGCCAATAAGCCACATCACAAAAATCAACTAAACCTAGCGGAGCGCCGGTCACAATCAACCCATCAAAATTTTGCTCTTGAATGTCTTCAAAGTCGCAATAGAAGTTGTTTAGATGCTCGGCTGGCGTGTTTTTTGACTCACGGCTATCAATACGCAGCAATTGGATATCGACCTGTAAGGGCGAGTTAGAGAGTAAACGCAGGAATTGATTTTCCGTCTCAATTTTTTTAGGCATTAGATTCAAAACCAACACCTTCAGGGGACGAATTTCCTGAGTTTTTGCGCGCGATGAGGTCATGACAAAGACATTCTCATTACGCAAGAAACTCACCGCAGGTAATTCATCAGGAACCCGAATTGGCATGCCATATCCTCAATATATCCATTTATACGTTTAGACTTCTAGATGCCTGAAGATAGCCGCTTTTTGATAAAAAGTCGAGTAATCTGCGACAACCTGAAAATGTTTCATTGCTGAAATTTCAACATATGCAGTATAGCAAACGGCAGGTATTCATTTTATATATGGCAGAAACGCAAAAATCCTCTGTAACAACAGAAGGATCGGTCATAACTATCAATATGATTTTTAATGAATTATAGGAAAGTAACTGATATTAAGATGATAAAACACTGCGAGTATGGGCTACTGACTCTCTATCAAAAGATAGAAGTATAGATATTAACGGGATAGCAGAAACGCAAAAACCCCACGCTTTTGGCATGGGGTCTTTACTTTATTTGATACCTGGCAGTGTCCTACTCTCGCATGGGGAGACCCCACACTACCATCGGCGCTACGGCGTTTCACTTCTGAGTTCGGCATGGAGTCAGGTGGGACCACCGCGCTATTGCCGCCAGGTAAATTCTTTTCTACAACTACCGAACTTTAACCCATGTAACTGGTGCTGATACCCAGAGTCGAACTGGGGACCTCACCCTTACCAAGGGTGCGCTCTACCAACTGAGCCATATCAGCACGCTAAATTTGATGCCTGGCAGTGTCCTACTCTCGCATGGGGAGACCCCACACTACCATCGGCGCTACGGCGTTTCACTTCTGAGTTCGGCATGGAGTCAGGTGGGTCCACCGCGCTATGGCCGCCAGGCAAATTCTGTTTCAATTAACCCGCTATGCAATATCACACAGCCAGCCAATCCAATCTCGGAACTTCGCTGAAAATCTTAATTTCTCTCAAATCACCAAAACACCTTCGGTGTTGTAAGGTTAAGCCTCACGGATCATTAGTACTGGTTAGCTCAATGCATCGCTGCACTTACACACCCAGCCTATCAACGTCATAGTCTTTAACGTTCCTTCAGGGGGCTTAAAGCCCCAGGGAAGACTCATCTCGAGGCAAGTTTCCCGCTTAGATGCTTTCAGCGGTTATCTCTTCCGAATTTAGCTACCGGGCAATGCCATTGGCATGACAACCCGAACACCAGTGATTCGTCCACTCCGGTCCTCTCGTACTAGGAGCAGCCCCTCTCAATCTTCCAACGCCCACGGCAGATAGGGACCGAACTGTCTCACGACGTTCTAAACCCAGCTCGCGTACCACTTTAAATGGCGAACAGCCATACCCTTGGGACCTACTTCAGCCCCAGGATGTGATGAGCCGACATCGAGGTGCCAAACACCGCCGTCGATATGAACTCTTGGGCGGTATCAGCCTGTTATCCCCGGAGTACCTTTTATCCGTTGAGCGATGGCCCTTCCATTCAGAACCACCGGATCACTAAGACCTACTTTCGTACCTGCTCGAGCCGTCACTCTCGCAGTCAAGCTAGCTTATGCCTTTGCACTAACCTCACGATGTCCGACCGTGATTAGCTAACCTTCGTGCTCCTCCGTTACTCTTTGGGAGGAGACCGCCCCAGTCAAACTACCCACCAGACACTGTCCTCACCCCGGATTACGGGGCCGAGTTAGAACATCAAACATTAAAGGGTGGTATTTCAAGGTTGGCTCCATGCAGACTGGCGTCCACACTTCAATGCCTCCCACCTATCCTACACATCAAGGCTCAATGTTCAGTGTCAAGCTATAGTAAAGGTTCACGGGGTCTTTCCGTCTTGCCGCGGGTACACTGCATCTTCACAGCGAGTTCAATTTCACTGAGTCTCGGGTGGAGACAGCCTGGCCATCATTACGCCATTCGTGCAGGTCGGAACTTACCCGACAAGGAATTTCGCTACCTTAGGACCGTTATAGTTACGGCCGCCGTTTACTGGGGCTTCGATCAAGAGCTTCGCCTTGCGGCTGACCCCATCAATTAACCTTCCAGCACCGGGCAGGCGTCACACCGTATACGTCCACTTTCGTGTTTGCACAGTGCTGTGTTTTTATTAAACAGTTGCAGCCAGCTGGTATCTGCGACTGGCTTCGGCGCCGGGAGCAAGTCCCATTACCTAATGCCAGCGTGCCTTCTCCCGAAGTTACGGCACCATTTTGCCTAGTTCCTTCACCCGAGTTCTCTCAAGCGCCTGAGTATTCTCTACCTGACCACCTGTGTCGGTTTGGGGTACGATTTAATGTTACCTGATGCTTAGAGGCTTTTCCTGGAAGCTTGGCATCAACTACTTCATCACCGTAGTGACTCGTCATCACACCTCAGCGTTGATAAGCAACCGGATTTACCAAGTCGCTCCGCCTACATGCTTAAACCGGGACAACCGTCGCCCGGCTAGCCTAGCCTTCTCCGTCCCCCCTTCGCAGTAACACCAAGTACAGGAATATTAACCTGTTTCCCATCGACTACGCTTTTCAGCCTCGCCTTAGGGGTCGACTCACCCTGCCCCGATTAACGTTGGACAGGAACCCTTGGTCTTCCGGCGTGCGGGTTTTTCACCCGCATTATCGTTACTTATGTCAGCATTCGCACTTCTGATACCTCCAGCAACCCTCACAGGTCACCTTCAACGGCTTACAGAACGCTCCCCTACCCAACAACACCTAAGTGTCGCTGCCGCAGCTTCGGTGCATGGTTTAGCCCCGTTACATCTTCCGCGCAGGCCGACTCGACCAGTGAGCTATTACGCTTTCTTTAAATGATGGCTGCTTCTAAGCCAACATCCTGGCTGTCTATGCCTTCCCACATCGTTTCCCACTTAACCATGACTTTGGGACCTTAGCTGGCGGTCTGGGTTGTTTCCCTCTTCACGACGGACGTTAGCACCCGCCGTGTGTCTCCCGTGATAACATTCTTCGGTATTCGGAGTTTGCATCGGTTTGGTAAGCCGGGATGGCCCCCTAGCCGAAACAGTGCTCTACCCCCGAAGATGAGTTCACGAGGCGCTACCTAAATAGCTTTCGGGGAGAACCAGCTATCTCCCGGTTTGATTGGCCTTTCACCCCCAGCCACAAGTCATCCGCTAATTTTTCAACATTAGTCGGTTCGGTCCTCCAGTTAGTGTTACCCAACCTTCAACCTGCCCATGGCTAGATCACCGGGTTTCGGGTCTATACCTTGCAACTAGACGCCCAGTTAAGACTCGGTTTCCCTACGGCTCCCCTATTCGGTTAACCTTGCTACAAAATATAAGTCGCTGACCCATTATACAAAAGGTACGCAGTCACACCACGAAGGTGCTCCCACTGCTTGTACGTACACGGTTTCAGGTTCTATTTCACTCCCCTCGCCGGGGTTCTTTTCGCCTTTCCCTCACGGTACTGGTTCACTATCGGTCAGTCAGGAGTATTTAGCCTTGGAGGATGGTCCCCCCATATTCAGACAGGATGTCACGTGTCCCGCCCTACTCATCGAGTTCACAGCAAGTGTGTTTTTGTGTACGGGAGTATCACCCTGTACCCTGCGACTTTCCAGACGCTTCCACTAACACACAAACTGATTCAGACTCTGGGCTCCTCCCCGTTCGCTCGCCGCTACTAGGGGAATCTCGGTTGATTTCTTTTCCTCGGGGTACTTAGATGTTTCAGTTCCCCCGGTTCGCCTTGCATGGCTATGTATTCACCATGCAATAGTGCAACGAATTGCACTGGGTTTCCCCATTCGGGTATCGTCGGTTATAACGGTTCATATCACCTTACCGACGCTTTTCGCAGATTAGCACGCCCTTCATCGCCTCTGACTGCCTAGGCATCCACCGTGTACGCTTAGTCGCTTAACCTCACAACCCGAAGGTGTCTTTGCAGACAACTTGCGTTGCGATTATTTGAGAGACTCTAATACAGGTTAATCCTTATCTCAGTACATCTACGGAGAGATAAGTTTCAGCTGTATTGTTTCAATTTTCAGCTTGTTCCAGATTGTTAAAGAGCAATATTTCACAACACACTGAGTCTTGCGACCGCAGTACGTTTTGAAATAGTTTTATATGGTGGAGCTAAGCGGGATCGAACCGCTGACCTCCTGCGTGCAAGGCAGGCGCTCTCCCAGCTGAGCTATAGCCCCATATAAAAAGCAAAATACCTTATCGGCATAACTCATTCTCAGACAAGGCGCAGTCACGCGACGTTTATTGTTATAAACGAGTGTGTCTGTAACGCAGTATGAGGATGAGTTGGTGGGTCTGAGTGGACTTGAACCACCGACCTCACCCTTATCAGGGGTGCGCTCTAACCACCTGAGCTACAGACCCAACAAGGTACTAAAGCCCGACTAATTTCTCAGCCCGGCCTTATTTGCTCGTTACTTTCTATCAGACAATCTGTGTGGACACTACGCAATGCGTATCGTTAGGTAAGGAGGTGATCCAACCGCAGGTTCCCCTACGGTTACCTTGTTACGACTTCACCCCAGTCATGAATCACAAAGTGGTAAGCGCCCTCCCGAAGGTTAAGCTACCTACTTCTTTTGCAACCCACTCCCATGGTGTGACGGGCGGTGTGTACAAGGCCCGGGAACGTATTCACCGTAGCATTCTGATCTACGATTACTAGCGATTCCGACTTCATGGAGTCGAGTTGCAGACTCCAATCCGGACTACGACAGACTTTATGTGGTCCGCTTGCTCTCGCGAGTTCGCTTCACTTTGTATCTGCCATTGTAGCACGTGTGTAGCCCTACTCGTAAGGGCCATGATGACTTGACGTCATCCCCACCTTCCTCCGGTTTGTCACCGGCAGTCTCCCTTGAGTTCCCACCATTACGTGCTGGCAACAAAGGATAAGGGTTGCGCTCGTTGCGGGACTTAACCCAACATTTCACAACACGAGCTGACGACAGCCATGCAGCACCTGTCTCACAGTTCCCGAAGGCACCGAAGCATCTCTGCTAAGTTCTGTGGATGTCAAGAGTAGGTAAGGTTCTTCGCGTTGCATCGAATTAAACCACATGCTCCACCGCTTGTGCGGGCCCCCGTCAATTCATTTGAGTTTTAACCTTGCGGCCGTACTCCCCAGGCGGTCGACTTAACGCGTTAGCTCCGGAAGCCACGCCTCAAGGGCACAACCTCCAAGTCGACATCGTTTACAGCGTGGACTACCAGGGTATCTAATCCTGTTTGCTCCCCACGCTTTCGCACCTGAGCGTCAGTCTTTGTCCAGGGGGCCGCCTTCGCCACCGGTATTCCTCCAGATCTCTACGCATTTCACCGCTACACCTGGAATTCTACCCCCCTCTACAAGACTCTAGCTTGCCAGTTTCAAATGCAGTTCCCACGTTAAGCGCGGGGATTTCACATCTGACTTAACAAACCGCCTGCGTGCGCTTTACGCCCAGTAATTCCGATTAACGCTTGCACCCTCCGTATTACCGCGGCTGCTGGCACGGAGTTAGCCGGTGCTTCTTCTGCGAGTAACGTCAATCAACCGTGCTATTAACACGACTGCCTTCCTCCTCGCTGAAAGTGCTTTACAACCCGAAGGCCTTCTTCACACACGCGGCATGGCTGCATCAGGCTTGCGCCCATTGTGCAATATTCCCCACTGCTGCCTCCCGTAGGAGTCTGGACCGTGTCTCAGTTCCAGTGTGGCTGGTCATCCTCTCAGACCAGCTAGGGATCGTCGCCTAGGTGAGCCATTACCCCACCTACTAGCTAATCCCATCTGGGCACATCCGATGGCGTGAGGCCCGAAGGTCCCCCACTTTGCTCTTGCGAGGTCATGCGGTATTAGCTACCGTTTCCAGTAGTTATCCCCCTCCATCAGGCAGTTTCCCAGACATTACTCACCCGTCCGCCGCTCGCCGGCAAAGTAGTAAACTACTTCCCGCTGCCGCTCGACTTGCATGTGTTAGGCCTGCCGCCAGCGTTCAATCTGAGCCATGATCAAACTCTTCAATTTAAGATTTGTTTGATTTGCTATGAGTTAACATAGCGATGCTCAAAGATTACTTTCTGCAAATATGCATTCGAACCGAAGTTCAAATGTGTACTGCTTTGGTCACTCTTCAAGACTTTGATATTTCTTCTGCCTGCCGAAACAGGCTTCGATATCGTCTTGCGAGTGCCCACACAGATTGTCTGATAAATTGTTAAAGAGCAGTGCGTTAGCAACCCGTGGTTGGTAACGCGAGGTGCGCATATTACGCTTTCCTCATTCAGAGTCAACTACTAATTTCGTTGATTTTCTCTGTTCTCTTCGTCGGCCACTCAACTACTTGATTCGTTGTGTGCCGTCTCGATGGATGCGCATTATAGGGAGTTCTCAGCTGCCCGCAACCGCTAATTTCAATAAAAATGACTGTTTGCTGCATTCCACAGCAAAACCCCGCTTTATACGCAGTTGTGCACAAACTTATCCACAGATTGAATCTGCACTCAAAATTGACGAGCATCACGCAATCGTTTTCGCTACAATTCCCCGCGTCGAAAAAGAGTGACCTCGTCGGCAAAATATCAATGACACGAGGTGATTTTTTAGAAAATGGGGTCACGAGGTACGTGATAAAGCGTATTTTAATGTTGTAGAGGGCTAGTCTTGCCCTGAAAGTCGCCGACGACGAGCCTTATCCCCCTGTTTGGGACGTTATCTGAATCTGTTCCTTTCTATATATAGCTATATAGAAGAAGGGATTCAGATAACGCTCTATTGAATGATTGTGAAGAATAACTGCGACTCCAAAGCCAAGGGATAAAACCATGCAACAACGCCGCCCAATCCGCCGTGCTCTGCTCAGTGTGTCTGACAAAGCCGGTATCATTGAATTCGCCCAAGCACTTTCTCAGCGTGGTATCGAGTTACTTTCCACTGGTGGAACTGCCCGACTGCTGGCTGATGCCGGTTTGCCTGTCACCGAAGTATCTAACTACACCGGTTTCCCGGAAATGATGGACGGACGCGTTAAGACTTTGCATCCAAAAGTACATGGTGGGATTTTAGGCCGTCGTGGCCAGGATGACGGCATCATGGCTCAGCACGACATTCAGCCAATTGATATCGTAGTCGTAAACTTGTATCCGTTCGCTCAGACGGTTGCCCGCCCGGATTGCTCACTGGAAGATGCGGTTGAGAATATTGATATCGGTGGCCCAACCATGGTGCGCTCTGCGGCCAAGAATCATAAAGATGTTGCGATTGTGGTTAAGAGCAGCGACTACCCTGCGATTATTGCCGAGCTGGATGAGAATGACGGCTCATTGACTTACCCAACCCGTTTCGACCTGGCCATCAAAGCTTTTGAGCACACTGCCGCTTACGACAGTATGATTGCCAATTACTTCGGCGCGCTGGTGCCACCTTATCATGGCGATACCGAGCAGCCATCAGGCCGTTTCCCTCGCACCCTGAATCTTAACTATATAAAGAAACAGGATATGCGTTACGGTGAAAACAGCCACCAGCAAGCCGCCTTCTATATAGAAGAAGATGTTAAAGAAGCATCAGTGGCAACCGCCCAGCAATTGCAAGGCAAAGCGCTCTCCTATAACAATATCGCCGATACCGATGCCGCTCTGGAGTGTGTGAAAGAATTCAGTGAACCGGCCTGTGTTATCGTCAAGCACGCCAACCCGTGCGGCGTGGCTATTGCCGACTCACTGCTAGCGGCTTACGACAACGCCTATAAAACTGACCCGACGTCTGCTTTCGGCGGCATTATCGCCTTTAACCGCGAGCTGGATGCCGAAACCGCCAGCGCCATTATCAGCCGTCAATTCGTTGAAGTGATTATCGCCCCCTCCGTCAGTGCTGAAGCATTGGCGCTGTTAGCCGCCAAACAGAATGTCCGTGTTCTGACTTGTGGCCAGTGGCAAGAGCGTTCTGCCGGTCTGGATTTCAAACGTGTCAATGGTGGCTTGTTGGTGCAAGACCGCGATTTGGGCATGGTGACTGCGGCGGATCTGCGGGTGGTATCCAAACGCCAGCCGACCGAGCAAGAGCTGCGTGATGCGCTGTTCTGCTGGAAAGTCGCTAAATTCGTTAAATCAAATGCGATTGTCTATGCGCGCGACAATATGACTATCGGGATAGGCGCAGGCCAGATGAGCCGTGTGTACTCCGCCAAAATAGCCGGTATCAAAGCGGCCGATGAGGGATTGGAAGTCGCTGGCTCTGCTATGGCCTCTGATGCATTCTTCCCATTCCGCGATGGTATTGATGCTGCCGCAGCCGTTGGAATCACCTGTGTTATCCAACCGGGCGGTTCTATTCGTGACGATGAAGTGATTGCCGCCGCCGATGAACACGATATCGCGATGATCTTTACCGACATGCGCCATTTCCGTCATTAATTAAACCGCTTAACGGAGTCATCCAAATGAATATTTTGATTATTGGTAATGGCGGGCGCGAGCATGCGTTGGGCTGGAAAGCAGCACAGTCGCCTTTAGCAGATAAAATTTATGTTGCACCAGGTAATGCCGGTACTGCGCTGGAACCTGGTTTAGAAAATGTCGATATCGCCGCCACTGATATTACCGGTTTACTGGCATTTGCTCAGAGCCACGATATTGGCCTAACCATTGTTGGCCCGGAAGCACCATTAGTGATTGGTGTGGTTGATGCTTTCCGCGCCGCAGGTCTGACTATCTTTGGCCCAACCCAAGCCGCCGCTCAGCTTGAAGGTTCTAAAGCTTTCACCAAAGACTTTCTGGCCCGCCACCATATTCCAACCGCGTTTTACCAGAACTTTACCGAGGTAGAACCGGCTTTAGCCTATGTGCGCAAAATTGGTGCGCCCATCGTGATTAAGGCTGATGGACTGGCTGCGGGTAAAGGCGTGATTGTTGCGATGACGCTGGAAGAGGCAGAAACCGCCGTTCATGACATGCTGGCTGGCAATGCATTTGGTGATGCCGGTCACCGCATCGTGGTGGAAGAGTTCCTCGATGGCGAAGAAGCTAGCTTTATAGTGATGGTTGATGGCGAAAACGTGTTACCGATGGCTACCAGCCAAGACCATAAACGCGTTGGTGATGGTGATAGCGGCCCGAATACCGGCGGCATGGGCGCTTATTCTCCAGCTCCCGTTGTTACTGATGAAGTTCATCAGCGGGTAATGGATCAAGTTATCTGGCCAACCGTGCGCGGTATGGCGGCGGAAGGTAATGTTTATACCGGCTTCCTTTATGCGGGCTTGATGATTTCAGCTGACGGACAACCGAAAGTTATCGAATTCAACTGCCGCTTCGGCGACCCAGAAACTCAGCCCATCATGCTACGCATGCGCTCAGATTTGGTTGAGCTGTGTTTAGCCGGTGCACAAGGTAAATTGAATGAGAAAACCTCTGATTGGGATGAACGCCCGTCACTGGGTGTCGTCTTGGCGGCAGGCGGTTACCCGGCTGATTACCGTCAAGGTGATATTATTCATGGGCTACCCCAGCAAGAAGTGGCGAAGGGGAAAGTGTTCCACGCCGGTACCAAACTGAATAGCAATAAGGACGTCGTGACCAGCGGTGGCCGCGTACTCTGTGTCACGGCACTCGGTGCAACCGTCGCCCAAGCACAACAAAATGCGTATAAGTTAGCGGAAAACATTCAGTGGGAAGGCGCTTTCTGTCGTAAAGACATTGGCTATCGGGCGATTGCCCGGGAAAAAGAATAGTCTGTGGGAAATGATAGCCTGTGGGAAATGATTGTTGGCGGTAAATAAATCTTCAAGTCTTTCCAAGGGGTACTGTTCGCCGTGCCCCTTTTCTTACAAACTGCCTGGTTGAGGTTCCCAACTGCAGAAATCTTGATTGGCAACCAACAACAGTTGCTGGCCTTCCGGTGAATCCAACCATGCGATACCCAAAGTTTCCGCACTGTTCGCGCCGCGTTTGCTCAACCATGATTGCGAATTATCATCAAGGTTCGGGCGCACCGTCTTCCCGGCACAAGTTGTCACGATGCCGTCCTGCCAACGCCCCTGAATTAACCGAACATTGCCCGCGCGCAATGCCGTGCTTAGCTCCAGAACTCGCTTAGCCTCTAACTGATAAACTGCAATATTATCCGCAGAGAGCTGTTCACGCCGAGCTGCCAGTTGGCGTTGCATAAAACTAACCTGCCCTTGCTCATCAAAACGTAGCTCGACACTTTGTGGGTTATGGCCCAAATCATTGCGCCGAATTTCCCGTAATAGGCCATTTTGATATTCGTAGAAGGTCACGCGGGTATTGTCCCCCGAATAGGGACTGTAGACGCTCATCAGCACTTGTGGCTGCTGCTGCGTATTATCCTGACGCCATATGCGAACGACACCGCTGTCGGCGATATAACCGCTGGCACTGAATTGAGGAGGGCCGGATTGACTGCTACAGGCGCTGAGACCAAAGGCTAAACCGAGGGCCATCAGCACCCGCTGCATAAACAAAAGGGGCTTTGCCACCCCCTTGTTTATTATTTTCACTGACACACTATTAAGATTTAACAGCGTCTTTCAATGCCTTACCAGAAACAAACGCTGGCACATTAGCTGCAGCAATTTTGATTTCTTTACCGGTTTGTGGGTTGCGGCCAGTGCGCTCATTACGATGGTTTACTTTGAAAGTACCGAAACCAACCAATTGTACTGCATCACCCTCTTTCAGAGATTCGGTAATTGCAGCCAATGTAGACTCTAAAGCAGCTTTTGCTTGTACTTTAGAAAGGTCCGCTTTGTCCGCGATTACGTCAATCAGTTGAGTCTTATTCATAAGTTATCCTTACAGTGTGTTTATCGTTTGCAAAGCATCAAGTGCGACGGATATGCCGATGGATAGCACTCTCCTGCATACACGCACCGATAGCCACTTTTTTTCGCCCCCCAAATGTAGAACAGACAGGGGGCAGATGTGAAGCCTTAAGACGTGACAAATCAGGCGTTAAATCACGTTTTCTTGCCTTATTGCGTTAAATTTATGCCAATGTTGCTAACAGCCGCTTCCCGTAGGTCAGATCGTAACCCTTTGATCAGATCCAAGTCGCGCTCTTCACAGTCAGCTAACAGGCGGAAAATCTCCCATTGAATGTCCCATTCTTCTTCAATCGCAGGTAAGATTTTCAGTTCTTCGTCGGTCATTTCTTTGCCAGCCAACGTCATTTCCAGCATCGCAACAGTGCGGATGGATGCTTCGCTGATAGCAATCGCATGTTCCAGTGTTTCGCCACTCAAACGCGAGTGAATAGCTTCACTTAATGCAATACATGCATCAATGGCCGGATAGACGCCGTAAATAGCATAGTCATCAGCGGAAGGAATTGCCTCTTCCAGCTTCTCTAACTGGCTATCAAAATTCACCTTGGCATCTTTTACGACCAATGTTTCCCAGATAAGATCCAGGATACGTCGATAAACGGCCGGATCACCAAACTCGGTTTCCAGACAAAATTGCTGATAGTTGGGATACATCCGCTCACACAAACAAGCCATGAAGGTCAGGTGTTGCCAACTTTCCAGCTTCTCGAGACGTAGATGAATCGGATTGCGTATCATTATGAGTTCTCATTATTCATTATCTGCGCGGCAGTGTACCCGAAATTAAATCATATCCCTATGCTTGCCAAGCAAATCAGGATTTTTCCGCACCCACCGTTGAAATTGCGGGCGGTTTGAGGCGATAGCATCAGCCCAGCGGGTCGGTTCGGGTAAACGGTAACCCGCCATGCAAAGTTGCACCCATTCCAACGCACGGCCCACACTCACCCGATGACCGGGCGAAATAAACAAAGGATTACAACGCGCTTTGCTGCGCCATACCCAACCAAGCTGTTCATCGGCATCCACCAATGGCTGTAATGCGCCATTATCGTAACCCAATGGCTCAAAGTGCCCGCACAGGCGGCTTTTGGCAACACCAATGGTCGGGACATCCACAAGCAGGCCAAAATGACTGGCACCCCCTAAACGGCGGGGATGCGCGATACCCTGCCCATCAACAAAAACCAACTGAGGCCGTTGCTGTAACTGTTCCCAAGCAGCTAATAATGCAGGATATTCACGAAAGGAAAGTAAACCGGGGATATACGGCAGTGAAGTTGCTACGCGGGCAACCTGATATTCCACCAGCTCCAACGAGGGATAACGTAAAATCGCGATAGCAGCGCGGGTTATCTCCCCTTGCTGCTCAAAACCCACGTCTGCCCCGGCAATAAAGCGCACGGAATCACTAGCAATATCATCTTGAAGACTAATTTCAGATGCCCGCTGTTGCTGTTCTGCTCGCAGCGCTTTGGTGTCTATCATCCGCCAACTTATCCTATAAACCGATTATTTTGGGTGATATTGCCGAGATAAAGAATGCACCGCTTCAACAAAAGCGCCCGCATGTTCTGGCGGGACATCCTGATGGATACCGTGGCCCAGGTTAAAGACATGCCCATCACCCTGCCCAAAACTGGCCAGAATCGTGCTGACTTCTTCCTCAATACGCGCCGGGGGGGCATAAAGAACGGAAGGGTCCATATTACCTTGCAGAGCAACTTTATCACCCACTCGGCGGCGCGCGTCGGCGATATCTGTGGTCCAATCCAGCCCCAATGCATCACAGCCGGTCGCGGCCATCGCTTCTAACCATTGCCCACCGCCTTTGGTGAACAAAGTGACCGGAACCCGCCGTCCGTCGTTTTCGCGGATCAGGCCATCAACAATTTTATGCATATAATTCAAGGAGAATTCAGCATAATCACGCCCGGTTAGCACCCCGCCCCAGGTATCAAAGATCATCACGGATTGTGCGCCAGCTTTGATTTGAGCATTGAGATACAAAATGACACTGTCAGCCAGTTTATCCAGCAGCAGATGCAGAGTCTGCGGCTCGGCATACATCATTTTCTTCAGTTTAGTGAAAGCCTTACTGCTGCCGCCCTCGACCATATAGGTCGCCAGAGTCCATGGGCTACCGGAGAAACCAATTAATGGCACCGCACCGGCCAACTCACGGCGAATGGTTCTCACCGCGTTCATAACGTAACCCAACTCCTGCTCTGGGTCAGGAATGGGCAGTTTTTCAACATCAGCTCGGCAGGTAATAGGAGATTGAAAACGCGGGCCTTCGCCGGTTTCAAAATAAAGCCCTAGTCCCATGGCATCAGGAATGGTCAGAATGTCTGAAAACAAAATCGCCGCATCCAGCGGATAACGACGCAAGGGTTGCATCGTCACTTCACAGGCCAACTCAGCATTTTTGCACAGCGACATAAAATCCCCGGCAATAGCACGGGTGGCTTTATACTCTGGCAAATAGCGGCCTGCCTGGCGCATCATCCACACCGGAGTCACATCTACCGGCTGGCGTAGCAAAGCACGCAGATAACGATCGTTTTTCAACTCATTCATGATAAAGCTCCCTTGATTATCTGCGCGCATTGTAGCATGTCAGATAATACTTTCCTGTTGCGGCTAAAGGCGGTTTTTTAGCTACTCGCCCGCATCGAATTGCTCTTCGCGACATAATACGACGGTATCTTCAATCAGCCGGCGCGCCACGGTGCCTGGTGGCGGCAGTAATGGCAATTGGTCATAGCGATACCAACCGGCATTCAGCAGCTCTTTAGGATCGTGTTGCAGCTCACCGCTGTCATACTCCGCCATAAAGGCCATCATCAGTGAATGCGGGAATGGCCACGGCTGTGACGTCACATAGCGCAGGTTTTTAATGTGGATATTACTTTCTTCCAGCACTTCGCGGGAAACCGCCTGTTCCAGTGTTTCCCCCACTTCGACAAACCCGGCCAACACCGTGTTAATACCGCCACGATGGCGAACATGCTGCGCCAATAAAATTTCATCACCACGGCGAATGGCAACAATCACGCAAGGGGCGATTTGTGGATAATAACGTTCACGGCAATGATTGCACAGGCAAGCCCACTCGGTGCGGCTGGCATGCATTTGATGCCCACAATAGCCACAATAGCGGTGAGATCGATAAAACTCGGCCAATTGTACGCCGCGCCCCGCCAGTTGAAACAAACCGCGATCGACATCCAGTAATTGCCGCACTGACCCCATCTCGGTGGACATCTGTTGGCGGATCAGCCAAACCGCCTGCCCTTGCCATTCACCAATCTGCCGTGCGGTCGCGCCCTGTAATGACCAATTGGCCGCATTACCCTGTGGTAACTCCCCGTTTGGTAACCATAATTTGTTTTCATGGCTGACAATCCACCAGCCACTTTCTTTACCTGTAAGTTGTAGTTCCATATCGTTGTTGCACAACCTCGACTTCACTGGCAATCTAGAATCCGGCTTGTTACTTTTTTGTAACCCACTTTTACTTTTTCTTACTCACGGGGTCGATCATGCTCAACCGACTGGAAAGCCTGACTCAACGCGTTGGCGGCAGTAATGAATTAATTGATCAATGGCTTCATGCACGTAAAGAACTTTTAGTCTCGTATTGCACAGTGATCGGTATTAAGCCGCAAAAAGAAAAGCATACCCCGCTTAATGAAAAAGCGCTGGAGAACTTTTGTCATAATCTGGTGGATTATCTCTCCTCCGGACATTTCAATATCTACGACAGAATTATCAAACAGGTGGAAGGCGCATCCAGCCCGAAAATGGCTCTGACCACCAAAGTTTATCCTGCTTTGAAAAATAACACTCAAACTATCATGGCATTCCATGATCGCTATACAAACATTGAGATCGATGACGATAGCTGCACTGAGTTTCAACAAGCTTTATCCGATATCGGCGAAACCCTTGATGCCCGTTTTCGGCTGGAAGATCAATTAATTCAGTGGGCGGCTGAATCCTGGCAAGCTGCTCAGCCAGTGGATCAAACAGGGCAGGTAAAATAGCCCACAGATCTGTGCGGGCTTGTAGTTCTCATTCAACCTCAATACCCAAAGTAATTGAGATTGCAGGTAGGCAGCAAGTGAATGAATTCCGATGAGCTTACACAGGTAAGTGATTCGGGTGAATGAACGTAGCTAACACCGCTGCAATTTCAAGTAAGAAGGGTATATACTGAGGATTCTTGTCGGAGTGCCTAGCACCTGTTTTCTTAGGAAAACAAACGCAGGCTGAGACCGTTAATTCGGGATCCGCGGAACCTGATCGGGTTAATACCCGCGAAGGGAACAAGAGTAATTTATCGCTACAGGCCCGGAATTCACCTGACAGGTGGCTGCCGGTCACTGGCTAACATCGTTACTCCCGCCAAGCTCCAGACAAGCAATTTTCCCCTTAACCACATTGGCCTTTAAACCCATTGGTAGGAATTTGCTATGTCTAATAATACAATTGCTAAAGATTTATCACGCCCACGTCAGTCTATTCCACGTAAACAACAACGTGAACAAGCCCAAGAATTTATTGATACCCTGCAAGGGGTTACCTTCCCTAACTCCCAACGTATTTATCTGCAAGGCTCACGGCCCGATATTCAAGTGCCGATGCGCGAGATCCAACTCAGCCCGACATTGATCGGCGGCGGTAAGGACTCTCCCCACTATGAAGAAAATGAAGCCATTCCGGTGTATGACACCTCCGGCCCTTATGGTGATCCACGCGCTAAGCTGGATGTGCATGCCGGTTTACCCAAACTGCGCGAGAGCTGGATAGCCGATCGTCAGGATACCGCCGCGCTCTCCTCGGTCAGTTCTGGCTTTACCCAACAGCGCTTGGCTGATGAGGGCTTAGACCATTTGCGTTTTGAGCATCTGCCCCGCCCCAAAAAAGCCCTTGCGGGCCAATGTGTCACTCAGTTGCATTACGCCCGGGCAGGTAAAATCACCCCAGAAATGGAGTTTATCGCCCTGCGGGAGAATATGGGGCGTGAACGTATTCGCAGTGAAGTATTACGCCAACAGCATGCGGGGCAAGCATTTGGTGCGCATCTGCCAGAGAATATCACCGCAGAATTTGTCCGACAGGAAGTGGCCGCTGGTCGAGCTATCATCCCCGCGAATATTAACCACCCCGAATCTGAACCGATGATTATTGGTCGCAACTTTTTGGTGAAAGTGAACGCCAACATCGGCAACTCTGCCGTGACCTCTTCCATTGAGGAAGAAGTGGAAAAACTGGTGTGGTCAACGCGCTGGGGCGCGGATACCGTGATGGACTTATCCACTGGCCGCTATATTCATGAAACTCGTGAATGGATACTGCGCAATAGCCCAGTCCCCATTGGCACCGTCCCTATCTATCAGGCGCTGGAAAAAGTCAATGGCGTGGCGGAAAACCTAACCTGGGAAATGTTCCGCGACACCCTGCTAGAGCAGGCCGAGCAAGGGGTTGATTACTTTACTATTCATGCCGGTGTGCTGTTGCGCTATGTGCCGATGACCGCTAAACGGCTGACCGGTATCGTCTCCCGTGGCGGGTCAATTATGGCGAAATGGTGCCTTTCCCATCATCAGGAAAATTTCCTGTATCAGCATTTCCGCGAAATCTGCCAGATCTGCGCGGCTTATGATGTTTCATTATCATTGGGTGATGGTCTGCGCCCTGGTTCCATTCAGGATGCCAATGATGAAGCCCAATTCGCTGAGCTGCATACCTTGGGCGAATTGACCAAAATCGCCTGGGAATATGATGTGCAGGTGATGATTGAAGGCCCTGGGCATGTGCCAATGCAGATGATTCGCCGCAATATGACTGAAGAGCTGGAGCATTGCCATGAAGCGCCATTTTATACCTTAGGCCCCTTGACCACCGACATTGCCCCCGGTTATGACCATTTTACCTCCGGCATCGGCGCGGCCATGATTGGTTGGTTCGGCTGCGCTATGCTGTGCTATGTCACCCCCAAAGAGCACCTTGGTTTACCCAATAAAGAAGATGTAAAACAGGGGCTTATCACTTATAAAATTGCAGCCCATGCGGCTGATTTAGCGAAAGGTCACCCCGGCGCGCAAATCCGCGATAACGCCATGTCAAAAGCGCGTTTTGAATTCCGTTGGGAGGATCAATTTAATTTGGCTCTCGACCCTGAAACCGCGCGTGCTTATCACGATGAAACTCTGCCACAAGAATCCGGCAAAGTGGCGCATTTCTGCTCCATGTGTGGGCCGAAATTCTGCTCGATGAAAATTTCGCAGGAAGTGCGCGATTACGCCGCTAAGCAAGAAACAGCCGCCAGGCAAGAGTTGGCGGTGGTGCAAGAAACGGCGGCTCAACCTATCGAAGTTTTGCAATCCGGTATGGAGCAGATGTCCGCTGAGTTCCGCTCCCGTGGTAGTGAGTTATATATCAATAAATCACATCACGCCCCCGCCAGTCTGCAAGCGGAGGCGAATAATGAGCCAGTCTGATAATGCTTTATTTTCTGCTGAGAAAGGTTTCCCCGCCACCAAGCAGCGCCTTGGTCTGTATCCGGTGGTCGATTCCGTGCTGTGGATAGAGCGCCTGCTTGCGGCAGGCGTAACCACCATCCAGTTTCGGATCAAGGACTTAGAAGATACGCAGGTAGAACAAGATATTGCTGCTGCCATTGAATTAGGTAAACGCTATCAGGCACGCTTATTTATCAATGATTACTGGCGGCTGGCGATTAAACATGGCGCTTACGGGGTGCATCTGGGGCAGGAAGATCTGGAAGCCACTGATTTGGCTGCAATTCAGCAAGCCGGATTGCGGCTCGGGGTCTCCACTCACGATGAACACGAACTGGCGATAGCCAAAGCCGTCCGCCCCTCTTACATTGCATTGGGGCATATTTTTCCGACCCAAACCAAGCAGATGCCATCATCCCCACAAGGGCTGGCGGTGCTTAAGCAGATGGTCGACAACACCCCGGATTACCCGACGGTCGCCATCGGCGGCATCAGTATTGAGCGCGTCCCCGCCGTATTGGCAACTGGCGTCGGCAGTGTGGCGGTGGTCAGCGCAATTACTCAGGCCGATAACTGGCAGCAGGCCACCGCGCAATTACTGCATCTGATCGAGGGCAAGGAGCTGGCTGATGATAAACATGCATGAATTGAGTGACAGTGAATTCTTGCGCTACAGCCGCCAGTTATTGCTGGAAGATATTGGCCCTGAGGGCCAATTGAAACTGAAAACTGCCAGTGTATTGATTGTCGGCCTCGGAGGGCTTGGCTCCCCAGCGGCACTCTATTTGGCAGCGGCCGGGGTTGGAACATTATTATTGGCTGACGATGACCCGCTAGAATTGACCAATTTGCAGCGCCAAATATTATATCGCACCACGGATCTCGACCGAAAATCGCCCACTAACCCAACTAAAGCGCGGTTAGCCCAGCATCATTTGCAAAATCTTAACCCACAGATTGAAATTATCGCGTTGGAAACACGGCTGGCCGACCAAGCGCTGGCTGATGCTGTTGCTGGCGTTAATTTAGTGCTCGATTGCAGTGACAACATGGAGACGCGCCATCAAGTCAATGCCGCCTGTATTAAAGCACAAAAACCGTTAATCAGCGGCAGCGCCGTGGGTTTCAGCGGGCAGTTATTAGTGATTGAACCGCCCTATTCCCAAGGTTGCTATACCTGTCTTTATCCAGATAAAGAGCTACCGCAACGTAATTGCCGCACCGCCGGTATATTGGGGCCGGTAGTGGGTGTCATCGGCACCTTGCAAGCACTGGAGGCCATTAAAATGCTGGCTGGGCTGGCCTCTCCGCTCAGTGGGAAATTGCGCCTATTTGATGGTAAGCAGCAAAGCTGGAGCACCTTGCAACTCACGCGGGCGAAACATTGCCCTGTCTGTGGAGGCTCACGGTGAAGAGTAAACATATCAATATTGTACTCAATGATCAGCCGCTTGAAGTGGAATGCGCGATAACCGCTGCCATGCTGCTCCAACAACTGAACCGCCACCAGCCGGGTACCGCGCTGGCGATTAATCAGGTCATCATCCCGCGCGCTGACTGGGAAAAATGCCAGTTACACGCGGGTGATGATATTTTGCTATTCCAAGCGATTGCCGGGGGCTGACATGCTGAAAATCGCCGATACCACTTTTACCTCCCGTTTATTTACTGGCACGGGCAAATTTTCCACGTCTGAATTGATGTTAGAAGCATTGCAAGCCTCCGGTTCACAACTGATTACCATGGCGATGAAGCGGGTAGATTTACACGCCGGTAACGATGCTATTCTGGCCCCTTTGCGCCAATTGGGCGTACGTTTACTGCCCAACACCTCCGGCGCGAAAACTGCGCAAGAAGCTGTTTTTGCTGCACGTTTGGCACGTGAAGCTCTCGGCACCCATTGGGTGAAACTGGAAATCCACCCGGATGTGAAGTATTTGCTGCCCGACCCCATCGAAACGCTGAAAGCCGCCGAAATACTGGTGAAAGAGGGGTTTGTGGTCTTGCCTTACTGCGGCGCAGACCCGGTATTGTGCAAACGGTTGGAAGAAGTCGGTTGTGCGGCCGTCATGCCATTGGGCGCACCTATTGGTTCCAATTTGGGATTGCGCACCCGCGACTTTCTGCAAATCATTATCGAGCAAGCCAAAGTTCCGGTGGTGGTCGATGCCGGAATTGGCGCACCAAGCCATGCCCTTGAGGCCATAGAACTCGGTGCTGATGCTGTTCTGGTGAATACCGCGATTGCGGTTGCTCACTCACCGGTGCAAATGGCCCACGCTTTTCGCTTAGCAGTTGAGTCCGGCGAGTTGGCGCGTCAAGCTGGACTGGGCAATCAACAGTTTGATCAAGCCATTGCCACCAGCCCACTGACTGGTTTCCTTAGCCAGCTTGAGGAAGAAAATCATGTCTGAAGACTTCAATCAGCGCTGGCAGCAATTGGACTGGGATGATATCGCTCTGCGCATCAACAGCAAAACCGCCGCAGATGTTGAGCGGGCGATTAATGCCGTCAAACCAAATCGTGATGATTTAATGGCACTTATTTCTCCCGCTGCACTGGCTTATCTGGAGCCAATGGCGCAGAAAGCCCAACAACTGACCCGCCAACGCTTTGGCAATACGGTCAGTTTTTATGTTCCGCTCTATCTTTCTAATCTGTGTGCCAATGACTGTACTTATTGTGGTTTTTCAATGAGTAATCGCATCAAACGCAAGACATTGGACCACGCTGAAATCATCCGCGAGTGTGCCGCCATCAAAGCACTGGGCTTCGAACATTTGCTACTGGTCACTGGTGAGCACCAGGCAAAAGTCGGCATGGATTATTTCCGGCGTCATTTCCCGACTATCCGCAGCCAATTCAGCTCGCTGATGATGGAAGTTCAACCATTGGCAGAAGAAGAGTATGCGGAGCTAAAAACACTGGGATTGGATGGCGTGATGGTTTATCAAGAAACCTATCATCCGGCGACTTATCAGCGCCATCACTTGCGCGGCCATAAGCAGGATTTTCACTGGCGGCTGGCCACCCCTGATCGTCTGGGTCGGGCGGGGATCGATAAGATCGGATTAGGTGCTTTGATTGGCTTGTCGAACAGTTGGCGCACCGACTGCTACATGCTGGCGGAACATCTGTTTTATTTGCAACAAACTTACTGGCAGAGTCGCTATTCCATTTCATTCCCGCGTTTACGGCCATGCGCCGGGGGAATTGAACCCGCTTCTTTGATGAGCGAATCACAATTGCTGCAATTGATTTGTGCTTTCCGTCTGTTTGCCCCGGATGTGGAACTGTCGCTCTCGACCCGTGAATCGCCTTTCTTCCGCGATAACGTGATTCCGTTAGCAATAAATAATGTCAGTGCGGGTTCAAAAACACAGCCGGGCGGGTATGCCGATAATCATCCTGAGCTTGAGCAGTTTGCTCCTCATGATAATCGCACCCCGGAGCAAGTCGCCCAAGCATTGACGCTAGCCGGGTTACAGCCGGTGTGGAAAGATTGGGATAGCCATTTAGGCCGTTCCCTGCAATAGAATCTGGGTTATCATCCTGAAAATTAGCAAAAAAAAACCGCCCCGAAAGGAGCGGTTTTTACTTTGGTGACTGACAAAGGGATTAGCCTTTGTTGTTACCAAAACCGGCGTTGAGCAATTCAGCCAGGTTAGCAGTTGCTTCATCCGCGCTGACTTGCGGAACCACTGGTGCTTCACTCTGTGCTTTACGGCGCATACGATCCTGATGATAAGCGTAACCGGTACCGGCTGGGATCAGACGGCCCACGATGACGTTTTCTTTCAGGCCGCGCAGTTCATCACGTTTACCGGCAACTGCCGCTTCAGTAAGAACGCGCGTGGTTTCCTGGAACGAAGCCGCAGAGATGAAGGACTCGGTCGCCAAGGATGCCTTGGTAATACCCAGCAGGTCACGTGTGAACGTAGCCTCAATTTTACCTTCAGCTGCCAGCTTACGGTTAGCGATTTTAACGCGAGACATTTCTGCCTGCTCGCCTTCCAGGAAGTCGGTGCTACCTGCATCAACGATGGTGCCTTTACGCAGCATCTGACGAACGATAACTTCAATGTGTTTATCGTTTATCTTAACGCCTTGCAGACGGTAAACTTCCTGCACTTCGTTGGTGATGTAACGGGTAACCGCGTGAACGCCACGTAGACGCAGAATATCGTGTGGAGATTCTGGGCCATCGGAAACCACGTCACCGCGTTCTACAATTTCACCTTCGAACACGTTGAGCTGACGCCATTTCGGAATCATCTCTTCGTATGCATCGCTACCATCCAACGGTGAAATCACCAGGCGACGCTTGCCTTTGGTCTCTTTACCGAACGAGATGATCCCGCTGATTTCAGCCAGGATTGCAGGCTCTTTCGGACGACGTGCTTCGAACAAGTCAGCAACACGTGGCAGACCACCGGTAATATCCTTGGTACCGCTTGATTCCTGAGGAATACGCGCCAGGGTATCACCCGCACCAATTTGAATACCGTCTTCCAGCTGAACAATCGCTTTACCTGGCAGGAAGTATTGAGCAGGCATATCAGTACCTGGAATCAATACGTCGTCGCCTTTGGCATCAACGATTTTCAGTGCCGGACGCAGGTCTTTACCGCTACCGGTACGCTCTGCGCTGTCCAGTACTACCAGAGAAGACAAACCAGTCAGTTCGTCGGTCTGGCGTGTAATGGTCTGGCCGTCAACCATGTCGGCGAAGCGGATGAAACCGCTCACTTCGGTGACAACTGGCATGATGTGCGGATCCCAGTTAGCAACGGTTTCGCCGCCCTGGACTTCTGCGCCATCGCCTTTAGCCATTACCGCACCGTAAGGCACTTTGTAGCTTTCTTTAGTACGGCCGAATTCGTCGATCAGCTTCAGCTCAGTATTACGAGAAGTAATAACCAGCTTGCCCGCTGCATTGGTTACGAACTTGACGTTGCTCAGTTTCAAGCTGCCTTTGTTCTTAACCTGAATGCTGGACTCTGCTGCCGCACGAGATGCCGCACCACCGATGTGGAACGTACGCATCGTAAGCTGGGTACCCGGCTCACCGATGGACTGTGCTGCAATAACACCAACCGCTTCACCTTTGTTGATGATGTGGCCACGTGCCAGGTCGCGACCATAGCAGTTTGCACACACACCAAAGTCAGTTTCACAGCTTACTACTGAACGAACTTTAACGCTGTCGACGGAGTTTTCTTCTAACAGATCACACCATTTCTCGTCCAGCAGGGTGTTACGCGGAACAAGAATATCAGCCGTACCCGGTTTGATAACTTCTTCTGCAGTCACACGACCCAGAACGCGATCGCGCAGTGGTTCTTTAACATCACCACCTTCGATAACCGGGGTCATCACGATACCGTTATGGGTACCACAATCGTCTTCGGTTACGACCAGATCCTGTGCCACGTCAACTAAACGACGGGTCAGGTAACCGGAGTTCGCAGTTTTCAATGCGGTATCCGCCAAACCTTTACGCGCACCGTGGGTTGAGATGAAGTACTGAAGTACGTTCAAACCTTCACGGAAGTTCGCGGTGATTGGCGTTTCAATGATCGAACCATCTGGCTTAGCCATCAGGCCACGCATCCCTGCCAGCTGACGAATCTGTGCAGCAGAACCACGCGCACCGGAGTCGGCCATCATAAAGATGCTGTTGAAGGATACTTGCTGCTCGACAACGCCGTCACGGTTGACAACATCTTCAACAGACAAGTTATCCATCATCGCCTTGGCAACACGTTCGTTAGCCGCGGCCCAGATATCGATCACTTTGTTATAACGTTCGCCTGCCGTTACCAGACCGGATTGGAACTGCTCCTGGATTTCGGCAACTTCAGTTTCAGCTTCTTCGATGATCCCTGCTTTCGCATCTGGGATAACCATGTCATCGATACCTACAGAGGCGCCTGAGCGTGCTGCGTAAGCAAAACCGGTGTACATGATCTGGTCAGCAAAGATAACCGTTGGCTTCAAGCCCAGGATGCGGTAACACGTGTTTAGCATCTTGGAGATAGCTTTTTTGCCCAGCGGCTGGTTCACGATAGAGTAAGGCAGACCTTGTGGAACGATCATCCACAAAATAGCACGGCCTACTGTCGTATCAATGATGCTAGTACGCGTAATGCTTTCGCCTTCGGTATTACGAATTTCTTCAGTAATACGCACTTTTACGCGGGCATGCAGAGATGCCAGACCAGCGCGATAAATACGCTCAGCTTCTTTCGGACCAGTCAGTACCATGCCTTCGCCTTTGGCGTTAACACAGTCGCGGGTCATGTAATACAGACCTAATACAACGTCCTGAGAAGGAACGATGATTGGCTCGCCGTTCGCTGGTGACAGGATGTTGTTGGTAGACATCATCAACGCACGCGCTTCTAACTGAGCTTCCAGTGTCAGCGGTACGTGAACAGCCATTTGGTCACCATCGAAGTCGGCGTTATATGCCGCACAAACCAGTGGATGCAACTGGATTGCTTTACCTTCGATCAGAACCGGTTCAAACGCCTGGATACCCAAACGGTGAAGGGTTGGTGCACGGTTCAGCAGCACTGGGTGTTCGCGGATAACTTCATCCAGGATATCCCAAACAACCGCTTCTTCACGCTCAACCATCTTCTTGGCAGCTTTAATGGTGGTAGCAAGACCACGCAATTCCAGCTTGCCGTAGATGAACGGCTTGAACAGCTCAAGAGCCATTTTCTTTGGCAGACCGCACTGATGCAGGCGCAGGTATGGACCCACGGTGATTACCGAACGACCAGAGTAGTCAACACGTTTACCCAGCAAGTTCTGACGGAAACGACCTTGCTTACCTTTGATCATGTCAGCCAGTGACTTCAACGGACGCTTGTTAGAGCCGGTAATCGCACGACCACGACGGCCGTTATCCAGCAATGCATCTACTGCTTCTTGCAGCATACGCTTTTCGTTGCGCACGATGATGTCAGGAGCAGCCAAGTCCAGCAGGCGTTTCAGACGGTTGTTACGGTTGATCACGCGACGATACAAATCGTTCAGATCAGAAGTCGCAAAACGACCACCATCCAACGGCACCAATGGACGCAGATCTGGCGGCAACACAGGCAGCACGGTCAGGATCATCCACTCTGGCTTGTTGCCAGACTGTACGAACGCTTCCAACAGCTTGATACGCTTGGTCAGCTTCTTACGTTTGGTTTCAGAATTTGTTTCGTTCAATTCTTCACGCAGGATCTCGCACTCAGCTTCCAGATCCATGTTTTTCAATAGGGCCTGAATAGCTTCGGCGCCCATTTTCGCGTCGAACTCATCACCAAACTCTTCCAACGCGTCCAGATACTGCTCTTCAGTCAGGATCTGACGACGTTCCAAGTTGGTCATACCGCCTTCAATAACCACATAGGATTCGAAGTACAGTACGCGTTCGATGTCACGTAATGGCATATCCAGCAGTAAACCGATGCGAGATGGCAACGATTTCAGGAACCAGATGTGCGCAGTTGGAGAAGCCAGTTCGATGTGACCCATACGCTCACGGCGTACTTTGGTTTGAGTCACTTCAACGCCGCATTTCTCACAAATAACACCGCGGTGTTTCAAACGCTTGTACTTACCGCACAGGCATTCGTAATCTTTTACTGGGCCAAAGATACGGGCACAGAAAAGGCCGTCACGTTCTGGTTTGAACGTACGGTAGTTAATGGTTTCCGGCTTTTTAACTTCGCCGAACGACCATGAACGGATCATGTCTGGCGATGCCAGAGCAATTTTGATCGCATCAAACTCTTCGGTCTTAGTTTGCGCTTTCAGAAACTTTAATAAGTCTTTCACGGATTGGCTCCTGTCGGAGTTAGACCTGATAGGCGCTCAAATCGAAATTTGAGCGCCCCTGTGACCAGTACGAACCACCAGCAGACTCCCGGCTGTCAAAGTCTGCTGTCTGGAGAAGAATTACTCTTCTTCCAGCTCGATATTGATGCCCAGCGAGCGGATTTCTTTCAACAATACGTTGAAGGACTCCGGCATGCCTGGTTCCATACGGTGATCGCCATCCACGATGTTTTTGTACATCTTGGTACGGCCGTTTACATCGTCGGACTTGACGGTAAGCATTTCCTGCAATGTGTACGCGGCGCCATAAGCTTCCAACGCCCACACTTCCATCTCACCGAAGCGCTGACCACCGAACTGAGCCTTACCACCCAGCGGCTGCTGAGTAACCAAGCTGTAAGAACCGGTAGAACGCGCATGCATCTTGTCATCAACCAAGTGGTTCAGTTTCAGCATATACATGTAGCCGACAGTAACCTGGCGTTCGAACTGTTCACCGGTACGGCC
Source organism: Yersinia rochesterensis (assembly GCF_003600645.1). NCBI lineage: Bacteria > Pseudomonadati > Pseudomonadota > Gammaproteobacteria > Enterobacterales > Yersiniaceae > Yersinia > Yersinia rochesterensis. Next base: position 4,032,764 of record NZ_CP032482.1, read on the forward strand.
GTCAAACAGAGTAATCTGACCAGAAGTTGGCAGGCCACCCAGCTGTAACAGTTCCTTGATTTCTTTCTCTGTCGCACCATCGAACACTGGTGTTGCGATTGGCATACCTTTTTTCAGGTTCTCAGCCAGACGCAATACTTCGTCATCGGTGAAGGTGCTCAGATCAACTTTCTGACAAACGTTGTCGCCCAGATCGTAGGCTTTCTGGATAAACTCACGCAGTTTGGCAACTTCTTCCTGCTTCTTCAGCATGGCGTTGATTTTCTCGCCGATGCCTTTCGCTGCCATCCCTAAGTGGGTTTCCAAAATCTGACCGATGTTCATACGCGATGGTACGCCCAGCGGGTTCAGAACGATGTCTACCGGCGTACCGTTTTCATCGTAAGGCATATCTTCGATCGGGTTAATCTTGGAGATAACACCTTTGTTACCGTGACGACCGGCCATCTTGTCACCCGGTTGAATCTGACGTTTAACCGCCAGATACACCTTGACGATCTTCAGCACGCCTGGTGCCAAATCATCACCTTGGGTGATCTTACGACGCTTGGCATCCATCTTCTTCTCGAATTCGGATTTCATTTCGTCGTACTGCTCTGCCAACTGTTCCAGCTGGTTTTGCTTGTCTTCGTCGGTCAGGCCAAGTTCCAGCCAGCGATCACGTGGTAATTTGCTCAGCTTGTCAGCTTCGATGCCACCAGAAACCAGTACTGCATGGATACGTGCAAACAGGCCCGCTTCCAGGATCTGCAACTCTTCAGTCAGGTCTTTCTTGGCCTGCTTCAGTTGCATCTCTTCGATTTCCAACGCACGTTTGTCTTTTTCTACGCCATCGCGAGTAAAGACTTGTACGTCAATAACCGTACCGGAAACACCGTTTGGTACACGCAGAGAAGAGTCTTTAACGTCAGACGCTTTCTCACCGAAGATCGCACGTAACAGTTTCTCTTCTGGCGTCAGCTGGGTTTCACCTTTAGGTGTTACCTTACCAACCAGAATGTCACCGCCAGTCACTTCAGCACCGATATAGACGATACCGGATTCATCCAGTTTGGAGAGTGCAGCTTCACCCACGTTCGGGATATCGGCAGTAATCTCTTCTGGCCCCAGCTTGGTGTCACGAGACACACATGCCAGTTCTTGAATATGAATGGTAGTGAAGCGATCTTCTTGCACCACGCGCTCGGAGACCAAGATGGAGTCTTCGAAGTTGTAACCGTTCCAAGGCATGAAGGCTACGCGCATGTTCTGACCCAATGCCAGTTCGCCCAGGTCTGTTGATGGGCCATCTGCCAGCACGTCACCGCGCTCGATTGGCTCACCCAGATTCACACACGGCATCTGATTGATACAGGTGTTCTGGTTAGAACGGGTGTATTTGGTCAGGTTATAAATATCAATACCTGCTTCGCCCGGATACATTTCGTCTTCGTTAACTTTAATCACGATACGAGATGCATCTACATACTGAACAGTACCGCCACGCTTGGCTACAGAAGTTACCCCTGAGTCAACCGCTACTGCACGTTCCATACCAGTACCCACCAACGGCTTATCAGCACGCAGAGTAGGAACCGCCTGACGTTGCATGTTCGCACCCATCAAGGCACGGTTGGCGTCATCGTGTTCCAAGAATGGAATCAGAGAAGCACCAACGGATACGATCTGCTGGGTAGATACGTCCATATAGTCAACTTGATCGCGGCTAAATAGGCTAGATTCGCCTTTGCTACGACAAGTGACCAAGTCTTCCAAGAAGCGGCCTTCATCATCCAAGTTGGAGTTCGCCTGAGCGATAACGAAGTTGCCTTCTTCAATAGCAGACAAATAGTTAATTTCATCGGTCACCACACCATCACGTACGCGACGATAAGGTGTTTCCAAGAAACCATACTCGTTGGTCTGTGCGTACACAGACAAGGAGTTGATCAGACCGATGTTTGGACCTTCTGGCGTTTCGATTGGGCATACACGACCGTAGTGAGTCGGGTGTACGTCTCGAACTTCAAAGCCAGCACGTTCACGGGTCAAACCACCCGGGCCCAATGCAGAGATACGGCGTTTATGCGTAATCTCGGACAACGGGTTGTTCTGGTCCATAAATTGTGACAACTGGCTGGAACCAAAGAACTCTTTCACCGCAGCCGAAATAGGCTTAGCGTTGATCATGTCCTGAGGCATCAGTGTGTCGAGGTCGCCCAGAGACAAACGCTCTTTAACTGCACGCTCAACACGAACCAGACCTACACGGAACTGGTTTTCAGCCATTTCACCAACGGAACGAATACGACGGTTGCCTAAGTGGTCGATATCATCCACTTCGCCTTTACCGTTACGGATATCGATGAGCTTCTTCATCACTTCTGTGATGTCTTCTTTGCTCAGGATACCGGAACCTTCGATCTCGTCACGCAGCAGTGAACGGTTGAACTTCATCCGGCCAACCGCAGACAAATCGTAGCGGTCTTCAGAGAAGAACAGGTTCTCAAACAGATTTTCAGCTGCTTCACGTGTTGGTGGCTCACCAGGACGCATCATGCGGTAGATCTCAACCAAAGCGCTCAGACGGTCACTGGTTGGGTCAACACGCAGGGTCTCGGAGATATAAGCACCGTGATCCAGGTCGTTGGTGAACAATGTTTCGATTTGCTTGTGGCCAGACTGGCTCAACTTAGCCAGCAAATCCAGTGACAGCTCCATGTTGGCTGCACAGATTAGCTCACCAGTGTTCTCATCAATGTAGTCTTTTGCGACCACTTTACCGGCAATGTATTCAACCGGAACTTCGATGCGATCAATACCGTCTTTTTCAAGCTGGCGAATATGACGTGCAGTAATACGACGCGCTTTCTCGACGTAAACTTTGCCATTCGCTTCAATATCAAAGGATGCCGTTTCACCGCGCAGGCGCTCTGGAACCAATTCCATCTGCAGCTTGTTGTCACGAATCTCAAAGACCACTTTGTCAAAGAACAGATCAAGGATCTGTGTTGTGGTGAAACTCAATGCACGCAGAATGATGGTTGCCGGCAACTTACGACGACGGTCAATACGGACAAACAGGTTGTCTTTCGGGTCAAACTCGAAATCTAACCATGAACCGCGGTAAGGGATGATACGTGCGTTATACAGCACTTTACCCGAGGAATGGGTTTTACCCTTATCGCTGTCAAAGAATACGCCAGGACTACGGTGCAGCTGAGATACGATAACCCTCTCAGTACCGTTAATGACAAAGGTACCGTTTTCGGTCATGAGTGGAATTTCACCCATGTAGACTTCTTGTTCTTTGATGTCTTTAACCGTACCTTCCGGAGCTTCGCGCTCATAGATTACCAGGCGCAATTTAACGCGCAGCGGTGCGGAATAAGTCACACCACGGATCTGGCACTCTTTAACGTCAAATACTGGCTCACCAAGACGGTAGCTAACGTATTGCAGCTCCGAATTGCCGCTGTAGCTCTGGATTGGAAACACAGAACGGAATGCTGCTTCCAGGCCGTGCTGTCCTTCAGGATCTTGCTCGATAAACTTCTGGAACGAGTCAAGTTGGATAGAAAGGAGATAAGGTATGTCCAAAACTTGTGGACGTTTACCAAAATCCTTACGAATACGTTTTTTCTCGGTATAGGAGTAAACCATAGGGTTCCTCAGCTCGCTGATCAGTGACCCACTCTGTCCGCCCTAATAAAAATAGGACAGGTCATGCAACACTATTATTTAGAATGAGAAGTCGAAACACTTCTCGGAATACTCTTTTCTATCACTCTTAAACCATTTCATCGCGTTACTTTGACTACCGAGCTACCCGAGTGGGTCGTAGCTGAGAACGCAGTATATTAAGTCGTCAATAGAAAGGAATATTAGGGGTTAGTTAGCCGCTAAACAGTGTGAAATGCGACTAACGCCCTACAGCGCAAAAAGGCTGATGACTAAAAAGTCACCAGCCATCAGCCTATAAGTTAGGCTGCAAGCTCAAAGCTTAACTTACTTGATCTCAACAGAAGCACCAGCTTCTTCCAGAGATTTTTTCAGAGTTTCAGCTTCGTCTTTGTTCACGCCTTCTTTCAGAACTGCAGGTGCAGATTCAACCAGGTCTTTAGCTTCTTTCAAGCCCAGGCCAGTTGCGCCGCGAACAGCTTTGATTACTGCAACTTTGTTGTCGCCGAATGAAGCCAGAACAACGTTGAATTCAGTTTGTTCTTCTACAGCTTCAGCAGAGGCAGCAGGACCTGCAGCTACAGCAGCAGCTGAAACGCCGAATTTCTCTTCCATAGCAGAGATCAGTTCAACGATTTCCATTACAGACAGAGCTGCAACGCCTTCAAGAATTTGGTCTTTAGTGATAGTTGACATAACAAGTGTTCCTAAAATACAGAAATAGTTTATACGTTAAAAAGCAATGACTGAAAAAGTGAGGGCGAATTAAGCCGCTTCAGCTTCTTTCTGGTCACGCAGCGCAGCCAATGTACGAACCAATTTGCCAGCAGCGGCTTCTTTCATGGTTCCCATCAGACGTGCGATTGCTTCTTCGTAGGTTGGCAGAGTTGCCAGGCGGTCGATCTGAGCCGCAGGGATTAACTCGCCTTCAAAGGCTGCTGCTTTAACCTCAAATTTCGCATTATCTTTAGCAAATGCTTTGAACAAACGAGCAGCTGCGCCCGGGTGTTCTGAAGAGAATGCAATCAAGGTTGGACCAACAAACGTGTCTTTCAGGCATTCGAATGGAGTGCCTTCAACAATGCGACGCAGCAAGGTGTTACGAACAACTTGCATGTGAACGCCAGCTTCACGACCTGCTTTACGCAGTTCAGTCATTTTATCAACGGTAACGCCACGAGAATCCGCAACAACCGCAGACAGCGCACCTTTGGCTACTTCTTTAACTTCAGCAACAATCGCTTGTTTGCCTTGAAGATTTAGTGCCATTAGTTCTTGCTCCTGGATTAACCGGGGATTAATTCCCCGGAACTCACGTCACCCAACTCACAACAAAATGCAGTGAATGGGCGTTGAAACACGGTGAGCAGAATCCAGCAAAGACTATTCTTTATCATTCTTTATAAACAAATAAAGAAAGAAAAAATTTCTTCAGGTTCTGTCACCGTCTACGCAGGAAATTAAGTGTTTCGCAACACACCTGCGGTCTTGGACGGAGGCTTGGATAAGGCCAAGCTCCAACCGAAAATTCTGTTTTCTGTCAATTGAACATTTGTTATTAACAAATAAGCCATCAACAGAAGCATGGGCGTAAGATTCTAGACAAACCTTACGCCCACGTAAAGCGATAAAAGCAATTAGTGATTAGTTCACTACTGCTGACAGGCCGCTTTGATCAATAGCAACGCCGGCGCCCATGGTGGTGGACAGGCTGATTTTCTTGATATAAACGCCTTTCGCTGTAGCAGGTTTAGCACGCTTCAGCGCAACAACCAGAGATTCTAAGTTTTCTCTCAACTTTTCTGAGTCGAAATCAACTTTACCAATGGTGGTGTGGATAATACCGTTTTTGTCGTTGCGATAACGAACCTGACCTGCTTTAGCATTCTTAACTGCTTCAGCAACGTTAGGAGTAACAGTACCCACTTTAGGGTTTGGCATCAGGCCACGTGGGCCCAAGATTTGGCCTAATTGACCTACAACGCGCATTGCATCCGGGGAAGCAATAACAACGTCGAAGTTCATTTCGCCTTTCTTGATTTGATCAGCCAGATCTTCCATACCTACCAATTCAGCGCCTGCTTCTTTCGCAGCTTCAGCGTTTGCACCCTGAGCGAAAACAGCAACACGAACTGAACGGCCAGTACCATGTGGCAACACAGTTGCGCCACGAACGTTCTGGTCAGATTTACGTGCGTCGATACCGAGATTAACGGCAACGTCCACGCTTTCTACGAATTTAGCAGTAGCCAGCTCTTTCAGCAGGGCAACAGCTTCGTTGATATCATATTGCTTAGTAACATCAACTTTGTCACGGATCACGCGCATGCGCTTGGTCAGCTTAGCCATTTATTAACCCTCCACTACCAGGCCCATGGAACGAGCAGTACCTTCGATTGAACGCATCATGTCGTCAATTGAAGCACCAGTCATATCCGCAGCTTTGGTTTCTGCGATTTCACGGACCTGAGCACTGGTCACAGTCCCTACTTTGTCTTTGTTCGGCTTGCCGGAACCAGACTTAATACCTGCCGCTTTTTTCAGCAGAACTGCTGCTGGCGGGGTTTTAGTAACGAAAGTGAAAGAGCGATCAGAATAAACAGTAATAACAACAGGGATCGGCAGGCCTTTTTCAATGCTTTCAGTCTTAGCATTGAACGCTTTACAGAATTCCATGATGTTAACACCCTGCTGACCCAATGCTGGGCCAACTGGTGGACTTGGGTTCGCCATACCAGCTGCAACTTGCAGCTTGACATAGGCTTGTACTTTCTTAGCCATTTACGATTTCCTCGATTTGGGTAGTATCGCCTCGCGTTCGAGGCTCCCCGTGTTTTGTCTCGCTATTATTTACTATGAAATAAATTGCCACGCATGACAAAAAGCAAGACATCTAAAAACAAAAGGCGCGAAATTATATTGTAATTTCGCGCCTAAGACAAGACTCAAATTTCAACCAATGGTGAAAAATGAATCAGCCTTTTTCTACCTGGCTGAAATCCAGTTCGACCGGTGTTGCACGGCCAAAGATGGAAACAGACACTTTCAAGCGACTTTTTTCATAGTCCACTTCTTCAACGACACCGTTAAAGTCTGCGAACGGACCATCGCTAACACGTACCAGTTCACCTGGTTCAAACAGTGTTTTAGGACGTGGTTTATCACCCACTTGTTGAAGGCGATTCATAATCGCATCAACTTCTTTATCACTGATTGGTGCAGGGCGATCGGATGTACCACCGATAAAGCCCATTACACGTGGCACGCTACGCACTAAGTGCCAGCTGGCATCTTCCATCACCATCTGAACCAGTACATAGCCTGGGAAGAATTTACGTTCACTTTTACGACGTTGACCGCCACGAATTTCGACGACTTCTTCCGTTGGAACCATGACTTCGCCAAACAGCTCTTCCATGTCATTTAACTTGATATGCTCACGCAGCGATTGAGCTACGCGGCCTTCAAAACCGGAAAACGCCTGAACGACGTACCAACGCTTTTTGGGTGCTTCAGACATCTTAGAACCTCAGGCCAGTAATAAATGATACCAGGCGAACCAGAATACCATCCAGCCCCCATAGAATCAGTGACATTACAGCAGTTACCGCAGCAACGATTAACGTTGTGTGCAGAGTTTCCTGACGGGTAGGCCAAATCACTTTACGCACTTCCGTGCGTGCTTCACGAGCAAACGCGACAGTGGCTTTACCTTTTGCCGTCATCAGCGCAACAGCACCGGCAACAGCGATAATTACTACAACTGCCAACGCGCGCAGCGGCAGGCTGAAATCACGGTAATAATAATTACCAACAATAGCGGCAACTAATAATACAGCAACGATTAGCCATTTAGCCGTTTCCAGGCCGCGTCCGCTCCCTGGAGCCTCGGTATTCGCACTCATAAACCAACCTGTCACTATGATTCAGAACAAACAACTTTGCTTCGCACCGCAAAGCAAACCAAGCCGAAGGATGCTCTAGAAATTCTCTAATCGGCACCACTCAGCACTATTCGCCGTACTTCCAGAGCCCATCTCACCAGTAATTATGATGAAAAAACTGCTGATGAGATAGGTTCTAGTATGACAACGTATAAAAAGGGCATCAAATGATGCCCTTTTATCACATGTCGCGTCAAATCTTATTCAATGACTTTCGCAACAACGCCAGCACCGACCGTACGACCGCCTTCACGAATCGCGAAGCGCAGACCGTCATCCATTGCGATAGGCGCAATCAGGTTAACAATCATTTGAATGTTATCACCTGGCATCACCATCTCAACGCCTTCTGGCAATTCAATAGTACCGGTTACGTCAGTTGTACGGAAGTAGAACTGAGGACGGTAACCTTTGAAGAACGGAGTATGGCGACCGCCTTCATCTTTGCTCAGAATATAAACTTCTGATTCAAATTTGGTGTGTGGTTTGATAGAACCCGGTTTAGCCAGAACTTGACCACGTTCGATATCTTCACGTTTGATACCACGCAGCAGAACGCCAACGTTCTCACCAGCGCGGCCTTCGTCCAGCAGTTTGCGGAACATTTCAACGCCAGTACAAGTAGACTTAACCGTATCTTTCAGGCCGACAATTTCTACTTCTTCACCAACTTTAACGATACCGCGCTCTACACGCCCCGTTACAACCGTACCGCGGCCAGAGATAGAGAATACGTCTTCGATTGGTAACAGGAATGGCTTATCAATAGCACGCTCTGGTTCAGGGATGTAAGAATCCAAGTAGCCAGCCAGTTCGATAATTTTCGCTTCCCACTCAGATTCGCCTTCCAATGCTTTCAGCGCTGAACCACGAATAACCGGCGTATCATCGCCTGGGAAATCGTAAGTAGACAGAAGATCACGCACTTCCATCTCTACCAATTCCAACAGTTCTTCATCATCAACCATGTCACATTTGTTCATGAATACGATGATGTAAGGGACGCCAACCTGGCGACCCAACAGGATGTGCTCACGAGTCTGTGGCATAGGGCCATCAGTTGCAGCAACAACCAAAATAGCGCCATCCATCTGGGCAGCACCGGTAATCATGTTTTTAACGTAGTCGGCGTGACCTGGGCAGTCAACGTGCGCATAGTGACGAGACGGGGTGTCATATTCAACATGAGACGTGTTGATGGTGATACCACGCGCCTTCTCTTCCGGAGCGTTGTCAATCTGGTCGAATGCACGAGCACTCCCGCCGTAGGTTTTAGCCAGAACGGTGGTGATTGCAGCAGTTAGGGTAGTTTTACCATGGTCAACGTGGCCGATAGTACCCACATTAACGTGCGGTTTTGTACGTTCAAACTTTTCTTTAGACATCGATTGTCCCTCTAAGACACGGAATCGGTGGTTTCACCACATCAACCAAGCGCATGCTTGCTGAATCCATAACACAGAAAGAAAATCAGGGGACGAGAAAGTGAGAAGTGGTGCTGATAGGCAGATTCGAACTGCCGACCTCACCCTTACCAAGGGTGCGCTCTACCAACTGAGCCATATCAGCACATCTTGGAGCGGGCAGTGGGAATCGAACCCACATCATCAGCTTGGAAGGCTGAGGTAATAGCCATTATACGATGCCCGCATCTTAGAACTCGGCTACCTGACTTAATCTGCAGAAACTTGAAAGGAAGGGCTTGGCCACTTCACTCTTCATCGAGAGCGTTGCTCTCGCCTTGAGTGTTGATTGGGAGTTCGGTCTTCTGAATCACCCTGAGACTCAAGGTTAAATATGGTGGTGGGGGAAGGATTATTCGTCACTTCATTCCTCACCCTGCGGGTCGCCGCTTCGCGTCGCTGTCTCGCTACGCTCGGCTCGAACCTTATCGAAGGTTTTCACCTTCCCCTTAAGTGCTTGACTGAATTCCTAATACTGAATCAGCTTTCTACTCAAGGTTAAATATGGTGGTGGGGGAAGGATTCGAACCTTCGAAGTCGATGACGGCAGATTTACAGTCTGCTCCCTTTGGCCGCTCGGGAACCCCACCTAATTTTTAGTACTTGAATGGTGCCGGCACCAAGAGTCGAACTCGGGACCTACTGATTACAAGTCAGTTGCTCTACCAACTGAGCTATGCCGGCATCAAGTGCAGCGCATTCTAGGTAGAGTGGGCCTATGATGCAACAAAAAAATCGCATAAATCGACCTTTCGCTCATAAAACCGCCACTTTTCAAAAGCCAGACGTATTATTAACCAAGGTTAGCTTAATTAGCGCCCAGAACTTTAGTTATTCTAACCAACTCTATAGCGGAAAATCACCCCAAAAAACCGACAATGTCTCATTGTTGAACAATCTTATTGTCCACACAGCAAAAATAAATTTAGTTCTATGCCCCAAAATGGGGAAATCTTTCTATTAAGGTGCATGAAACCCAAGAAATACTCGCTCAATTCTCGTCACCACAAGGTTACATATTTGGCTTGTTTATTGCTTAAGCATAACTATTTATTTTAAACATCATATCCGCAGACCGACTGTTGAAGAGGAGCTTAATCATGAAGATAGTTTTACTTAATGCGGCAACATTGCCTATATACCGAAGCGAACTGGCAAGTTTACTGATTGATGCCGTCTCTCATGGTGCTTCAATCGGCTATAACACCCGCAGCCTCTCACAAGAAGAGGCTGAGAGCTACTACCATGGCCTACGCCCAGCCATCACGAAAGGCACGCTATTATTGTGGATAGCACGTGATGAAGTGGGGATAGTGGGAACCATCCAATTAGATCTCTGCCAAAAACCCAATGGATTAAATCGAGCCGAAGTACAAAAATTATTAGTTCACAGCCGCAGTCGTCGTGCTGGGATTGGGCATAAATTGATTATTGAAATGGAGAATACGGCGGTTCAACTTCGCCGCGGATTGTTATACTTGGATACTGAAGCTGGCTCTCCCGCAGAATCTTTTTACCGGGCACAAGGATATAGATATATGGGTGAAATTCCTGATTATGCCTGTACGCCTGATGGTTATTATCATCCAACCGCTATTTACTTCAAACGTTTATTCTCTGTAAATCAATTACATACTGTTATAGCTAGCTAGTCATGATAAATGCCTTCAACCATAAGACAAAAGCTTGGCATGCCCTTTTTTAATTGAGTGGAATAGCAACATACATCAAAGAAATCACTCACTAAATACAAAAATGTCTACGCCAAAAAGCAAGCTGCCTATAATATGCAGCTTGTTTATTATCTGGAGTTGGCGTCCAGCGCCTTTCCCAACCTGCGTTAACAGGCAGAATTTGGCTTATGATAAAAAGAGATCAATCTTTAGCGACGCCTTATCTACAGTTCGATCGTACTCAGTGGGCCGCTTTACGCGACTCAGTACCATTGACGCTAACAGAAGAAGAAATCGTTAAACTCAAAGGGATTAACGAAGACCTTTCCTTAGATGAAGTGGCACAGATTTATCTGCCGCTCTCACGTCTACTTAATTTTTATATCAGTTCTAATTTGCGTCGCCAGGCAGTTCTGGAACAATTCCTTGGAACTGATGGCCAACGCATTCCCTATGTTATTGGTATTGCGGGCAGTGTTGCGGTGGGTAAAAGTACAACGGCCCGCTTATTACAAGCATTGCTGAGCCGCTGGCCAGAGCATCGCAGTGTAGAACTGATTACTACTGATGGTTTTCTTTATCCGAATAAAGTGCTTAACGAGCGCGGACTGATGAAGAAAAAAGGATTCCCGCAATCCTATGATATGCACAGTTTGGTGAAATTTGTCTCTGAAGTAAAATCCGGGGCTGACTATGTTACGGCACCCGTTTATTCTCATTTAATATACGATATTGTCCCTGATGGTAATAAAATTATCAAACAGCCGGACATTCTTATATTAGAGGGATTAAATGTGTTACAAAGCGGGATGGATTACCCTCATGATCCACATCGTGTATTCGTTTCTGACTTTGTAGATTTCTCTATATACGTGGATGCGCCTGAGGATTTACTCCAAAGTTGGTATATCAATCGGTTCCTTAAGTTTCGTCAAGGTGCGTTTTCCAATCCTGACTCTTACTTCCATAACTATGCAAAATTGCCTGAAACCGAAGCAGTCAAGATTGCAACACAGTTATGGAAAGAGATTAATGGATTGAATTTAAAGCAGAATATATTACCGACCCGTGAGCGAGCAAGTCTGATAATGACAAAAAGTGCCAATCATGCGGTTGAAAATGTGCGTTTAAGAAAATAGTAGATAGCGGGTAGTAATAACTGCCCGCTTAGTTTATTGACTAAACTCCACGAAGGGATATTTCGCCACCAATATAAGGTTTTACATTACCATTTTGTTCTAATAATAATGCGCCCTGTTGATCTATCCCCCGAGAAATACCAAATATTTCTTGATTCCCAATAATCAATTTTACAGAACGATCAAGATAATTGTCCATTTCCCGCCAGCGAGAAATAAAGGCAGACAGACCTTCATTTTCAAATTTAACCACCGCTAGCCGTAATTCAGATAATAATTCAGCAGTCAGTTTATTACGATCAATAATAACCCCAGTTTCCTGTAAGTTAATCCAATCTTGGCTAATAACATTGGTCATAGATTCACGCATGGTCAGATTGATACCGGCCCCAATAACTAACTGCGCTGCATCACCCGTTTTACCAGTGAGCTCTACTAATATACCCGCCAGCTTCTTATCATTTAAATACAAATCATTTGGCCACTTCACACGAACTTGACCTGCACCCAATTTGTGCAGTACCTCGGCCATGACAATACCTACAACTAAACTTAACCCCATTGCGGCCGCAGGGCCTTGTTCCAATCGCCAATACATTGATAAGTAAAGATTAGCACCAAAAGGAGAGACCCACTGGCGGCCACGTCTACCACGCCCTGCTTGCTGATATTCAGCAACACATGCATCACCAGATTTAAGTTCCGTGATACGGTCTAAGAGATATTGATTCGTCGAATCAACTACTGGTAATACCGCAACTTGACCGGCGGGTAAATAACTTAATATAGCCTGCTCATCAAGTAATTGGATAGGTGCTGGCAGACTATAACCTTTGCCAGGCACGGTGAAGACATCCAGCCCCCATTCTTTGATAGTTTGCATATGCTTATTAATTGCGGCGCGGCTCATACCCAGCATTTCACCCAATTGCTCACCTGAGTGAAAAGCACCATCGGCCAGTATGCCAATTAATCGCAAGGGGACTTTAATATCTTTCAAGACAAATACTCCACAGCATTAACTTCACCATCACTAGCGATAAAGCGCACCTCGGGTTCCAGCCAGATGGCAAATTTCTTTGCGACCTGCTGACGAATATAGCTAGCAAGGCCGAGTACATCTTGGCCTGTAGCCTCTGCGAGGTTAATCAATACCAAAGCTTGCTGCTGATGCACCGCGGCTCCACCAATCTGGTGTCCTTTAAGCGCGCATTGATCAATAAGCCAGCCCGCAGCCAGCTTTACGGATCCATCGGGCTGTGGGTAATGGGGGGCATTGGGAAAGAGCTTCACGATATCTGCAGCTACAGTTGCATCCACAACGGGATTCTTGAAGAAACTGCCGGCATTGCCCGTCACTGTTGGGTCAGGGAGTTTACTCCTACGCATCGCGCAGACTGAGTTGAAGATATCTTTTGCTGTCACGGTCAATGGATCCATCCGAGTTAAATCACCATAACCCAATGTTGGTATCCACGACTTCACTAACTTGATACCCACCGCGACGATAGCGAACCCATTGCCATAGCGATGCTTAAATATGCTATCACGATAGCCAAACTGACAATCTAGCGCAGAAAGGCGCAGAACTGTGCCCTTCTCCATATCAAGCAAATCAACGTATTCACACACTTTTTGTAGCTCAACACCATATGCACCAATATTTTGAATTGGGGCAGAGCCGACACAACCTGGGATCAAAGCCAAGTTTTCTAGACCCGGCATGTTGTTTTGCAACGAATAGCAGACTAATTGATGCCAATTCTCCCCTGCTCCAACATGAAGATGCCAGGCAATATCGTCTTCGGTGAAAGTGATACCCTTGATGCGATTAAGCAACACTGTTCCTGAATAATTTTCGATAAATAGTACATTGCTACCTTCACCAAGCAAAAGCACAGGTCGATGCTTAGAGACAGACTCACGCCATGCATCAACCAATTCTTCAGGAGAGTTGGCACTGATGACATTGTTCGCATAGGCTGATAACGCGAAAGTATTAAGATGTTTTAGCGGGGAACATTGATTCGACATAACATTAAGTACTCATTCTTACTGGCTCTGGCGCTAGTCTAACCGATCAATATACTCATATTGTATTTTGTTTTAAGTGGATACATAAAAAAAGCCCTCTGCGCAGCAGAAGGCTTTTCTCTTTTTCTTTTCCACATAGCAAAAACCCCACGCTTTTGGCATGGGGTCTCGGCTTTATTTGATGCCTGGCAGTGTCCTACTCTCGCATGGGGAGACCCCACACTACCATCGGCGCTACGGCGTTTCACTTCTGAGTTCGGCATGGAGTCAGGTGGGTCCACCGCGCTATGGCCGCCAGGCAAATTCTGTTTTAATTAACCCGCTATGCAATATCACACAGCCAGCCAATCCAATCTCGGAACTTCGCTGAAAATCTTAATTTCTCTCAAATCACCAAAACACCTTCGGTGTTGTAAGGTTAAGCCTCACGGATCATTAGTACTGGTTAGCTCAATGCATCGCTGCACTTACACACCCAGCCTATCAACGTCATAGTCTTTAACGTTCCTTCAGGGGGCTTAAAGCCCCAGGGAAGACTCATCTCGAGGCAAGTTTCCCGCTTAGATGCTTTCAGCGGTTATCTCTTCCGAATTTAGCTACCGGGCAATGCCATTGGCATGACAACCCGAACACCAGTGATTCGTCCACTCCGGTCCTCTCGTACTAGGAGCAGCCCCTCTCAATCTTCCAACGCCCACGGCAGATAGGGACCGAACTGTCTCACGACGTTCTAAACCCAGCTCGCGTACCACTTTAAATGGCGAACAGCCATACCCTTGGGACCTACTTCAGCCCCAGGATGTGATGAGCCGACATCGAGGTGCCAAACACCGCCGTCGATATGAACTCTTGGGCGGTATCAGCCTGTTATCCCCGGAGTACCTTTTATCCGTTGAGCGATGGCCCTTCCATTCAGAACCACCGGATCACTAAGACCTACTTTCGTACCTGCTCGAGCCGTCACTCTCGCAGTCAAGCTAGCTTATGCCTTTGCACTAACCTCACGATGTCCGACCGTGATTAGCTAACCTTCGTGCTCCTCCGTTACTCTTTGGGAGGAGACCGCCCCAGTCAAACTACCCACCAGACACTGTCCTCACCCCGGATTACGGGGCCGAGTTAGAACATCAAACATTAAAGGGTGGTATTTCAAGGTTGGCTCCATGCAGACTGGCGTCCACACTTCAATGCCTCCCACCTATCCTACACATCAAGGCTCAATGTTCAGTGTCAAGCTATAGTAAAGGTTCACGGGGTCTTTCCGTCTTGCCGCGGGTACACTGCATCTTCACAGCGAGTTCAATTTCACTGAGTCTCGGGTGGAGACAGCCTGGCCATCATTACGCCATTCGTGCAGGTCGGAACTTACCCGACAAGGAATTTCGCTACCTTAGGACCGTTATAGTTACGGCCGCCGTTTACTGGGGCTTCGATCAAGAGCTTCGCCTTGCGGCTGACCCCATCAATTAACCTTCCAGCACCGGGCAGGCGTCACACCGTATACGTCCACTTTCGTGTTTGCACAGTGCTGTGTTTTTATTAAACAGTTGCAGCCAGCTGGTATCTGCGACTGGCTTCGGCGCCGGGAGCAAGTCCCATTACCTAATGCCAGCGTGCCTTCTCCCGAAGTTACGGCACCATTTTGCCTAGTTCCTTCACCCGAGTTCTCTCAAGCGCCTGAGTATTCTCTACCTGACCACCTGTGTCGGTTTGGGGTACGATTTAATGTTACCTGATGCTTAGAGGCTTTTCCTGGAAGCTTGGCATCAACTACTTCATCACCGTAGTGACTCGTCATCACACCTCAGCGTTGATAAGCAACCGGATTTACCAAGTCGCTCCGCCTACATGCTTAAACCGGGACAACCGTCGCCCGGCTAGCCTAGCCTTCTCCGTCCCCCCTTCGCAGTAACACCAAGTACAGGAATATTAACCTGTTTCCCATCGACTACGCTTTTCAGCCTCGCCTTAGGGGTCGACTCACCCTGCCCCGATTAACGTTGGACAGGAACCCTTGGTCTTCCGGCGTGCGGGTTTTTCACCCGCATTATCGTTACTTATGTCAGCATTCGCACTTCTGATACCTCCAGCAACCCTCACAGGTCACCTTCAACGGCTTACAGAACGCTCCCCTACCCAACAACACCTAAGTGTCGCTGCCGCAGCTTCGGTGCATGGTTTAGCCCCGTTACATCTTCCGCGCAGGCCGACTCGACCAGTGAGCTATTACGCTTTCTTTAAATGATGGCTGCTTCTAAGCCAACATCCTGGCTGTCTATGCCTTCCCACATCGTTTCCCACTTAACCATGACTTTGGGACCTTAGCTGGCGGTCTGGGTTGTTTCCCTCTTCACGACGGACGTTAGCACCCGCCGTGTGTCTCCCGTGATAACATTCTTCGGTATTCGGAGTTTGCATCGGTTTGGTAAGCCGGGATGGCCCCCTAGCCGAAACAGTGCTCTACCCCCGAAGATGAGTTCACGAGGCGCTACCTAAATAGCTTTCGGGGAGAACCAGCTATCTCCCGGTTTGATTGGCCTTTCACCCCCAGCCACAAGTCATCCGCTAATTTTTCAACATTAGTCGGTTCGGTCCTCCAGTTAGTGTTACCCAACCTTCAACCTGCCCATGGCTAGATCACCGGGTTTCGGGTCTATACCTTGCAACTAGACGCCCAGTTAAGACTCGGTTTCCCTACGGCTCCCCTATTCGGTTAACCTTGCTACAAAATATAAGTCGCTGACCCATTATACAAAAGGTACGCAGTCACACCACGAAGGTGCTCCCACTGCTTGTACGTACACGGTTTCAGGTTCTATTTCACTCCCCTCGCCGGGGTTCTTTTCGCCTTTCCCTCACGGTACTGGTTCACTATCGGTCAGTCAGGAGTATTTAGCCTTGGAGGATGGTCCCCCCATATTCAGACAGGATGTCACGTGTCCCGCCCTACTCATCGAGTTCACAGCAAGTGTGTTTTTGTGTACGGGAGTATCACCCTGTACCCTGCGACTTTCCAGACGCTTCCACTAACACACAAACTGATTCAGACTCTGGGCTCCTCCCCGTTCGCTCGCCGCTACTAGGGGAATCTCGGTTGATTTCTTTTCCTCGGGGTACTTAGATGTTTCAGTTCCCCCGGTTCGCCTTGCATGGCTATGTATTCACCATGCAATAGTGCAACGAATTGCACTGGGTTTCCCCATTCGGGTATCGTCGGTTATAACGGTTCATATCACCTTACCGACGCTTTTCGCAGATTAGCACGCCCTTCATCGCCTCTGACTGCCTAGGCATCCACCGTGTACGCTTAGTCGCTTAACCTCACAACCCGAAGGTGTCTTTGCAGACAACTTGCGTTGCGATTATTTGAGAGACTCTAATACAGGTTAATCCTTATCTCAGTACATCTACGGAGAGATAAGTTTCAGCTGTATTGTTTCAATTTTCAGCTTGTTCCAGATTGTTAAAGAGCAATATCTTAAACACGACTTGGTAAAGTCATCTTTAAGATATTCAGTTGATAATGTCTTTCACACATTATCGGATTGGCGTCCCCAAGGGGATTCGAACCCCTGTTACAGCCGTGAAAGGGCAGTGTCCTAGGCCTCTAGACGATGGGGACACGAAGTTCCGATTAAACCGAAATCTAACCGTTTCGCATCAGCATGAGTCGAAACTCACGACATCAACAGGTGCTCTTGCTCATTTACATTCATCAGACAATCTGTGTGGACACTACGCAATGCGTATCGTTAGGTAAGGAGGTGATCCAACCGCAGGTTCCCCTACGGTTACCTTGTTACGACTTCACCCCAGTCATGAATCACAAAGTGGTAAGCGCCCTCCCGAAGGTTAAGCTACCTACTTCTTTTGCAACCCACTCCCATGGTGTGACGGGCGGTGTGTACAAGGCCCGGGAACGTATTCACCGTAGCATTCTGATCTACGATTACTAGCGATTCCGACTTCATGGAGTCGAGTTGCAGACTCCAATCCGGACTACGACAGACTTTATGTGGTCCGCTTGCTCTCGCGAGTTCGCTTCACTTTGTATCTGCCATTGTAGCACGTGTGTAGCCCTACTCGTAAGGGCCATGATGACTTGACGTCATCCCCACCTTCCTCCGGTTTGTCACCGGCAGTCTCCCTTGAGTTCCCACCATTACGTGCTGGCAACAAAGGATAAGGGTTGCGCTCGTTGCGGGACTTAACCCAACATTTCACAACACGAGCTGACGACAGCCATGCAGCACCTGTCTCACAGTTCCCGAAGGCACCGAAGCATCTCTGCTAAGTTCTGTGGATGTCAAGAGTAGGTAAGGTTCTTCGCGTTGCATCGAATTAAACCACATGCTCCACCGCTTGTGCGGGCCCCCGTCAATTCATTTGAGTTTTAACCTTGCGGCCGTACTCCCCAGGCGGTCGACTTAACGCGTTAGCTCCGGAAGCCACGCCTCAAGGGCACAACCTCCAAGTCGACATCGTTTACAGCGTGGACTACCAGGGTATCTAATCCTGTTTGCTCCCCACGCTTTCGCACCTGAGCGTCAGTCTTTGTCCAGGGGGCCGCCTTCGCCACCGGTATTCCTCCAGATCTCTACGCATTTCACCGCTACACCTGGAATTCTACCCCCCTCTACAAGACTCTAGCTTGCCAGTTTCAAATGCAGTTCCCACGTTAAGCGCGGGGATTTCACATCTGACTTAACAAACCGCCTGCGTGCGCTTTACGCCCAGTAATTCCGATTAACGCTTGCACCCTCCGTATTACCGCGGCTGCTGGCACGGAGTTAGCCGGTGCTTCTTCTGCGAGTAACGTCAATCAACCGTGCTATTAACACGACTGCCTTCCTCCTCGCTGAAAGTGCTTTACAACCCGAAGGCCTTCTTCACACACGCGGCATGGCTGCATCAGGCTTGCGCCCATTGTGCAATATTCCCCACTGCTGCCTCCCGTAGGAGTCTGGACCGTGTCTCAGTTCCAGTGTGGCTGGTCATCCTCTCAGACCAGCTAGGGATCGTCGCCTAGGTGAGCCATTACCCCACCTACTAGCTAATCCCATCTGGGCACATCCGATGGCGTGAGGCCCGAAGGTCCCCCACTTTGCTCTTGCGAGGTCATGCGGTATTAGCTACCGTTTCCAGTAGTTATCCCCCTCCATCAGGCAGTTTCCCAGACATTACTCACCCGTCCGCCGCTCGCCGGCAAAGTAGTAAACTACTTCCCGCTGCCGCTCGACTTGCATGTGTTAGGCCTGCCGCCAGCGTTCAATCTGAGCCATGATCAAACTCTTCAATTTAAGATTTGTTTGATTTGCTATGAGTTAACATAGCGATGCTCAAAGATTACTTTCTGCAAATATGCATTCGAACCGAAGTTCAAATGTGTACTGCTTTGGTCACTCTTCAAGACTTTGATATTTCTTCTGCCTGTCGAAACAGGCTTCGATATCGTCTTGCGAGTGCCCACACAGATTGTCTGATAAATTGTTAAAGAGCAGTGCGTTAGCAACCCGTGGTTGGTAACGCGAGGTGCGCATATTACGCTTTCCTCATTCAGAGTCAACTACTAATTTCGTTGATTTTCTCTGTTCTCTTCGTCGGCCACTCAACTACTTGATTCGTTGTGTGCCGTCTCGATGGATGCGCATTATAGGGAGTCGAATTTTTTGCACAACACTTTTTTCGCGTTTTTCTTCTGTTTGAATACTTTTCACTCCTTACGTGCAGATCTTGGTCGATCCGCTGTGTTTTCATGGCGATCCCCACCGCCGATTGGTTGTAATTCCACCAGCAAAGGCTAGTATTGCCGGTAAAGTACTTTCTTATAAAGAGGCTATTATTATGTCTGATGCTATTCGCCCTTATCTTCATTACTTACCTACGCTAGGTGAACGAGTCATGATCGATAGATCCAGTGTGATCATTGGTAATGTTATTTTGGGTGATGATGTCAGTGTCTGGCCGTTAGTTGCCATTCGTGGTGATGTTAATCAGGTTAGCATTGGCGCACGTTCTAATATTCAAGACGGTAGCGTGTTACATGTTACCCATCACTCAGAACATAATCCCAAGGGGAATCCGCTGATTATTGGCGAAGATGTGACTGTCGGACATAAAGCCATGCTCCACGGTTGTACCATTGGCAATCGGGTATTAGTGGGAATGGGCTCCATCGTATTAGATGGTGCTATTGTAGAAGATGATGTGATGATTGGAGCGGGTAGTTTAGTTTCTACTGGAAAAAAACTGGTTAGCGGCCACCTTTATATGGGCAGCCCAGCCAGACAAGTCCGCCCTTTAACGCCCGCTGAATTAGAAGGCCTACTTTATTCTGCGGGTAACTATGTGCGCTGGAAAGATGACTATCTGGCAGAAACCAAATAGAGATTAATTTCTGATGCAGGGAATTAACCATATCTTCCCTGCATTACTCCGTGACTTTCTATTTACCTAACTCATCACGCAGCTGATTTAATACAGGGGTAATTTCAGGTATCACACCATGCCATAACTGAAAAGCATGCGCCGCCTGCCCCACCAGCATGCCCAAACCATCGGCATAGTTCGTCACCCCCAAGCGCGTACTCCAGGTTAAAAATGGCGTAATATCAGCCTGATAGAACATGTCGTAACAACGGGTTTGTGGGCTAATAATATCTATAGGCAGGTTTGGTACTTCACCATGAATGCCTGAGGCTGTCGCATTGATGATTAAATCAAACTGCTGCCCACTCAGATCTTGCATCTCGATAGCATCTATATCCCCTAAATGATGGAATACTTCTGCAAGTTGCTGCGCGCGAGCATAAGTCCGGTTAGTGATAACAACCTTACAGCCATAGGAAAGTAAAGGAAGGATAACACCCCGAGCCGCCCCACCAGCCCCCACCAATAGGATACGGTCGGTTGTTTGGATCAGACCCTGTCGCTCAAGATCACTGAGCAAACCAATGCCATCGGTGTTATCACCCAACAAGCGCCCATCTTTTAATTGCTTAATAGTATTGACGGCACCGGCCAGTGACGCGCGATCGGTCAATTCGTCGCACTTTGCATGAGCACGTTCTTTAAACGGTGTCGTTATGTTCGCGCCTATCGCTCCGCCCGCAAAAAAAGACGTTAATGTCTCTTCAAAAGTTTCATTAGGAGCCAAAACCATACCGTAACGATGTTCAATGCCCGTTTGCTCAGCAAAGAGCGCATGGATCCTTGGTGACTTACTGTGCCCAATTGGGTTACCAAACACTGCAAACTTCTGATCCATGCTATTTCCTATCCTTGACGAAATTGTTTACCGGTTAAAGCATCTCTAATCTCAGATGGATTCAAACGCCCGCCAACTAAACCAGTGAATACGGGCAGTGAAACACCAAACTGTATTCTGACTTCTTCAGTTGTACGGCAAGGTTCTTGGCCACTTAAGTTAGCGCTGGTTGAAACCAACGGTTTGCCATACTGCGAGCAAAGCTGCTGTACAAGTGGGTGGTCACTGACTCTCACGGCTAATGAATCAAAGCTGCCCGTTAGCCAGCGCGGTGTTTCAGGGCGGGCAGGAATAACCCAAGTTACCGGCCCTGGCCAACAGGAAAAAATAGCCTCTCGCTGGGCGTCACTTAGTGCCGCGTCATTCACATACGGTTTTAACTGTTCATAATTGGCGGCAATTAGAATCAGCCCTTTCTGCCATGGCCGCTGTTTTAATGCTAATAATGCATTAACAGCCTTTTCACTATCAGGATCACAGCCCAGCCCGAACACAGCCTCTGTCGGGTAGGCGATAACCTCTTCTTGTTGCAATGCCCGCAACACATCCGCCAAAACGGCACTATTCTCTGGCTTACTCACGTTGTTATTACTCACTGACTACTGCCTTCCCGCATAACTTGCTGGCGCAAAAACGTTTTACGCCTTGTGCTGTTTTCTTTTCCATTAACAATGGATAGTGGCAATAAACACACTCTCCAGTAATGGGTTGCTGATTAATTGTAAACTGGCAATCGGGATAACGATTGCAAGCATGGAAGACTTTTCCAAACCGAGATTTGCGCTGTAGCAATTTTCCTTGCCCACATTGTGGACAGTCTATTGATGTTTCATCCGGTTTATCAATAACTTCGGTATGATCGCATTGCGGATATTGGCTACAACCAATAAACATACCAAAACGTCCTTGCCGCAACACCATTTCTGAACCACATTCAGGGCAATGTTGCCCTTCCAGAACTTTCACGATATGGCCGTCAGATTGCGCTTTCAGCGGGCGCATGTACTGGCAACCTGGATAATGTGAGCAACCAAGGAATGGGCCATGACCGCCGCTGCGAATGACTAACGCCGCTCCGCACTCCGGACACGACCCATTATCCTTAGCAGTAACTGTTTTTGTCATAACGCCTTCTATATAAAGTTATTTGCCAGTGATATTACCACTTAGTGCAAATAACCTTCATTGACTTCAAAAAGTAACTCTTCCATCTGCTGATAGGCGCTTTCATAACCCGGAATGTTAAACAGCACCATTAACACAACCCATTTGAGATCCTCTAGGTCAATCTCATTCGAGTCCAATGCCATAATACGGTCGATAACCATCTCACGGGTATCAAGGTGTAATACCTGAATTTGTTCAAGAAACAGGATAAAACCACGGCAAGTGGCATCCAGACGTTGACACTCTTCCGCCGTATAAATACGCAGTGCTTGCGGATCAGCAGCATAGAGATAAGGTGCTTTCTGCCCCTCTTGTAGGTCGGCGAGAGCCTCTAACCAGTTCAGGGCGTTGTTGATATCCTCACGATAGAAACCTGCTTGTGCAAGATCATCAGTAATCCTGTCTTGATCAACAAGCATTTCCGACTCGTTATGCATATAAGTTTCAAATAAGTAAATTAGAACGTCGAACATGGCCTGCCCTCCTTAATCGGACATAGCCGCCGGGTACAGCTGCGATCCACCCTGCTAACTCCAGTTCGAGCAATTTGCTAACGATATCTGGCACAGGTTGGCCGGCACGTTCGGCGACGACATCAACGGGTGTCACCTCATCTCCTACGTTAGCCAACACATCGGCAAATGGCAATTCAACTTGCCCCTCAGATGAAGAAATAATTACTTTGTCGGGCAATGATATCCATTGCAGCGAACCGCCAACCTGTTCAGCAACCTCATGAGCAGATTTGGCCAAGTATGCCCCCTGCTGAATTAGCCAGTGAACCCCCTCACTGGTTGCGCTGCCGAGTGGCCCCGGAAGTGCAAAAACATCTCGGCCTTGATCCATAGCATAGCGGGCAGTAATTAAAGAGCCACTTTTCATTGTTGCTTCAACAACTAACACTGCGGAACTTAATCCGCTGATAATACGGTTTCTTCGAGGAAAATGAGCGGCGATAGGTAATGCTGTTGTCAGAAACTCGGAGACTAAAGCCCCACCTTGATACTCAATTTCGCGCGCTAATTGACTGTGACGACGTGGGTATATGTGCTCCAATCCACTACCTAATACAGCAATGGTTTTTCCTTTAGCATTCAGGGCCGCCTTATGGCAGATTCCGTCAATCCCCACAGCCAGACCACTGGTAATGACTAACCCAGTTTGAGCCAATTCTGAAGCGAAATATCGCCCCCACTGTTCGCCATAATGGCTAAAATGGCGACTGCCCACCATGGCAATTTGTGGCCGATAAAGGGCATCAAGTTCACCGGAAACAAAAATCATCAGGGGAGCAGTAGAAATATGAGCTAAACGCGGTGGATAGCCAGGCTCGCCGTATGTGAATAAGTAATGCGAGGGGTGATCCAGCCAGGTCAGGGTGGCGTCAATATAATGGGGATCGACCTGAGTAAATTGCTGACATTGCTGGGGATCTAACCCATAGGCGGCCAATCTCCCAAGGTGAACATCACCGCTGGCCAGTAACCGCCTTACCAATGCGCTGCTTTTTATTGCCCCGAGCCCTTTGACGTAGCTCATCCTGAGCCATAATTCTGCCGCTAGCATATCGCCTCCCTGGCATATTTCCTAAACTGACGCCGATTTGTTCAATTGGTAGACGATGCTGTCAATCATGGCCGGAAATGTCTAGAATAGAGATTGAATATCATTCACTACTCGGACGCAGATCTAGATATTTATGTCAGTATTACAAGTATTACATTACCCAGACGAGCGGCTGCGCAAAATTGCAGCGCCGGTAAAAGAAGTTAATGGTGAAATCCAGCGTATCGTGGACGACATGTTCGAAACCATGTACGCAGAGGAAGGTATTGGCCTTGCTGCAACACAAGTGGATGTTCACCTGCAAATTATCGTCATCGATGTCTCGGAAAATCGTGACCAACGTTTAGTGTTGATTAACCCTGAACTGTTGGAAAAAAGCGGTGAAACCGGTATTGAAGAAGGTTGCTTATCCATTCCAGAGCAACGCGCGTTAGTTCCTCGGGCTGAAAAAGTCAAAATCAGGGCGCTGGATCGTGACGGTAAACCGTTCGAGCTAGAAGCTGATGACTTATTGGCGATTTGTATCCAGCATGAAATGGATCATTTGGTGGGCAAACTGTTTGTGGATTATTTATCTCCACTGAAACGTCAGCGTATCCGCCAGAAGCTGGAGAAAATGGCCAAGCTAAATGCTCGAGCCGACTAACTGACTCTAATACAGGAAACCTATTAATTGCAGGAAACCAATGTGTTTGACTCTTTGCGGATTATTTTTGCCGGAACTCCTGACTTTGCAGCGCGCCATTTAGGCGCGTTGTTGTCTTCTCAACATCAGATTGTGGGGGTTTTCACACAACCTGACCGCCCAGCAGGCCGAGGAAATAAGCTTACCCCAAGCCCGGTGAAGGTATTAGCTGAACAACACAACATTCCCGTTTTTCAGCCAAAATCATTACGCCTGGAAGAAAATCAGCACTTAGTTGCCGATCTTAACGCGGATATTATGGTGGTGGTTGCTTATGGCTTGATTCTGCCGGCATCTGTTTTAACCATGCCGCGATTAGGCTGTATTAATGTCCATGGTTCCCTGTTGCCGCGCTGGCGTGGTGCTGCTCCGATCCAACGCTCATTATGGGCCGGCGATGCAAAAACCGGTGTGACTATCATGCAGATGGATGCCGGGCTGGATACCGGTGATATGTTGCATAAGATTGAGTGTGATATTCAGCCAGAAGACACCAGTGCGACACTGTACGATAAATTGGCGCAACTTGGCCCTCAGGGCTTATTAGTCACACTGCAACAGTTGGCCGAAGGCCGTGCACAGCCCGAAGTACAGGACGAAGCGCAAGTAACCTATGCAGAAAAACTGAGCAAAGAGGAAGCCAAACTAGATTGGTCACTTTCTGCTGTTCAGTTAGAGCGTTGTATTCGCGCCTTCAATCCTTGGCCAGTCAGCTATTTCGTTGTTGATGCGCAGCCGATCAAAGTTTGGCAAGCACAAGTGCTCGCGACTATTGACAATGCCGCTCCTGGAACAATCATTCAGGCCGATAAGCATGGCATTCAAATTGCCACCGCTGATGGTGTTTTGAATATCACGCAACTGCAACCGGCTGGAAAGAAAGCGATGTCAGCAGCAGATTTGTTAAATTCGCGGCGCGAATGGTTTACTCCCGGTAACCAGTTAGCATAAAAGATCTATTTAATCATATACCCAACGGGTATAAGTTTCATCGCCCGATACTTCATCATCGGGCTACTTTCCCTTTATTTGCTGACGTTTGTCGGCTTTTTTGGTTATGAAAAACACATATAATCTCCGCAGCATCGCTGCCAAAGCAATTAGCCAGGTATTGGATCAGGGGCAATCGCTCAGTACCGTTTTACCTGGGCTACATAAAAATATTTCCGATAAAGATCGCGCATTGCTGCAGGAGTTGTGTTTTGGCACTTTGCGTGTTTTACCGCAGCTCGAATGGTGCATCAAGCAATTAATGGCACGCCCGATGACGGGCAAACAGCGCGTTTTTCATTATTTGATTATGGTTGGACTTTATCAGCTGATATACACGCGCATTCCCCCTCATGCAGCGCTGGCGGAAACAGTTGAGGGGGCTACCGCATTGAAACGCCCCCAATTAAAAGGGTTAATTAATGGGGTACTGCGCCAATTCCAGCGCCAGCAAGTGGAATTATTAGAGCGAGCTGCAAATAACGAGAGTCACTACCTGCATCCAAGCTGGCTACTGGCGCGGATTAAACACGCCTATCCAGATCAATGGCAGCAGATTTTGGACGCAAATAATCAAAAACCGCCAATGTGGCTGCGCGTAAGCCGGCTACATCATTCACGTAGTGAATACCTTGAGCTGTTGAAGCAAGCTAATATTGATGCTCTACCTCATGATCTTTATCCTGATGCTGTTCGCCTTATTACACCTTGTGCTGTCGGCGCTCTCCCCGGTTTTGAACTCGGCTGGGTAACAGTGCAAGATGCATCCGCACAAGGCTGTGTTGATCTGCTTGATCCCCAAAATGGTGAACAGATCCTCGATTTGTGTGCCGCTCCAGGGGGTAAAACAACTCATATATTGGAAGCAGCGCCAAAGGCCCATGTATTAGCTATCGATATAGATGAACAGCGTCTCAGCCGAGTTAAAGAGAACTTACAACGTCTGAAATTACATGCGGACGTGCGAGTCGGTGATGGCCGAACCCCGGATGAATGGTGCGGTGATCAGCAATTCGACCGAATTCTGTTAGATGCCCCTTGCTCAGCAACCGGGGTTATTCGCCGGCATCCCGATATCAAATGGTTGCGCCGAGACAGCGATATTGCCGACCTGGCCCAACTTCAATCTGAGATACTTGAAGCTATCTGGCCTAAACTAAAACAAGGTGGCGTAATGGTTTATGCTACCTGCTCTATATTGCCAGAAGAGAATCAGCAGCAGATAGCCGCTTTCCTGCAACGGCACAGTGAAGCAGAATTGGTCGAAACCGGTACAACTTCAGCGCCCGGTAGACAAAACCTGCCACATCCTGAGGATGGCGATGGTTTTTATTATGCAAAGTTGATCAAAAGATAGTCGTGGCCTTTGCTGCCTCAAACCTAATTTCAGTGTGAAACAGAGAGCGCTATGAAAATAATTATTCTTGGGGCGGGGCAAGTCGGCGGTACCCTGGCAGAAAATCTGGTAGGTGAGAACAATGACATCACGGTCGTTGATGTCGACTCTGGTCGGCTACGCCAGCTACAAGATAAATTTGATCTTCGAGTCGTGCAAGGGCATGGGTCGCACCCGCGTATTTTGCGGGAAGCTGGGGCAGAAGATGCCGATATGTTGGTAGCAGTGACTAACTCAGATGAAACTAATATGGTTGCCTGCCAAATAGCTTACTCGCTATTTAACACACCAAATCGTATCGCTCGCATTCGTTCGGCTGAATATATTCGTGAAGCAGATAAACTATTTCTACCGGAAGCGGTTCCTATTGATCATTTAATCTCACCGGAACAGTTAGTTATAGATTACATCTATAAACTTATCGAATATCCGGGTGCTTTGCAGGTGGTGAATTTTGCTGAAGGTAAAGTCAGCATTGCGGCGGTCAAAGCCTATTATGGCGGGCCACTAGTCGGGAATGCATTATCATCTTTACGTGAACATATGCCGCATATTGATACCAGAGTCGCGGCAATATTTCGTCAAGATCGGCCAATTCGTCCGCAGGGTTCGACAATTATTGAAGCGGGTGATGAAGTATTCTTTGTTGCTGCCTCGCAGCATATCCGGGCCGTAATGAGTGAATTGCAACGGCTGGAAAAACCCTATAAGCGCATCATGATTGTTGGTGGTGGAAATGTAGGGGCGGGCTTAGCGTTACGATTGGAAAAAGATTACAGCGTAAAGTTAATCGAACGCGACCAGCAACGTGCGGCTGAATTAGCAGAAATGCTGCACGATACTATCGTATTTTATGGTGATGCATCAGATCAGGAATTGTTAGCAGAAGAACATATTGAACAGGTTGATGTTTTCATCGCCATTACCAATGATGATGAAGCAAATATTATGTCAGCTATGTTGGCAAAACGCATGGGCGCTAAAAAGGCAATGGTACTAATCCAGCGCAGTGCCTATGTCGACCTGGTTCAGGGAAGTGTTATTGATATTGTTATATCGCCACAACAAGCTACTATTTCCGCATTATTAGGCCATGTCCGCAAAGCCGATATTGTCAGTGTCTCGTCATTAAGACGAGGTGTTGCTGAAGCAATAGAAGCTATTGCCCACGGTGATGAAACAACATCAAAAGTGGTAGGCCGAATGGTTGAAGATATAAAGCTGCCGCCGGGTACAACTATTGGGGCAATTGTTCGTGGTGACGAAGTTATTATTGCAAATGGTAACTCCGTTATTAAGCAGGGCGATCATGTAATAATGTTTATTACTCACAAAAAATTCGTCCCTGATGTGGAGCGGCTGTTCCAGCCAAGTCCGTTCTTCTTGTAATTAATGATGATTAAATTAAAACTATTCCCATTGAGAATGGAAAAATTTTCCTATAATTATGGCTGTATCCAGTTTTATTTAGCTAAGATTAAGTAGTTCATTTTAAAGGGGGGTGTTAGTTATGAGTTTTATGAAGGAATTTCGTGAATTTGCCATGCGTGGCAATGTGGTCGACTTGGCTGTCGGGGTAATTATTGGAGCTGCATTTGGCAGAATTGTCTCCTCACTTGTTGCCGATATCATTATGCCACCATTAGGTTTATTGCTCGGTGGGGTCGATTTCAAACAATTCCATTTCGTATTACGTGCCGCCGAAGGAACTATACCTGCTGTTGTAATGAATTATGGTAGTTTTATTCAAAGCGTTTTTGATTTCGTCATTGTCGCACTCGCTATTTTCTCAGCCGTTAAACTAATGAATAAACTACGTCGCGAAAAAGCGGAAGAACCTGCAGCGCCGCCAGCACCAACAACAGAAGAAAAACTGCTTGCTGAAATTCGTGACCTACTGAAAGCGCAACAACCAAAATAATTTCAGCTTTATTAAATGTAGAAAGCCATCAATATTGATGGCTTTTTTATTGCTTTCAAATCAGGAGGCCAGTGGTAATAAATCTATTGATTGCTTACCACTGGCCTCCCAGTTACCGCCTTTACCGTGTTTTTCTTTACGCTGGTAGCTTCCTTTGCCTTTAGCATTCTTCTCAATACGTTGCCTAAATAGTGGATCATGGAGCAGGGCTTCCAGCGCATTGTCTTTAATTTTTCCTTTAGTATGCCGATATGTCGTCATAGTAGTACCTCACCAATGAAATATTGATCAAAAAACACACGAATAATACTGCCTATAAATACGGATAAAAACCCATCCTCTAAAAAAATTTAGTCTCTAGCTAACTCTTCAGTTGCCCCTTGCTCCAGTGCCTCCAAAATTGAGCAATAAGTCGTGGCGTGCGTACTACCGCAACACGCATTACTAAGTCGTTTTAAAGACTCCTGCATCTTTTTCAACTCTATGATCTTGCTTTCCACATCATGTAGCCGAGAATCTACAATCGCCTTAGACTCTTGGCATGTGTGATGTTCCGGATCAACACGGATCGACAATAACTCAGCAATTGTTTCTAATGTAAAACCAAGCTGCTTTGCATAACGAATGAAACGTAAACGCTGCAAATCTTGTTCAGTGTAAAGTCTGTAGCCACCTTCCGTACGTTCGCCATGCTCCATCATGCCTTGCTTTTCGTAATAGCGAATAGTATCTGGCGTGACATCTGCAAGTTTAGCGAGTTGCCCAATTTTTAGCATGCATTACTCCTCTTTGGACAGCTTATCTGCCACTTTGTGCTGATACTCTTTGTGTAAAAAGTCCGTGCTAAACCCCGCTTGCTTTAATCTTAGTTCCAGTAGGACCAGTCTTTTATGCAAGTTAGGGTAATCTTGGTGTTGTTTATCCAGTTGCGATAATAAATCAGTGATAGTCAGTGCTTCCTGACGATCCTGCAATTCAGGAGGAAGATATCCGGCATTCTTCAATAATCTATAGCCAGCTCTTAGTTCAGGAGGAACAAGGCGGTCATCATCAAGCAACAAGGGTTTGCCATTTCCCGAAAGATTATCCAGTTCTCCATTCTCTTGAGCATTAATAATGTGTCTTTCAGCCCATTCATCGACTAATCCCATATATCCTCCAATCAGCCCCATAAAATGGAGTGCTAGTTAAGATTAATGGATTGGCAGATAAATAATAAGTGGCACGGTGTAAAGAGATGAAGAATGGAAACCATGTTGCTGAATTCTGGACGTAAAAAAACCGGGCAAGCCCGGTTTTTTTACGCGTTTACAGATTACTCTGCAGCAACTACTTCTGCTTGCGATGCAGCACGATCAACTAACTCGATGTAAGCCATCGGTGCGTTGTCGCCTGCACGGAAGCCACACTTCAGAATGCGAGTGTAACCACCGGCGCGGCTCGCGAAACGCGGGCCTAGCTCGTTAAACAGTTTTGCCACGATCTCGTTATCACGAGTGCGGGCGAATGCCAGACGACGATTAGCTACGCTGTCGGTCTTGGCAAGAGTAATCAGCGGCTCAACAACGCGACGCAGCTCTTTCGCTTTCGGCAGGGTCGTCTTGATTATCTCATGACGAACCAAAGAGCCGGCCATGTTACGGAACATAGCCTGGCGATGGCTGCTGTTACGGTTCAGTTGACGACCACTCTTACGATGGCGCATGACCTTATCCTTCTCAGTAAAACCTTAACCTGTGATCCGGTTACTCGTTATCAGCAATGCTAGCCGGCGGCCAATTTTCTAGGCGCATGCCTAAAGAAAGACCACGTGATGCAAGCACGTCTTTAATCTCAGTAAGAGATTTTTTACCCAGGTTAGGCGTTTTCAGCAACTCAACCTCGGTACGCTGTACCAGATCACCGATGTAGTGGATAGCTTCTGCCTTGAGGCAGTTAGCAGAGCGGACAGTCAATTCCAGATCGTCAACAGGGCGCAGCAGGATCGGATCAAACTCTGGCTTCTCTTCTTTAACTTCCGGCTGACGTACATCACGTAGGTCAACGAAAGCTTCAAGCTGTTCAGCCAAGATAGTTGCCGCACGGCGGATCGCCTCTTCAGGATCGATCGTACCATTGGTTTCCATCTCGATAACCAACTTGTCCAGGTCGGTACGCTGTTCTACACGCGCTGCTTCAACATTGTAGGCAATTCGCTCTACAGGGCTATAGCATGCGTCTACTAACAGACGACCAATCGGGCGCTCATCTTCTTCCGAATGAATTCGGGCAGAAGCCGGCACATAACCACGACCACGTTGAACTTTGATACGCATACTAATAGATGCGTTTTCATCGGTCAGGTGGCAGATAACGTGCTGCGGCTTGACGATTTCGACATCACCATCATGGGTGATATCGGCTGCAGTCACAGGGCCAATGCCAGACTTATTCAGGGTAAGAATAACTTCATCTTTGCCCTGAACTCTCACCGCCAGCCCTTTCAGGTTGAGCAGGATCTCCAGGATATCTTCCTGTACGCCTTCTTTGGTGCTGTACTCATGTAGTACACCATCAATCTCAACCTCGGTCACAGCGCAACCCGGCATAGATGAAAGCAGAATACGGCGCAGTGCGTTGCCGAGAGTATGGCCAAAGCCACGCTCTAACGGCTCAAGGGTCACCTTGGCATGCGTCGAACTCACTTGCTCGATATCTACCAGGCGCGGTTTTAGAAACTCTGTCACAGAACCCTGCATTGTGTCCTCTCTTTGGTACTAAGCTTTACTTGGAGTAAAGCTCGACGATCAGGTGTTCGTTAATGTCCGCAGACAGATCAGTACGTTCAGGAATACGTTTGAACACACCTTCCATCTTGACAGCATCAACTTCCAGCCAAGTCGGCTTTTCACGCTGCTCAGCCAGCTCCAAAGCTGCCTTAACACGAGACTGCTTTTTAGCTTTCTCACGGATGCTGACTACGTCATTCGGAGATACCTGATAAGAAGCGATGTTAACAACGCGACCATTTACCATGATAGCTTTATGACTAACCAGCTGACGTGATTCAGCACGAGTTGCGCCAAAGCCCATACGGTAAACTACGTTATCCAGACGGCCTTCCAGCAATTGCAACAGGTTTGCACCGGTGTTGCCTTTCAGACGTGCTGCTTCTTTATAGTAGTTACGGAATTGACGTTCTAGAACACCATAGATACGGCGAACTTTTTGTTTTTCACGTAACTGCACACCGTAGTCAGACAGACGCGGTTTACGCGCACCGTGCTGGCCAGGTGGTTGTTCAATCTTACACTTGGTGTCAATCGCGCGAACGCCAGACTTAAGGAACAGGTCTGTGCCCTCACGACGGCTCAGCTTGAGCTTAGGACCCAAATATCTTGCCATTTTCTCTCTCCAACAAACCTAAAAGCAGCGTTATACGCGGCGCTTTTTCGGCGGACGACAACCGTTATGAGGGATCGGAGTCACATCAGTAATATTAGTGATGCGAAAACCAGCCGCGTTTAACGCACGGATAGTAGACTCACGGCCCGGACCAGGTCCTTTAACCATAACTTCCAGATTCTTGATACCGTATTCTTTCACTGCGTCAGCGCAGCGCTCTGCTGCAACTTGCGCTGCAAACGGAGTAGACTTACGAGATCCACGGAAACCGGAACCACCTGCTGTTGCCCAACCCAATGCGTTACCTTGACGATCTGTAATGGTAACGATGGTGTTGTTGAAAGAAGCATGGATATGAGCCACACCGTCAGAGACTGTCTTTCTTACACGCTTGCGTGCACGAATAGGTGCCTTTGCCATTATTCAATCACCCCGATTATTTCTTGATCGGTTTACGCGGACCCTTACGGGTACGTGCGTTGGTCTTAGTACGCTGACCGCGAACTGGTAGACCACGACGATGACGCAAACCACGATAAGTCCCAAGGTCCATCAGACGCTTGATGCTCAGGGTCACCTCACGACGCAGATCACCTTCTACAACGTACTTGGCAACTTCGTCACGCAGCTTCTCGATTTGCTCTTCAGACAGCTCACTGATCTTAACATTTTCAGCAATACCCGCAGCAACACAGATAGCCTGTGAACGGGTCTTACCGATGCCGAAGATCGCTGTTAAAGCGATAACGGTATGTTTCTGATCAGGAATGTTAATGCCTGCTATACGGGCCACTATGCACTCCTACTATTTTATACAGCAATACCATTCTGAAAAGCCCGTTTTCAGGATACTCAAATAGCATTGCAGTCACATACAAAAGATTGGCTGGCTAATCTAGCCAGCTCAACCCAACTTTGCAAGAAAAATATGCAAGATAAATCAGCCTTGACGCTGTTTATGCTTTGGTTCGGCACTGCAGATTACGCGAACGACACCGTTACGCTTAACAATTTTGCAGTTACGACATAATTTCTTGACGGAAGCACGAACTTTCATTTTTACTCTCCGTAACTTCTCAAACATCCCTGAATTAGCGGTTATAGCCTTTCAGGTTTGCTTTCTTCAATGCAGACTCGTACTGACTAGACATCATCAGAGTTTGCACTTGAGCCATAAAGTCCATGATGACCACCACTACGATAAGTAGGGAGGTACCACCAAAGTAAAATGGTACTTTCATCGCGTCACGCATGAACTCCGGGATCAGGCAGATGAAAGTAATATACATCGCACCAATTAAGGTTAGACGCGTCATTACTTTATCGATGTACTTCGCCGTTTGCTCTCCCGGACGAATTCCTGGCACGAATGCACCGGACTTCTTCAGGTTATCTGCTGTTTCACGTGGGTTAAACACCAACGCCGTGTAGAAGAAACAGAAGAAGATGATTGCAGACGCATAGAGTAACACATAAAGCGGCTGTCCTGGCTGCAAATACATCGAAATAGTCGTCAGCCAGTTCCAACCTGTTCCGCCCCCGAACCATGATGCAATCGTGGCAGGGAACAGAATTATGCTGGAAGCAAAGATTGCAGGGATAACCCCGGCCATATTCACTTTCAACGGTAAATGTGTGCTCTGTGCTGCATAAACACGACGACCTTGTTGACGTTTAGCATAGTTAACGACGATACGACGTTGACCACGTTCAATGAAAACAACGAAGAAGGTTACTGCAAACACTAATACTGCAACCAACAGCAACAGGAGGAAGTGCAGGTCGCCTTGCCGAGCTTGCTCGATGGTATGGGCTATTGCAGGTGGAAGACCGGCAACAATACCAGCAAAGATTATGATTGAAATACCGTTACCGATACCACGCTCAGTAATCTGTTCGCCAAGCCACATTAGGAACATCGTCCCTGTGACCAAGCTAACAACAGCGGTAAAATAGAAAGCAAAGCCTGGGTTGATTACCAGACCTTGCATCCCAGGCATATTCGGCAGACCGGTAGCAATACCGATCGATTGGAATATAGCCAATACCAACGTGCCATAGCGGGTGTACTGACTAATCTTACGACGGCCAGCCTCCCCTTCTTTCTTTATTTCTGCCAACGCCGGATGAACCACAGTTAGCAGTTGGATAATAATCGATGCCGAAATATACGGCATGATACCCAAGGCAAAGATAGAAGCACGACTGAGAGCACCACCAGAGAACATGTTAAACATTTCAATGATGGTCCCTCTCTGCTGCTCGAGCAATTTAGCAAGCACAGTGGCATCGATACCAGGAATCGGAATAAAAGAGCCGATACGGAAAACAATAAGCGCACCGATAACAAACAAAAGTCTGCGCTTCAGTTCGCCTAATCCGCCTTTAGCACTTTGAAAATCTAATCCTGGTTGCTTAGCCATCTGCTACTTATTCCTCAATTTTACCGCCAGCAGCTTCGATAGCAGCACGAGCGCCTTTGGTGACACGCAGACCACGCAGAGTTACCGCACGAGTGATTTCGCCTGAAAGCATAACTTTCGCGAACTCAATCTGGGTACCAACAACGTTAGCGGCTTTCAGCGTGTTCAGGTCGATTACGTCGCCTTCCACTAAAGCCAGTTCAGACAGACGAACTTCTGCCGTGATCATAGCTTTGCGAGAGGTGAAGCCGAATTTCGGCAAACGACGATATAAAGGCATCTGACCACCTTCAAAACCACGACGTACGCCACCACCAGAACGTGAGTTCTGACCTTTGTGACCACGACCAGCGGTTTTACCCAGGCCAGAACCGATACCACGACCTACACGCTTCGGCGCATGCTTGGCACCTTCAGCCGGAGACAGAGTATTTAAACGCATCTGTTACTCCTCAACTTTAACCATGTAGGAAACCAAGTTGACCATACCACGCACAGCAGGAGTATCCTCACGCTCTACAGTATGACCAATACGACGCAGACCTAAACCGATCAGAGTTGCCTTGTGTTTCGGCAAACGACCGATACTGCTTTTTGTTTGAGTTACTTTAATAGTCTTTGCCATGGTTATTTCCCTAGAATTTCTTCGACGGACTTACCACGCTTAGCAGCGACCATTTCTGGGGATTTCATATCTTCTAAAGCTGCGATAGTTGCACGAACCACGTTAATCGGGTTAGTAGAACCATATGCTTTAGCTAAAACGTTATGAACCCCTGCAACTTCCAAGACGGCGCGCATTGCACCACCGGCGATGATACCGGTACCTTCAGAAGCTGGTTGCATGAATACACGGGAACCTGTGTGAGCACCTTTAACAGGGTGCTGCAGAGTGCCGTTATTCAAAGCAACATTAATCATAGCGCGACGGGCTTTTTCCATCGCTTTTTGGATCGCTGCCGGAACTTCGCGTGCTTTGCCGTAGCCAAAACCAACGCGACCGTTACCATCACCAACTACTGTCAGTGCGGTAAAGCTGAAAATACGGCCACCTTTTACGGTTTTAGATACGCGGTTTACCGCGATCAGCTTTTCCTGCAGTTCGCCAGCTTGTTTTTCGATGTGAGACATCTTACACCTCTACCTTAGAACTGAAGGCCAGCTTCACGGGCAGCATCTGCCAGTGCCTGGACTCGACCATGATATTGGAAACCGGAACGGTCAAAGGATACTTTCGTGATCCCTTTTTCCAATGCGCGCTCTGCAACAGCTTTACCTACAGCTGCGGCGGCATCTTTGTTGCCGGCGTACTTCAATTGCTCATTGATAGCTTTTTCTACAGTAGAAGCTGCTACCAAAATTTCAGAACCGTTTGGTGCAATAACCTGCGCGTAAATATGGCGTGGGGTACGATGTACCACCAGGCGAGTCGCACCCAGTTCTTTGAGCTTGCGGCGTGCGCGGGTCGCACGACGGATACGAGCTGCTTTCTTATCCATAGTGTTACCTTACTTCTTCTTAGCCTCTTTGGTACGCACGACTTCGTCGGCGTAACGGACACCCTTGCCTTTATAAGGCTCAGGACGACGGTAGGCACGTAAATCTGCTGCAACCTGACCAATCACCTGCTTATCAGCGCCTTTCAGCACGATTTCAGTTTGGGTCGGGCATTCAGCAGTAATGCCAGCCGGCAATTCATGGTCAACTGGATGAGAGAAGCCTAAAGCTAAATTCACCACGTTGCCTTTAACTGCGGCACGGTAACCTACACCTACCAATTGAAGCTTCTTAGTGAAGCCTTCGGTAACACCAACGACC
The DNA here is from genome assembly GCF_003600645.1 of Yersinia rochesterensis. Classification (NCBI taxonomy): domain Bacteria; kingdom Pseudomonadati; phylum Pseudomonadota; class Gammaproteobacteria; order Enterobacterales; family Yersiniaceae; genus Yersinia; species Yersinia rochesterensis. The sequence continues at coordinate 4,069,294 of NZ_CP032482.1, forward strand.
ATTGCATTAAGCAGTGCACGAGTGGTACCCGCTTGGGCCCAACCGTCTACAGCGCCTTCGCGTGGAGCGAAAGTCAATGTATTTTCTTCTTGCTTAACTTCAACAGCGCTATGGACGGTACGAGTCAGCTCGCCGTTCTTACCCTTTATCGAAATAACCTGACCGTTGAGTTTTACCTCTACGCCGGCAGGAATGACGACGGGTGCTTTTGCAACACGAGACATTCTTTCCTCCCGAATTAAGCTACGTAGCAGATAATCTCGCCACCAAGACCAGCTTGGCGAGCTGCACGATCGGTCATAACACCTTTAGAGGTAGAAATAACAGCGATACCCAAACCGGCCATAACTTTTGGCAGCTCATCTTTTTTCTTATAGATGCGCAGACCTGGACGGCTGATACGTTGAATGCTTTCTACCACTGCCTTACCCTGGAAATACTTAAGTGCTAATTCCAGAACAGGCTTGGTGTCGCCTTCGATTTTAAAATCTTCAATAAAACCTTCTTCCTTCAGAACGTTGGCAATTGCCACTTTCAGCTTGGAGGAAGGCATGGTGACCGCGACTTTGTTTGCGGATTGACCGTTACGGATACGGGTCAGCATATCCGCGATCGGATCTTGCATGCTCATCTGTCTTTACTCCCGTGATTCAATTGGTGACAATTACCAGCTAGCCTTTTTAAGGCCCGGGATTTCACCGCGCATTGCGGTTTCACGGACTTTAATACGGCTCAACCCGAACTTCCGCAGGAAACCATGCGGACGACCAGTTTGGTTGCAGCGGTTACGCTGACGGGACGGGCTGGAATCACGCGGCAGAGACTGCAGCTTCAGAACAGCATTCCAACGATCTTCGTCGGATGAGTTCACACCAGAGATAATAGCTTTTAATTCCTCGCGTTGAGCGCGGTATTTGTTAGCTAGTTTCACGCGAACGACTTCGCGTGCTTTCATTGATTGCTTAGCCATCAGTAACCCTACCTTACTTGCGGAATGGGAATTTAAAAGCAGCCAACAATGCACGGCCTTCATCATCGGACTTCGCAGTAGTGGTAATGGTAATATCCAAACCACGTACACGATCGACTTTATCGTAGTCGATTTCCGGGAAGATGATCTGCTCGCGCACACCCATGCTGTAGTTACCACGGCCATCGAATGACTTAGCGGACAAGCCACGGAAGTCACGGATACGTGGAACAGCAATGGTAATCAGACGCTCAAAGAATTCCCACATGCGTTCGCCACGCAGGGTTACTTTACAGCCGATCGGATAGCCCTGACGGATTTTGAAGCCTGCAACAGATTTGCGTGCTTTGGTGATAAACGGCTTTTGACCGGAGATTGCTGCCAAGTCAGCTGCTGCATTATCCAGCAGTTTCTTGTCAGCGATCGCTTCACCAACACCCATGTTCAGGGTGATCTTCTCGACCCGAGGGACTTGCATGACAGAGTTGTAGCCAAACTGAGACATCAGTTGTTTGACTACCTCGTCTTTGTAGTAATCATGCAGTTTCGCCATCGTATTACTCCAAATTACTTGATAGTTACGCTATTAGATTTAAAGAAACGGACTTTTTTGCCATCTTCGAATCTAAAGCCTACACGGTCAGCCTTACCAGTTGCCGCGTTGAACAGCGCAATGTTGGAAACTTGAATTGCAGCTTCTTTTTCAACAATGCCACCTGGTTGGTTCAGGGCCGGAACCGGCTTCTGATGTTTTTTAACCAGGTTGATACCTTCAACAATGACCTTACTAGCAGACAGGACATTCTTTACTTTACCGCGCTTACCTTTGTCTTTCCCGGTTAGCACGATAACTTCGTCATCACGACGGATTTTCGCTGCCATGGTTCGCTCCTTAGAGTACTTCTGGTGCCAGAGAGATAATTTTCATGAACTTCTCATTACGCAGTTCACGAGTTACCGGCCCAAAAATACGCGTGCCGATTGGCTGCTCGCTGTTATTATTTAAAATAACACAAGCGTTACCATCGAAGCGAATGACAGAACCGTCCGGGCGACGTACACCCTTCTTGGTGCGCACCACTACCGCCTTCAGAACATCGCCTTTCTTCACCTTGCCACGAGGAATTGCTTCCTTGATGGTGATCTTGATGATGTCGCCGATGCCTGCGTAGCGACGGTGCGAGCCACCTAGAACCTTGATACACATTACGCGACGTGCACCGGAGTTGTCGGCCACGTTCAGCATAGTCTGTTCTTGGATCATGTTAGTGCTCCGCTAATGTCAACTACTACTTTAGGACCCAGAATAGGTCGTTTAAAAGCCCCACTAATGAGGGCGCGGCATTATAACACCGGTTCCACATCCTTTGATAGGAAAAAGTGGGTAGAAAAAATAAGCGGCCCATTTTCAGAGCCGCCTATTATGTTCGAGTCAGCTACTCTATTACAGAATCGCTTTCTCTACAACGCGAACAAGTGTCCAAGACTTAGTCTTTGACAATGGACGGCATTCGCGGATTTCTACCACGTCACCGATTCCACATTCATTGTTCTCGTCATGTACATGCAATTTCGTCGTACGACGGATGAATTTCCCATAAATTGGGTGCTTCACCACACGTTCGATAGCAACAACCATGGATTTCTCCATTTTGTCACTAACTACGCGACCTTGCAGAGTACGGATTTGGTCAGTCATTACGCACCCGCCTTCTCAGTCAGTAAAGTCTTAACACGTGCGATATTACGGCGCACTTGTTTCGACAGGTGAGTTTGTTGCAGCTGGCCACTAGCCGCCTGCATGCGCAAATTAAATTGCTCACGCAGCAGGTTGAGCAGCTCAGTGTTCAGCTCTTCAACGCTTTTTTCACGCAGCTCTTGTGCTTTCATTACATCACCGTCTTAGTTACAAAGGTGGTTCCTACAGGCAGTTTCGCTGCAGCAAGCTTAAATGCTTCGCGAGCAGTTTCTTCCGGTACACCAGCCATTTCAAATAAAACTTTTCCTGGCTGGATCAGGGCAACCCAATACTCTACGTTACCCTTACCTTTACCCATACGCACTTCGAGCGGCTTCTCAGTGATCGGCTTGTCCGGGAATACACGGATCCAGACCTTACCTTGACGCTTAATTGCACGTGTCATCGCACGACGGGCTGCTTCGATTTGACGAGCCGTCAGGCGGCAACGGCCACAAGCTTTCAGGCCGAACTCACCGAAGCTAACATCCGTACCTTGCGCAAGGCCACGGTTACGGCCTTTGTGCATCTTACGGAATTTTGTACGCTTTGGTTGTAACATCAGCGATTCTCCTTACTTGCGGCCTTTACGCTGCTGCTTTTTAGGTTGAGCCGCCGGTTCCGGTTGTTCAACAGCAGCCATACCACCCAAGATCTCACCTTTGAAGATCCATACCTTAACGCCGATTACACCATAAGTGGTGTGCGCTTCAGATGTGTTGTAATCGATATCCGCACGCAGTGTATGCAACGGAACACGACCTTCACGGTACCATTCGGTACGCGCGATTTCAGCACCGCCAAGACGGCCGCTTACTTCAACTTTGATACCTTTAGCGCCAAGACGCATTGCGTTCTGTACAGCACGCTTCATAGCACGACGGAACATAACGCGACGTTCCAGCTGTGAAGTGATGCTGTCAGCAACCAATTTTGCGTCCAGTTCCGGTTTACGGACTTCGGCGATATTAATCTGTGCAGGAACGCCAGCGATATCCGCTACGACCTTACGCAGTTTTTCGACATCTTCACCTTTCTTGCCGATAACGATGCCAGGACGAGCGGTGTGAATAGTCACACGGATGCTCTTCGCTGGACGCTCGATAACGATGCGAGAAACGGAAGCTTTCGCTAATTCTTTAGTCAAGAATTGGCGAACTTTAAAGTCGCTGTCCAGGTTGTCAGCGAATTCTTTGGTATTTGCGTACCAGGTAGAGTTCCAAGCTTTGACAATACCTAGTCGAATACCATTAGGATGTACTTTCTGACCCATTGCTAGTCTCCAGAGTCTCAGCGATCGGACACAACCACAGTAATGTGGCTGGTGCGCTTCAGGATGCGATCTGCACGACCTTTTGCACGAGGCATAATGCGCTTCATGCTAGGGCCTTCGTCTACGAAGATCTTCGTGACTTTCAGATCATCGATGTCAGCGCCATCGTTGTGTTCTGCGTTAGCAATGGCAGACTCCAGTACCTTCTTAACCAAACCAGCAGCTTTCTTGTTGGTATAGGCCAGAGTTTCCAGAGCTTGCGACACTTTCTTACCGCGAATCAGGTCCGCTACCAAGCGAACCTTCTGAGCAGAAGAACGAGCGTGGCGATGTTTAGCGATAGTTTCCATCTCTTCCTCCTACCTTAGCGCTTTTTAGCCTTTTTATCGGCCGCATGGCCGCGATAAGTACGGGTCGGCGCGAATTCACCCAGTTTGTGACCGACCATTTCATCGGAAACAAAAACGGGAACGTGCTGACGACCATTATGGACAGCGATGGTCAAACCGATCATATTTGGAAAGACCGTTGAACGACGGGACCAAGTCCGAATTGGCTTCTTGTCTCCGCTTTCCACCGCTTTCTCTACCTTCTTCAGCAAGTGCAGGTCAATGAAGGGACCTTTCTTGAGAGAACGTGGCATGGCTTATCCTCTAATTATTTTTTACTACGGCGACGTACGATGAACTTATCAGTACGCTTGTTGCTACGGGTCTTCTTACCTTTGGTTTGAACGCCCCACGGGGTTACCGGGTGCTTACCAAAGTTACGACCTTCACCACCACCGTGTGGGTGATCGACTGGGTTCATCGCCGTACCGCGAACGGTAGGACGAATACCACGCCAACGACTAGCACCTGCTTTACCCAGCACACGCAGCATGTGTTCAGCGTTACCGACTTCACCTAAGGTGGCGCGGCAATCAGCTAGAACTTTGCGCATTTCGCCGGAGCGCAGACGCAGGGTCACGTAGGAACCGTCACGAGCAACGATCTGAACGTATGCACCAGCAGAACGAGCCAATTGGCCGCCTTTACCTGGTTTCATTTCTACGTTATGAACCGTTGAACCAACTGGGATGTTACGCATAGGCAGGGTGTTACCTGCTTTAATTGCAGCATCAACGCCAGATTGAATCTGGTCACCAGCTTTCAGGCCTTTTGGCGCCAGGATATAACGGCGTTCGCCGTCTTTGTACAGAACCAGTGCGATATTCGCAGAACGGTTCGGATCGTACTCCAGACGCTCAACCACAGCAGGGATACCATCTTTGTTGCGTTTGAAGTCAACCAGACGATAATGTTGCTTGTGGCCACCACCGATATGACGGGTAGTGATACGGCCATTGTTGTTACGGCCACCGCTTTTGCTTAATTTCTCAAGCAACGGGGCATAAGGCTTACCCTTATGCAACTCCTGGTTAACCACTTTAACAACGTGGCGACGACCCGGAGACGTAGGTTTACATTTAACAATTGCCATTGTTTACTCCTCCGACTTACTCTGCGCCGCCGATGAAGTCCAGATTCTGGCCTTCTTTCAGGGTGACGTAAGCTTTTTTCCAGTCGCTACGACGACCAACACGCTGACCGTGACGCTTACTCTTGCCTTTAACCAGCAAGGTGTTAACGTCTTCGACTTCGACTTCAAACAGTTTCTGCACTGCAGCTTTAATTTCTGCTTTGGTCGCGTCTTTGGCAACTTTGAGAACGATGGTGTTATTCTTTTCCATCGCAGCGGATGCTTTTTCAGATACATGCGGCGCGCGCAGTACTTTCAGCAGACGTTCTTCACGAATCATGCCAGCATCTCCTCAACTTGCTTCACAGCATCAGCAGTCATAACCACTTTGTCGAAGGCGATCAGGCTAACTGGGTCAATACCAGCAACATCACGGACATCAACCTTGTACAGGTTGCGAGCTGCCAAGAACAAGTTCTCATCCAGTTCACCAGTGATGATCAGTACATCTTCCAGAGCCATATCTTTCAGCTTCTGCGCCAGCAACTTAGTTTTAGGTGCTTCAACAGAGAACTTTTCGACAATGATCAGACGATCTTGACGTACCAATTCGGACAGAATGCTTTTCAGCGCGCCGCGGTACATCTTTTTATTTACTTTCTGACTGTGGTCCTGAGGCTTCGCAGCAAAGGTCACACCACCTGAACGCCAGATTGGGCTCTTTACAGAACCTGCACGCGCACGGCCGGTGCCTTTCTGGCGCCACGGTTTTTTACCGGAACCAGTCACTTCGGCGCGGGTCTTCTGAGCACGAGTACCTTGACGGGCACCTGCTGCATAAGCAACAACAACCTGATGTACCAGCGCTTCGTTGAAATCACGACCGAAGGTAGTTTCGGAAACAGTCAGCGCGCCTTGCGCGTCTTTCAATACTAATTCCATTGCTATCCCCTTACGCCTTCACAGCTGGTTTAACGATCAGGTTGCCACCGGTAGCGCCCGGTACAGCACCCTTAACCAGCAGTAGGTTGCGCTCAGCGTCAACACGTACTACGTCCAGGCTTTGAACGGTTACACGCTCGTCACCCAGGTGGCCAGCCATTTTCTTGCCTTTGAACACTTTGCCCGGAGTCTGGTTTTGACCGATAGAACCCGGAACACGGTGAGACAAGGAGTTACCATGGGTAGCATCTTGGGTGCGGAAGTTCCAGCGCTTAACAGTACCGGCAAAACCTTTACCTTTAGATGTACCTGTAACGTCGACTTTCTTAACGTCAGCAAAAATCTCGACGCTAATTTCTTGACCAGCAGTGAACTCTTGACCTTCTGGAAGGCGGAATTCCCACAGACCACGGCCAGCTTCTACGCCAGCTTTAGCGAAATGACCCGCTTCTGGTTTAGTAACGCGGTTAGCTTTTTTAGCACCGGTAGTTACTTGTACAGCACGGTATCCGTCGTTCTCCAGGCTTTTGACCTGAGTTACACGGTTCGCTTCAATTTCGATAACAGTTACTGGGATTGAAACGCCATCTTCTGTGAAGATACGCGTCATGCCCACTTTCTTACCGACTAAACCAATCATTGTTTCAACCTCTCAATCGCTCAATGACCTGATTAACCCAGGCTGATCTGCACGTCTACACCGGCAGCCAGATCCAGACGCATCAGAGCATCAACGGTTTTCTCGGTTGGCTCAACGATGTCAACCAGACGCTTGTGAGTGCGAATCTCGTACTGATCGCGCGCATCTTTATTGACGTGCGGAGAGATCAGAACGGTAAAGCGCTCTTTGCGAGTTGGCAGCGGGATCGGACCACGAACCTGCGCACCAGTGCGCTTGGCAGTCTCGACGATTTCCGCAGTTGATTGATCGATCAAACGATGATCAAACGCTTTCAGGCGGATACGGATTCTTTGGTTCTGCATGAGACCAGAGCTCCAATTATTTATAAACGTAAATGATTACTCCTCGCACCCATTTCGATTGATGGGGGAGTGTAATCGTTCAACATATAACCCCCATATCGGGAGTATTGTTCAGTTCCAACACTAGGCTGTAACCGACAGATTAGTTTCAATCTGACCTATCAAGATTAGGTAGGCCCGCGCATTATACTGAAATACCGACAGGAAGCAAGCCAGTGTTGAAAATCTATGCGAAAACTTACCAGATAACTTAATTTGAGGGGAATAGGTCTATTTTTACAGGTCTGAAAATGAGAAGTAGAGTGAGGCCAAGGAGGTTCTCACTCTTTTGACTGAATATACGATGGTTGAGTAAACGACGGTGCAGTGAGGAAAAAACTAGTCTTTTGCCAATTGAGCCTGGGAGTAGTTCTGTATCCCCAAACGTTCAATGAGGCTCAGCTCTGTTTCCAGCCAGTCTATGTGGCCTTCTTCTTCCGCTAGAATTTCCTTCAACAAATCGCGACTGACATAGTCATGAATAGAATCAGCATAGGCAATGCCTTCGCGCAGATCCTTAGCTCCTGCTAATTCGAGGGCTAAATCTGACTTCAATATTTCTTCAACGTCTTCACCAATATTCAGCTTACCTAAATCTTGTAAGTTAGGAATACCTTCGAGGAATAAGATGCGCTCGATATATTTATCCGCATGCTTCATTTCGTCGATTGATTCGTGATACTCCTTATCATTAAGGCGCATCAGCCCCCAGTTTTTAAACATTCGGGCGTGGAGAAAATATTGATTGATAGCAACTAACTCGTTTCCGAGTAGTTTATTGAGATGTGCAATTATCTTTTTATCGCCTTTCATAGTTATACCCTCCGCTTCCAGTACTAAAAGTGTAGTACCAGATGGCAAAGTGTGGGGAAAACTTCTCCCTGCTAACGATTAGGCAACATCATTCATTTCTGGAATGTTAGCGCGTTCCTCAATCAAGATTTCTCTGGCCTGTCGAATGCACTTCCCGCAGTCTGTACCAATTGGTACTAATTGGCGCAGCTGTTGAATGGTATGTGGATGGTGCTGACGCACAGCTTTACGGATAACTTTGTCAGATACCGCATTACACAGGCAAACATACATAAAATGACTCACTTCTTAACCAAGATCCACAGTGTAAATAAGAATGCGAGTTATTTCAATTAAGATTATTTTCTTTAGGCAATAAAAAAGGGCGCCGAAGCGCCCTCTTACTTGATCAATAACGTAATTAATCAATAAAACAATTAAGCGATAACTTTAGCAACAACACCAGCGCCTACAGTACGGCCGCCTTCACGGATTGCGAAACGCAGGCCGTCGTCCATTGCGATTGGGTGAATCAGAGTAACAACCATGTTGATGTTGTCACCTGGCATCACCATTTCAACGCCTTCTGGCAGTTCGATGGTACCGGTTACGTCAGTTGTACGGAAGTAGAACTGAGGACGGTAGCCTTTGAAGAACGGAGTATGACGGCCGCCTTCGTCTTTGCTCAGAATATAAACTTCTGATTCAAAGGTAGTGTGTGGCTTGATAGAACCTGGTTTAGCAAGAACTTGACCACGTTCGATATCTTCACGTTTGATACCACGCAGCAGAACACCAACGTTCTCACCAGCACGGCCTTCGTCCAGCAGTTTGCGGAACATTTCAACGCCGGTACAAGTAGATTTAACAGTATCTTTGATACCAACGATCTCTACTTCTTCACCAACTTTAACGATACCGCGCTCTACACGACCCGTTACAACAGTACCACGGCCGGAGATAGAGAATACGTCTTCGATTGGCAGCAAGAATGGCTTATCAATAGCACGTTCTGGCAGTGGAATGTAGGTATCCAATGCTTCAGCCAATTCGATGATTTTAGCTTCCCACTCAGGAATGCCTTCCAGTGCTTTCAGAGCTGAGCCCTTGATTACTGGAATGTCGTCGCCTGGGAAATCGTAAGCAGAAAGAAGTTCACGCACTTCCATTTCTACCAGTTCCAGCAACTCTTCATCATCAACCATGTCACATTTGTTCATGAATACGATCATGTATGGAACGCCAACCTGGCGACCCAACAGGATGTGCTCACGAGTCTGTGGCATAGGGCCATCAGTTGCAGCAACAACCAAGATCGCGCCGTCCATCTGAGCAGCACCGGTGATCATGTTTTTAACGTAGTCGGCATGCCCTGGGCAGTCAACGTGCGCATAGTGACGTGCTGGGGTGTCATATTCAACGTGAGAAGTGTTGATAGTGATACCACGTGCTTTTTCTTCTGGTGCGTTATCGATCTGATCGAAAGCACGAGCGCTACCGCCGTAGGTTTTAGCCAGTACGGTGGTGATTGCAGCAGTCAGGGTAGTTTTACCATGGTCAACGTGGCCGATAGTACCGACGTTTACATGGGGTTTGTTACGTTCAAATTTTTCTTTAGACACGACTATATTCCTTACTCTTGTGCTCTCCCACTTATGAGAGAGCACTGGATCATTGTTTTAAACCCGAAAGCTTATTTGCCACGGGCTTCGATAACGGCTTTAGCGACGTTACTAGGTGCTTCAGCATACTCCAGGAATTCCATGGAGTAAGAAGCACGGCCCTGAGTCTGAGAACGCAGGTCAGTAGCATAACCGAACATTTCAGACAACGGAACCTTGACGCGAACGGTTTTACCGGTAGCAGTATCTTCCATACCTTCGATGATACCACGACGACGGTTAAGGTCGCCCATTACGTCACCCATGTAATCTTCAGGGGTTTCGACTTCAACCTTCATGATTGGCTCAAGCAGAACTGGTTTAGCTCGTTTGAACCCTTCTTTAAAGGCGATAGAACCGGCTAATTTAAACGCCAATTCTGAGGAGTCAACGTCATGGTAAGAACCGTAGTGCAGACGGATTTTAACGTCAACAACCGGGTAACCAGCCAGAGGACCGGCTTTCAGTTGTTCCTGGATACCTTTATCAACAGCAGGGATGAACTCTTTAGGAATAGAACCACCAACGATTTCGTTGACGAATTCATACCCAACACCACCCGGTGGCAACGGAGACATGTCGATAACAACATGACCGTACTGACCACGACCGCCTGACTGCTTAGCATGCTTACCTTCCACGTCCTTAACGGTATCGCGGATAGTTTCACGGTATGCAACCTGAGGTTTACCAACGTTTGCTTCCACATTAAATTCGCGGCGCATACGGTCAACCAGGATATCCAAGTGCAGCTCACCCATACCAGCGATGATAGTCTGACCAGATTCTTCGTCAGTCCAAACGCGGAATGATGGATCTTCTTTCGCCAGACGACCCAGAGCCATACCCATTTTTTCTTGGTCGGCTTTGGTTTTTGGTTCAACGGCAACAGAGATTACTGGCTCTGGGAACTCCATACGTTCCAAGATGATCGGATTAGTTGGATCACACAGAGTGTCACCCGTCGTCACATCTTTCAGACCGATCGCTGCTGCGATGTCGCCTGCACGAACTTCTTTGATCTCTTCACGTTTGTTGGCGTGCATCTGAACGATACGGCCCAGACGTTCACGCTGTGAACGTACTGAGTTCAACACTGTGTCACCGGAGTTAACAACACCAGAGTACACACGGAAGAACGTCAGGTTACCCACAAACGGGTCAGTAGCAATTTTGAATGCTAGTGCAGAGAACGGCTCTTTGTCGTCTGAGTGACGAACAGCCGGAGTATCTTTACCGTCGTCCAAAATACCGTTGATTGCTTCAACGTCAGTTGGTGCTGGCAGATAGTCGATAACTGCATCCAGCATTGCCTGTACGCCTTTGTTCTTAAACGCAGAACCACAGGTAACCAAGATGATTTCGTTGCGCAGAACGCGTTGACGCAAAGCTTTCTTGATTTCTTCCTCGGTCAGCTCTTCGCCGCCCAAGTATTTATCCATCAGCTCGTCAGATGCTTCTGCAGCAGATTCAACCAGATTCTGGTGCCATTCAGCAGCCAGCTCAGCCATATCAGCCGGGATCTCTTCGTATTCGAAGGTCACGCCCTGATCAGCTTCGTTCCAGTTGATCGCTTTCATTTTCACCAGGTCGATAATACCGGTGAATTTCTCTTCCGCGCCGATTGCCAGTTGCAATGGAACTGGATTCGCGCCCAGACGAGATTTAATCTGACCAACAACTTTCAGGAAGTTAGCACCCATGCGGTCCATTTTGTTAACGAACGCAATGCGTGGAACTTTATATTTGTTAGCCTGACGCCATACGGTTTCAGACTGTGGCTGAACACCACCAACTGCACAGTAAACCATTACCGCGCCATCAAGAACACGCATGGAACGTTCTACTTCGATAGTGAAGTCAACGTGCCCTGGGGTGTCAATGATGTTGACGTGATGTGGTTCGTACTGTTTAGCCATACCAGACCAGAAGCAGGTAGTAGCCGCAGAAGTAATGGTAATACCACGCTCCTGCTCCTGTTCCATCCAGTCCATGGTGGCTGCGCCGTCATGAACTTCACCGATCTTGTGGTTTACACCGGTGTAAAACAGGATACGTTCGGTAGTGGTTGTCTTACCGGCGTCGATGTGAGCGCTGATACCGATATTACGATAGCGCTCAATGGGTGTTTTACGAGCCATTTGATTCCTCTATTCCTAGGGCGTTCATTCGGTTAACCCATGCGGGTTGGCTTAAAGCGCCCGCATGGTTAGCATGACTACTGCGTGGTGATTACCAGCGGTAGTGCGCGAACGCCTTGTTAGCTTCGGCCATACGGTGAACGTCTTCACGTTTCTTAACAGCAGAACCTTTGTTCTCTGCTGCGTCAGACAGTTCATTCGCTAAGCGCAAAGCCATGGATTTATCACCGCGTTTACGAGCAGCATCAACGATCCAACGCATTGCCAAGGCATTACGACGAACCGGACGAACTTCAACTGGTACCTGATAAGTAGAACCACCAACGCGGCGAGACTTAACTTCGACAGTCGGGCGCACGTTGTCCAGAGCTACTTCGAAAGCTTCCAGAAAATCTTTACCAGAACGCTGAGCCAGGGTCTCCAGCGCGGTATAGACGATTGCTTCTGCAGTAGATTTCTTACCATCTACCATCAGGATATTTACAAATTTAGCCAGCAATTCAGATCCGAACTTAGGATCTGGTAAAATTTTACGCTGGCCAATTACACGACGACGTGGCATGGAAATACTCCGTTGTTAATTCAGGGTTGTCCAAAACTCTAAGAGTTTATTTTGACATTAATGTGAAAATGTTTGGCCTTACTTAACGGAGAACCATTAAGCCTTTGGCTTCTTCACGCCGTACTTAGAACGTGATTGCTTACGGTCTTTAACACCTGAGCAGTCAAGCGCGCCGCGAACGGTGTGGTAACGCACACCTGGCAAGTCTTTAACACGACCGCCACGGATCAGGATCACGGAGTGTTCCTGAAGGTTATGACCTTCACCGCCGATGTAGGAGGTGACTTCAAAACCGTTAGTTAAACGCACACGACAAACTTTACGCAGTGCGGAGTTAGGTTTTTTCGGGGTGGTTGTATATACGCGGGTACATACACCACGTTTCTGCGGGCATGCTTCCAGCGCAGGAACGTTGCTTTTAGCAACCTTCATGCTGCGTGGCTTGCGAACCAGCTGGTTAATCGTTGCCATTATTAAAAAAGCTCCTGGTTTTTTGCTTCGTAAACACGTGATAAATCCCCCTCGTTTGCACTACTGGCAGAGAACGAGGACGCAGAATTTTATGGCTGACTATCTAAGGTGTCAAGAAATATACAGCATTGACTGCATTACCATGCCAGTTGCTGCTGATGTTTTAGGGTCAAATCCACAAAGCGAGTATAACCGATTAGCATGATTTTGTCTGAAATTTGACCACCCAAGCCACGGGCAATAACGTCATCTTCCAACACAAATAGCGAAGCGGGGTTATTTAACAACAAGTTAAGACTTTCACTATTTTTTAAAACCGCCATCACTCCATTTTGCAGAAATAGAATTTCATCTTCCGATGTGACGAGTTTCAGCAATGCAGATAAATCGCAGTGATAAGGTGAATGACTGACGGTATACAGCATTATGGCTACCCAAATCTCATTAGAAAGTCAGTACAACATCATAATTTGCCAATTGGCGGCGTAAATTTACCGGAGATAACACCGCAACATCAAGTATCCAATCCGTCACTTCACTCAATCCACGCTGCTGTAATGAGGCTTCACAGATATAACAATTCTCAACATCGTACAGAGGTAAGACACCGAAAGTTGCAATATAGTTTCTGGAGAGAATTTTTTCTGGCTGCTGCTGTGGCAAAAGCTGCAAAACACCATCCGAAATAAAGAATACCCCGATGTCTTCACTCAAAGCAGAAGTTGCCAGCAAGGCATCTAACCCTTCCCGTCCCGCTGAATTACCATGCGGGCTTTGGGTGAAAACAAAAGCAACACTATTCTTACCATTCTCTGCCATTAAAATTGCACCATGCGGTCACAGGTTAATGCGGCTTCAGCCAGTGCACCTAGCCCACTCAAGGTAAAACCGGGTTGCAGATTTACTCCCGCCAAATCGAGTTGGTCAGCTTCATTTTGGTCAGTAACACCACGGCGCAATGCCGCCGCCACACAAACATTTAGCTCAATCGAATGGTTAAGTGCGAGTTGCTGCCACGCCCGTACCAAATCAAACTCATCACTAGCAGGTGCAGTTAATTGGTTAGCATTCAAAACACCTTCGCGGTAGAAGAAAACACTAACCAAATTATGGCCTGAACTTATCAGTGCTTGGGCGAACTGATAGGCGCTGCTGGCCTGCTGGGTGCCATAGGCTGGGCCTGTGACCATCAGACAATATTTCGCCACCTTTGCCCCTGACATTAACGCTCGTGTCCCACGAGATCGCCACTTTTGAACTGGCGAATGTAAAGATAAACCGTGTGTTTGGAAATATTTAGTCGCTCAGCCACCTGATTAATTGCATCTTTGATATCAAAAATACCTTTCTCATACAGATTGAGAACAACCTGGCGGTTCTTCGCATTGTTAGACACATTGCGATCAGCATTAACTTCCTCAATAGTAAATTCCAGTGTTTGCGCCACCAAGTCATCGACCGATGAAGCAAAGTTTACTGAGGAAGCAACCTCCTGAGTTTCCGGCGGCATGAAAGTCTTAATGATTTGCGAGAAAGGCACATCCAGATTTATGTTAATACATAACAGGCCAATAGCGCGCTGGTCGCGGTTACGGATAGCGATAGTGACAGATTTCATCAGCACACCGCTTTTGGCGCGTGTGAAATAGGCTCTTGAAACACTGCTGTCTGCACCCGCCATATCATGCAGCATCCGCAGGGCCAGGTCAGTTATCGGCGAGCCAATTTGCCGGCCGGTGTGTTCGCCATTAGCAATTCTTACCGCAGAGTTTTTCAGGTCTTCCAGTGAATGCAGGACAATTTCACAGTGGTTGCCAATAAGCATCGCCAAGCCATCAACGATAGCTTCGTATGATTTGAGTATTTCATGGTCCGTCTGACTGAACGGACGTTCATCCAGTAAATCCAGTTCACTGGTTTCGCTACTGAGAAGCGAATTAGACATCGAAGACACCATCCTCTACATAAAGCCTGTCTCAATATCGTCGGCAGACTCATAACTCAAATATATCGAATTTTAAGTCTAGCAAATATGCCGAGATAAAATCCTTGCGTTTGCGCGTGATCTTGACGTTAAGCCCACAAACCATAAATCGTCAAGTTATCAACGAGCAGAAGGTAGATATACCGCAAAAAAAACCGCCACGACAATTATCGCGGCGGTTATAGCAGAACCGGGTACTAGGTTACGACAACAAAGGCGCTAAATTATTTTTTAGCTTTTGCGTCCGTAGCAGCAGGTTGTTCTTCTTGAGCGTCAGCTTTAGGTGCCGCTTTAACATCCAACAACTCTACATCAAATACCAGAGTAGAGTTGGCTGGAATGCCTGGGACGCCAGTTTTGCCGTAAGCTAACTCTGGTGGAATAACCAGAGTGACTTTGCCGCCTTTCTTGATTTGCTTCAGGCCTTCGGTCCAGCCAGGGATAACACCATCAAGACGGAAAGACAGTGGCTCACCGCGTTTGTAAGAGTTATCAAACTCAGTACCATCGGTCAGAGTCCCTTTGTAGTTAACTACCACGGTATCACTGTCTTTTGGTGCTTCACCGGTACCGGCTTTCTCTACTTTGTACAGCAGGCCAGATTCAGTTTTCTTCACATCTTTTTCTTTAGCAAAAGTTTCGCGGTACTTAGCACCTTTATCGGCGTTTTCTTTAGCATCTTGCTCCATTTTGGCTTGAGCAGAAGCTTTCACGCGCGCTTCAAAACCTTGCAAGGTTTTTTCGATTTCTTCATCAGTCAGTTTACTTTTGCTCGCAAAAGCATCCTGTACGCCGGCGATCAACTGGTCTTTATCCAGTTTGATGCCCAATTTTTCTTGCTCTTTCAGGGAGTTATCCATATAACGCCCTAATGATGCACCTAATGCATATGCAGATTGCTGGTCATCATTCTTAAATGCGCTATTTGTCGTTGCAGCCGCATCAGCGGTTTTGGCTGTTTCAGCAGCAAAAGTCGCAGAAGTATTCAGGGTCAGCGCCATGGTGGTAGCCAGTAGCGTTACTTTAAACAGTGATTTCATCCATTTCTCCATTGGCTTAAGGACACTTACCCCAAGCAACGATTATAAGTGTGTCTTGTACTATAACTGTCTGTGCGAACACAAAACAATCTCTATGCAGATGCTATTAAGTGATATTAAGACTTTTTTTACTACAAGAAGTTTCGTTTTATCGATATCTTGACCCTCTCAGGGCAATCATGGGGTTTTACAGGTAGTATTGCCCGCCCTTGTTTTATGGCCGTCGAGCTGTTTTATGGCCGTCAAACGGAAAGTGATCAGAGGGTATGGTTTGCAGTCATAAGAGGATATTAAGATGGAACAATCCCTGTTTGAGCAACGGCTAGAAACGCTGGAGAGCCGTCTGGCATTTCAGGAAGTGACGATTGAAGAACTCAATTTGATCGTGACGGAGCACCAGATGGAAATAACCAAATTACGCGAACATCTGCGTTTATTGACCGATAAGCTGCGAGAGTCTCAGTCTTCCATGATGGCTTCACCAGCAGAAGAGCCGCCGCCGCCGCACTATTAGTCGCTCGCGTAATTGCAATTCGATTGACATAAATAGCAAAAAGCCAGCCGCAAGGCTGGCTTTTGACTGACCATATCAAATGTTAGTGACAGGTCAGATGTTAGTGACAGCCGCAGCCGCCGCCTTTACCACAACCGCCTTTACCATGTTCGTGACCTTGGTCACTTTCATCATGGCCGTGGCCACCGCAGCAACCGTCACCGTGTTCATGGTGATGATCATGCTCACCATGGACGTGACCATGCTGCAGTTCTTCTTCTGTTGCTTCACGGATAGCAACCACTTCAACGTGGAAGTTCAAATCCTGACCCGCCAGCATATGGTTACCATCAACCACAACGTGCTCGTCTTCAACAGCCGTGATTTCGACTGGCACTGGGCCTTGGTCGGTATCAGCCAGGAAACGCATGCCAACTTCCAACTCGTCAACGCCCATAAAGACGTCTTTCGGTACGCGCTGCACCAGATTCTCATCATAGCTGCCGTAACCTTCGTCGGCGTTTACACGCACGTCAAAGCTGTCGCCCGCTTCGTGGCCTTCGAGCGCTTTTTCCAAACCTGCGATCAGGGAACCGTGGCCGTGCAGGTAGTCCAACGGCGCGCTCACCGGAGACTCATCAACTAACACACCGTCTTCTGTACGCACCTGGTAAGCCAGGCTGACCACCAAGTCTTTTGCTACTTTCATGATATCTCCTACCCTTGGAACAAAAATTGGCACAGATTGTAGCGGAAATCTGCACCGCTGTACTCTTCAGCATAAAAAAACACGAAGAATAACGCTACTCTGGATCGAAAATTCCGATCACTTGTTCATTCTCACGGACATGCTGATTGACCTGTTCATCCGTCTGACGCTGATGGTGACCGCACTTAACACACTCCACCACTTCTACTTGATCTTCACGCCATAAAGCCAGCGTATCCAGTGCCTTACATTGAGGACAAACAGCCCCGGCGATGAATCTTTTACGTGTTGCTGTCTTGTTATTTGGCGGAATTGTTTTGTTATTTAGCGTAATAGACATCATTTTCTCCGGCATTATTCGTATTCATCCCACCCATCTAACTGCCGACTTTCATGCAGCATTT
Source organism: Yersinia rochesterensis (assembly GCF_003600645.1). Lineage (NCBI taxonomy): Bacteria > Pseudomonadati > Pseudomonadota > Gammaproteobacteria > Enterobacterales > Yersiniaceae > Yersinia > Yersinia rochesterensis. The sequence continues at coordinate 4,086,958 of NZ_CP032482.1, forward strand.
CTCGTTGGAAAATATCTTCCAGCTCACGGCGGGCTTCTTTAATTCTGGAAATTTGCGCGACATCCCCATGATGCTGCGGTACCAGCTCACGCAACATTCGCATGTCGAGACGGCGGAAATGTTGCTGTGCTCGGTAGGCCTGATGCGGATGCATCCCTAATTCCAGCAGTGTTTTTCGCCCCAACTCCAACGCACTGGAGAAAGTCTCGCGCGTAAAATCTTTAACCCCATTTTGCAGCAATTCATGCGCTTCAACACGCCCTCTGGCACGGGCCAGGATGTGCAAGTTGGGGAAATGTTGCTGGCATAAATGCACCAGCGTCATGGTGTCTTCCGGCTCGTTACAGGTGATCACGATAGCTTTGGCTTTTTCCGCTCCGGCAGCCCGCAACAGTTCTAGCTCGGTAGCATCGCCATAGTAAACTTTATAGCCGTATTTGCGCATCACACTGACGGCACTGACATCGCGCTCCAACACGGTAATGCGCATTTTGTTCGCCATCAGTAAGCGCCCAATCACCTGACCAAAGCGCCCGAAGCCGACAATAATGACCTGCGGGTCATTATCTTCAACAAACGGCTTCTCGTCGCTCTCTTCCTGCGCGTTGTAACGGCGGATCAAAATGCGGTCAATCCCCTGCATCAAAAGCGGCGTGGTCATCATCGACAGAGTGACCACCACCAGCAGCAATGCCAGTTGTTCAGCATCCAACACGTGCTGAGAGAATGCTGCGGAGAATAACACGAAAGCAAATTCGCCCCCTTGACTTAGCACTCCAGCAAATTGCAGCCGCACCGAACGGCGCAAGCCAAATGTCCGCGCCAAACCATATAGCACTGCGCCTTTGATGAAGACCAAGGCCAGCACGCCGAGCAGCACATCCAACAAGTGAGTAAACAAGACGCCGAGGTTCAAAGCCATCCCGACAGAGATGAAAAATAGCCCGAGCAGCAGCCCTTTAAAGGGTTCGATGGCAATTTCCAACTCATGCTGGAATTCACTTTCAGCCAGTAATATCCCAGCGATAAAAGTCCCTAGCGCCATTGATAGGCCCAGAGCATCCATAAACAGCGCCGACCCCAATACCACCAGCAAAGCCGCAGCAGTGAAAACTTCCCGCACACCAGAGGCCACAATGTAGCGGAATAATGGGCGCAGCAAATAGCGGCCGCCAATCAGCATGCCAGCAAAAGCCGCGATTTTGATGCCAATCTTGACCCAATCATTCGCCGCCCCGCCGCCACCGGCCAAAATAGGAATCAGCGCCAAGGCGGGGATCACCGCCATATCCTGAAACAGCAAAACCGAGAAACCGAGCTGGCCGCCTTCATTGCGGTTCATGCCCTTTTCCCGCATCAGCTGCAATGCCATCGCGGTTGAAGACATCGCCAAACCGACACCGCCAATCACCGCCGCCTGCCAGGCAAAATGGCTAAAGTAGAGCAATGCCCCCAGCACCGCTGCGGTTATCACCACCTGACCCGCACCAACGCCAAAAATAGAGCGCCGCAACTGCCAAAGCTTGGCCGGATTCAATTCCAAGCCAATGATAAACATCAGGAAAACAACACCCAACTCGGAGAAATGGAGTATTTCATCGACATCACGAATAAAGCCCAATCCCCAAGGGCCAATGGCGATACCCGCAATCAAATAGCCCAAAACCGCCCCAATACCGAGGCGCTGGGCAATGGGAACCGCCACCACAGCGGCAAATAAGAATAATAAAATCGCGGTCAGTAGCGCCGAGCTTTCCATATTCAAAGCCCTCCGGTCGGTAGCGGTGACTGCAACCACTGCCCATAAGCTTGCGCATGACTGGCCAGGACTTCCGGCTTCTGCCGCCGTGCCCAGTAAATAATCATCGGATTCATCCAATGCATATGGCACATAGCTGCCGTCAATTCGAAAGGCCGCAAAATATCTTCCATCGGGTAACGGTTATAACCGCCAACGCGATAGGCTCCTTCTGGCTCGCCGGTAGTTATCACCGAACGCCAGTATTTACCGGTCAAAGCATGCCCCCCGACCCCATTAGCAAAGCCACGCGCCAGCACCCGATCCAGCCACTCTTTCAGTAACGCCGGGCAACTGTAAGTATAAAGAGGATGTTGAAAGACAATAATTTGATGCTCACGTAGCAATTGCTGCTCATGGTGAATATCAATAAAGAAATCCGGATAATGTGCATATAAATCGTGCACAGTGACATGCTCTAGCTGCTGCACCGGTTGCAGTAAAACCCGGTTAGCCACCGAGTCCTGTGATTCCGGATGGGCATACAGCAGCAAAACCTTGGGTGGCTGCGACATCATTCCCCTCCAAAGCGTCGTCAGGGTCCGGTTTTTCCGTTACCATGCTTCGCAAAGACCAAAAAATAGGGCGCTAAACACCCTGTTCACCCTCACATAATGACAATTTAACATACGGCACTCTATGATTGTTTTTTCCTCACTACAAATTCGACGTGGTACTCGTGTCTTGCTGGACAACGCGACAGCAACGATTAACCCTGGGCAAAAGGTCGGGCTGGTCGGCAAAAACGGCTGTGGTAAATCCACTCTGCTGGCGTTGCTCAAAGGCGAACTCAGCGCCGATGGGGGCAATGCCACTTTTCCCAGTAACTGGGCGCTGGCTTGGGTCAATCAAGAGACCCCCGCTCTGGATGTGCCGGCGATAGAGTATGTTATCGACGGCGATCGCGAATATCGTCAGTTAGAGGCCGAACTTCAGGCCGCCAATGAAAAAAATGACGGCCATGCCATTGCTACCGTGCATGGCAAACTCGATGCCATTGACGCCTGGACCATTCAGTCGCGTGCAGCCAGTTTGCTCCACGGGCTGGGCTTTTCTCAAGAGCAATTACAGCAGCCGGTGCGTTCATTTTCCGGCGGCTGGCGGATGCGCCTTAACTTGGCGCAAGCACTGGTTTGCCGCTCTGATTTGCTGTTGCTGGATGAACCGACCAACCATTTAGATTTGGATGCAGTGATCTGGCTGGAAAAATGGCTGAAAAGCTACCCCGGCACACTGGTGCTGATTTCCCATGACCGTGATTTCCTTGATCCTATTATTGATAAAATTCTGCATATTGAACAGCAGACTCTGAATGAATATACCGGTAACTATTCATCTTTCGAACGCCAGCGCGCCACCAAGCTGTCGCAGCAACAATCGATGTATCAGAATCAGCAAGAAAAAGTCGCGCATCTGAAAAGTTATATTGACCGTTTTCGTGCCCAAGCGACCAAAGCCAAACAAGCCCAAAGCCGTATTAAAATGCTTGAGCGGATGGAGCTGATTGCACCGGCCCATGTGGATAATCCATTCCACTTCAGTTTCCGCACACCGGAAAGCTTGCCAGACCCCCTGTTACGGATGGACAAAGTCAGCGCCGGTTATGGCGACCGCACTATTTTAGAATCCATCAAGCTCAATCTGGTGCCGGGCTCGCGCATCGGCCTGCTAGGCCGCAATGGCGCGGGTAAATCTACTTTAATCAAACTGTTAGCAGGGACACTGGAACCAAAAAGTGGTGAAATCGGTCTGTCCAAAGGGATTAAACTGGGTTACTTCGCCCAGCATCAGCTTGAATTCTTACGAGCAGATGAATCTCCGCTGCAACATATGAGCCGCCTGGCCCCCAAGGAGCCGGAGCAGCAGTTGCGCGATTATCTCGGTGGCTACGGTTTTCAGGGGGATCAGGTTACCGACCCTACCGCTCGCTTCTCCGGTGGTGAAAAAGCGCGGCTGGTATTGGCGCTGATTATCTGGCAGCGCCCTAACCTGTTGCTGCTGGATGAACCGACTAACCATCTGGATCTTGATATGCGCCAGGCATTGACCGAAGCCTTAATTGATTTCGAAGGCGCATTGGTGGTGGTGTCCCATGATCGTCACTTATTACGGTCTACTACTGATGACCTTTACCTGGTACATGACGGTAAAGTGGAGCAGTTCGACGGCGATCTGGAGGATTATCAACAGTTTCTGGTGGATGTACAGCGCCAGCAAAACCAGCAAGATAACCCCGGCAAAGAGTTATCCGGCAACAGCGCACAACAACGCAAAGACCAAAAACGCCGCGATGCTGAGTTCCGCAGCCAAACCCAGCCTTTGCGTAAGCAAATTATGACGCTGGAAAAACAGATGGATAAACTCAGTACCGAATTAGCAGCAGTTGAGGAGCAACTCGCTGATTCCGCGCTGTACGACATAGCTCGCAAGAGCGATCTCACCCAATGCTTACAACAGCAGACGCAGGTGAAATCCAAGCTGGAAGAAACTGAGATGCATTGGTTGGATGCACAAGAGCAGTTGGAGAATATCACCAAGCAATTTGAAGCGGGGTAACCCGCTTTTCAAAAAAGACCTATATTAAGGATAATAAGGTTATGAATAAAAAGGATATTACCGTCATAGTGCCGGTATTTAATTGTCAATCAACAGAATAAGGGGCTATCTGCGGCGCGTAATGCTGGAATAGCCCGGGCGACCGGAACCTGGATTGCATTTGCCGATGGAGATGACTGGCTGGCTCCCGAGACTTTATCAACCTGGCTACAGCAAGCTAATCAACAACAACTCGATTTATTGATTGGCAATGGCTATTCCTTCGTCACCGCCCCCCAACACTCCACCAGCCCCCAACTGTTGCATAAATAGTCTTGGGGTCAGGTACTGAGTGGTAAACAATGGATTATTGGGAGTGTTGAGCGCAATGAGTGGCCACATTATGTCTGGCTGCAACTGATTCGCCGTGATCTTATTCAAACCCATCAGCTCGCATTCATCCCAGAAATGTTACACGAAGATATTCTGTGGACAGTCCAACTGGCATTAGTAGCACAACGTGTGGGTTACTGTGCCGCACCATTTTATGGCTACCGCACCAATCCCAGTTCAATCACTCACTCCCATTCAACTCAAGATCTCTTGCTTCGAGCGAACAGCTATATCAATATTATCAAAGGATTAGTTGATATCGCTGACGCGGCAGAGCCAAACTTACGCCGTGCTTTGCTCCGCCATGCTAACCAAGAGAGCGGCCATTTTTTAGGGCTGATGCGCAAAAGATTGCCCACCTCATCGGAACGCAGCGTACTCGCCACCAAGTTCTGTCAATTGAAGTTACACTCAGCCCTGTTCCGCGGCATTGGTAACAAACATGAGTTCTGGCGGGCACTACGTTGCACACTGACTATCACGCGTTATGCATGGCAAAAACATTCATTACATAAATAGATATTAAATTGATGTTTATTTTTGTTATTGCTCAGAGGATTTTAATGTCTAATAAGGCATAAAACTATTTCTGGGGAAAGTATCAATGCAGCGCATTTTGGTCATCCGAATTGATTTCCTTGGCGATATGATCTGCACCACTGCTTTTTTACATGCACTAAAACAGCGGTGGCCTGCAGCTGAGATTCATGTCTTAGCGAACAAATACAACCGGGCAGCACTGGCACGCAACCCTGATGTCAGTGCAGTACATACTTACGTTTACAGCAAACAATGTGAACGAAATCAGCAGCCTGGCAGACTTAAAAGCCTTCTTGATCGCTTGGCCTTGATTTGGCAATTACGGCGTTTGCGTTTTGATTTGCTGGTAATTCCTAATGGCGGCATGAATAAAAATAGTATTCAGTTCGCCAAGCAACTTAATGTGGCCGATAGCCGCTGGCATACTCCTGTCAGTGAGTTTGATGACCGCAATCCTGACCATGTTGTTAACCGGCCAATACGCCACGAAGCACTCTCCGGTTTCGCACTGGTGCCAGAATTAGAGCAAATTGATACTGAAGCAGTGAAACTGCATATCTATCCTGATCCTGAATTGCAGGCGAAATGGCAGACAGAACTCGGTAAAAAAAAGCGGCCACGGGTCGGTTTTTTTGTTTCTAACAAAGCCCCGCAACGGCGTTGGAGTTGGGAGAAGTGGCAACAGTTGGCGCTGAAACTCAGTGATCAGGCTGATATCATCATTCTTTATGACCCTCAAGAGCCACCGAGTGAGCAACAGTTGGCAAGTATCGCAGCGCGCCCTTTGTTAACCCCCTCGGTTGATGAGTTTGTGGCCGCAGCCAGCCAGTTGGATGTGGTGATTTCCGCCGACAGTGCGCCGGTACATATCAGTTCAGCACTGCAAATCCCGGTGGTGGCTTTGTTTGAATCCCGACCAGAGAAATATCTGCGTTGGTATCCGCTAACTCGCCACATATTGCTGCACGCCGGCCCGCAGGTCGAAGACATCACCGTCGATGCCGTCGAAACTGCCGCCCGCACCCTGTTGGTTGACGCGCCGTCACTGTTGGAACCTACTGAGGCCGGAACACCGGCTTATCCCCGAGAATCGTCGCTCGGTGCATAATCCGCCGCTGTGGTAAATAATCCGCATTGGCATAGTGTTGGGTGACGCGGTTATCCCAGATAGCCACGTCATCCTGCTGCCAGCGCCAGCGCACCTGGAACTCGGGTTTTGTGGTGTGGGCAAACAGAAAACGCAGTAGCGCATCACTCTCTTTATCACTCAAATCAATAATTCGAGTAGTGAATCCTTCATTGACGAATAATGCCTGACGCCCACTCACCGGGTGGGTGCGCACCACCGGATGGAGCAACGGCGGATTTTTCTCTTTTGCCAACAACCAGCGCTGATGATCTTCCGGCGTAGCGCGGTGTTTGCGCTCCAGAAAAGAATGAGTGAAATCATGCTCCGCCTGTAACCCCGCCAATAGCTGCTTAAACGGCGCGGAAAGGGCTTCATAAGCCGCAATCCCACTGCTCCATAACGTATCGCCGCCGGTTGTCGGCAACTGCTTGGCCGCCAGAATCGCGCCCAATGGCGGATTTTCGATAAACGTCACGTCAGTGTGCCAGTTGTCATTATCCGGTGGGTTATCATCGTGCGTGTCCAACACAATGATTTCTTCACACTCTTTAGCATGAGGGTAAACCGGGTGAATATGTAAATCGCCAAAGCGCCCGGCTAACTCGCGTTGCTGTAGAGGGGTAATCGGCTGATTGCGGAAAAACAGCACTTGATGCTTGAGCAAAGCATGATAAAGCTGCTCAAACTGGCTGCCTCCCAATGGGCGGGCGATATTAATATTCTCAACCAACGCCCCAATATATGGCCCCAACGGGGTCACGACCAAACGTTCATTCATTGCTGTGCTCCATACCAAGGCGTTAACCGGCGCTGAATCGCCCGCAAACTTAATTCCATCCCAAAGGCGATAATAGCAATCACACTGATGCCGGCAATCACCACGTCAGTCGCAAGAAACTCACCGGCGGATTGCACCATAAAGCCCAAACCCCGGGTGGCGGCGATTAACTCGGCGGCCACTAATGTTGACCAACCGACCCCCAAACCAATGCGGATACCGGTTAGGATTTCCGGTAATGCGCTGGGCAAGATAACAAACCATAAAACCTGCCAGCGGCTGGCTCCTAGTGCGCGGGCGGCTCTTACTCGCACCTGCGCTACACTGCGCACCCCGGCCACGGCGGCCAAGGTGATCGGCGCGAAGATAGCCAGATAAATCAGCAGGATTTTTGAAGTCTCGCCAATACCAAACCAAATCACCATCAGCGGCAAATAGGCTAACGGCGGCACTGGGCGATAAATCTCAATCAGCGGGTCCAGCACCGCGCGCACCCGAGTGCTGAGGCCCATGGCGATCCCCGTCGGCACCCCCAGCGCCACGGCGGCGAACAGGGCAATTAAAATGCGCCCCAAACTGGCCGCCAAATGCTGCCATAGCGTGGCATCCATAAACCCCTGCGGGCTGGCAATCACTAATAATTGATGCAAAACCTGCTGCGGCGCGGGCAAAAACAGTGGGCTGATAAGCCCAAGCGCGGTGACTGCCCACCACAGCGCCACCACACTCGCCAACGTCGCGATACTGAGCCACACCCCTTTATTACCCGGTAAAAAACTACCCGGTAAAAAACTGCCAGGGAAACGGCGGGTGGGTTTTTGAGTGGGCAAAGATACTGGGCGCAAATTGGCTTCGCGCAATGTACTGTCGCGTATGGTGCTGTCGCGTATGGTATTGTGCAGACTCATATCAGGGCCTCCCGCTGTTGGAAGACTTTACCTAGCACGTATTCACGGCGGGCGATAAATTCAGGATCAGATTTAATGCTGCGGCAAGCTTCACCGTCGGCATAGCGCTGACCAAAGTTCAGTGATAACCGCTCGACCACCTGCCCCGGCCCTGGCGACAGTAGCAATAACTCACTGGCCAAAAATACCGCCTCTTCAATATCGTGCGTAATCAATAGAATTTGCTTGCCAGTATCACGCCAAATCGTCAGCAACAACTCTTGCATCTGTTCGCGAGTGAAAGCATCCAGTGCGCCAAACGGCTCATCGAGCAGCAATAAACGCGGGTCAACCGCCAATGCACGGGCAATCCCGACTCGCTGGCGCATGCCACCGGAAAGCTGCCAAATAAAGTGATGTTCAAAACCGGCTAACCCGACCCGATGAAGCATTTTCAGCGCGGTTGCCCGCCGCTGGGATTGACTTAGCCCCGCCAGTTGCAAGCCAAACTCGACATTACTGACCACATCGCGCCACGGCAGTAAACCCTCATGCTGGAACACCACTCCCCGCTCGGCACTGGGGCCGTGAACCGGAATATCATCCAGAGTGATGCTGCCAGCTGAAGGCTCCATAAACCCGGCAATCAAATTCAACAAGGTGGTTTTGCCGCAGCCCGATGGCCCCAATACCACGACTAACTGTCCGGATGCGATTTGTAATGACACATCCTGTAAAGCCGGTTTGCCCTGATATTCAGCCCACAGGCCGCTGACGTTTAGCATAATAACTCCTAGGACTGCGGTGCCGCCTGAACCGCTTTCACAAAGCGGTCAGTGACGAAATCATGATAATCACTGGCCACTTGCGGGATCTTACCTTGCTCTTTGAGGAACGCGGCAGTATCGCGGATAGCTTGATCCACTGGCTGGCCCAGCTGTGTTATCTGTTCAGCCACCGGCAGATAGGTATTGCCCTTCACCAACTCCGGCACTTGCTCGGCGGGTACGCCACTTAAGCGCGCAAGCTGTTTCAAATTTTCTGAGTTTTTAAGCCATTGATTCGGTTGGGCCAAATAAGCTCCTTGGGCAGCTAATGCACTGCGAGCAAAGGCGGTCACCACTTCGGGATGTGCTTGGGCGAAATCTTTGCGCACCACCCAAACATCCAGAGTTGGCGCGCCCCATTGACCCACTTGCGCGGAATCCGTCAGCACCGTGCCAGTTTTGGCTAATTCGTTTACGGCGGGCGCCCAAACATACGCGCCATCAATATCACCGCGTTGCCACGCTGCGGCGATAGCCGGTGGCTGTAAGTTCAGAATCGTGACTTGATCCGGCTTGATGCCCCAATGCTTCAGAGCCGCCAGTAGACTGTAATGAGTGGTGGAGATAAAGGGCACGGCGATACGCTTACCGATTAAATCTTGCGGGGTTTTGATCTCTTTTTTGACGACTAATGCTTCCGAGCTACCCAACTGTGAGGCGAGCAAGAAAACCTCAATCGGGACATTCTGACTGGCCGCAACCGCCAATGGGCTGGAACCGATATTCCCGATCTGCACATCACCCGAGGCCAGCGCCCTGACCACACTGGAGCCGCTATCAAATTTGCGCCAATCGACCTTAGCACCGGAAAGCTTGGCAAAACTGTTATCCGCCTGAGCGACCTTGGCCGGTTCGGCAGAAGTTTGGTAGGCCACCGTCACATCGACAGCATGCGCACTGACCGCCACCAATGACAGAGCCAACAGCGCGCTACCGGGCCGTAAGAAGCCGCGAATGGCGGCGGCAATGTTTGCAGAAGATAAACGTGCAGAAGATAAGCTTGTAGAAGATAGGATTACCGCCATGGTTCACTCCGCTCGGTTAACAATGTCATTCGCTATTATTGCGACCTTTAGCGCACAGGGGCGCTGAGATGACAGTGATACCTGAAGGCGGAATGGAGACAAAGGAATAAAAAATTATTCTTTATTCCTTTATGTGATAACAAATTAACTCACGAGCGGATCATTATCTACAACAAATAGTTAACTAAAGGGATAATTCGCCTTTGAGGAAAATGCGAGATTCACCGGAGATAACCGTACGATCTCCGGCTAACGTGCAGAATAACTCGCCACCTCGCGCCGATATCTGGCGAGCATGGAGGGACGACCTGCCCAACCGAGCCGCCCAATAGGGCATTAATGTGCAATGGGCCGATCCAGTCACCGGGTCTTCATTGCTGCTCAGGGTAAAGTAGCGCGAAACAAAATCGACCTCATCACCCGGTGCCGTCACAATGACACCACGGCCAGCGAAAGCAATGAGCGCAGCAATATCCGGCTGTAATTGCTGAACCTGTTGCTCATTCTCCAGCACTACCAGCAGAGATTTTGCTTGCCATACTTGTTGAATATCAACAGCTAGCAAGGTTTTCAACTGCACCGAAATCGCGATTTTCTCTGGCGGCAATGTGGGGAAGTTCAGCGACAACCGACTGAAGTTATCGGCATCGCGTTTGACATGTAAATCACCGCTGGCGCTACGAAAACAGATATCGTGCAAACCGGGATTAATCACATTGAACATCACATGCGCCGCCGCCAAGGTGCCGTGACCGCATAAATCCACTTCACGTTCGGGCGTAAACCACCGAATTGCCGATTTATCCCCTTCATCCCAGACAAAACTGGTTTCCGGTAAATTGATTTCAGCGGCGATACGCTGCATTTTTTCTGCCAACAGTGGCTTTTTCAGCAAATACACCCCGGCCGGGTTACCGGATAACCCGCTGCCGATAAACGCATCAACATGGAAATAGTTGTAAGCCATCAATAGCTCCCATGATCGTACTCTAAATAATTCGAGTTGCAGGCCGGCGGCAATTGAGTAAATCCCCCGGAGTCTACTGACTTTAAGGTCAACAACCAGTAAGTGACTGGGGTGACAAATCGGCCGCGAACCGAGTCATAAAAACAGCCAACGCGCATGCAGCTTGCAGTATGACGAGTATTGTTAGTGCCAAATAAGTCAGTGCCAAATAAGTAGTACACAGGCCGCTGTCAGCAACCCCATCGAGATATTAAAAGTAAACCAGGCCCGGCGGCTGCGCAGCAAACGGCCAATCAAAGTACCAAAACCCAGCCAAATAATACCGGCCACCAGATTCACCATAAACATGCCAAGGCTTATCATTAAGATGGAATGATTATAAGCCGCACCCGCCATACTGAAACTGGCGACTGACCCTAATCCCATCAGCCAGGCTTTTGGGTTAAGGAACTGCAATAGCCAACCCTGATACAATCGCAGCGGTTTTGGCGGGACGACATTGGTTTCTAATTTTTCATAGGCCGAAGTGGCAATTTTCCATGCCAACCACAGCAGATAAAGACTGCCGAGAATTTTCAGGATTAAATGCAGGGAAGGATAAACTAATATCAGGCCGCCGACACCAAATGCCACCAGCAACAGCATACTCTGCATGCCCAACATAATGCCTAACATCAACCAGATAGAGCGCATAAAACCGAAGTTGGCCCCGGCTGAGGTTAATAACATATTGTTTGGGCCAGGGGTAATTGCAGCAACCCAGAGAAAACCTACCATTGAAAGAAATAAACTCAGTTCCATGAGACGGGTGCCTCTCACCCAAAATGATGCGCGATATACCCATGAAGCTAACAGTGTGCTATTGATCACACAAGAGCAATGACATGATTTCCATTCACCATATGCATGAAATATTTCGTCCGCTGGCCGGTGCCAGTAACCCACATCTACAAACGCTGCTGCCCCGTTTGGTCAGGCGGCGCGTACAACTGCAACCTTTTTGGCAACGGCTGGAACTGCCCGATGGGGATTTTGTCGATCTGGCCTGGAGTGAAAACCCTGAGCTGGCGCGCGATAAGCCCAGAGTGGTGCTATTCCATGGGTTGGAAGGAAATTTTTATAGCCCTTATGCCCATGGGTTACTGCGCGCCTGGCAAGACCGAGGGTGGCTGGGTGTGGTGATGCATTTTCGTGGATGCAGTGGTGAGCCAAATCGCAAGTCACGCATTTATCACTCCGGTGAAACAGAGGATGCCCGCTTCTTTCTGCGCTGGTTGCGGGAAAGTTATGGTCAGGTACCCACCGCCGCGGTTGGCATCTCTTTAGGGGGCAATATGTTGGCCCTCTATTTAGCTGAACAAGGGCAATTAGCTCAACAAGAGCAAGAGAGTTTATTAGAGGCAGCCGTGGTGGTTTCTGCACCGCTGATGCTAGAACCTTGTGCTGACCGCATGGAGCAAGGTTTCTCTCGGGTTTATCAGCGCTATTTGTTGAACCAACTCAAATTAAATGCCACCCGTAAGCTACTGCATTACCCCGGCAGTCTGCCGTTGGATCTGACTCAATTGAAAGGACTGCGGCGAATCAGAGAGTTTGATGATGTCATAACGGCTAGAATACATGGCTTCAATGATGCGTTGGATTATTATCGGCGTTGTAGCGCTTTACCTAAGCTGTCACAAATTAAGACGCCGCTGCTTATCATTCATGCCAAAGATGATCCATTCATGACCGCCGAGGTTATCCCGAATCTCAACGAGTTACCGGACAATATTGCTTATCAGCTCACAGAGCACGGCGGCCATGTCGGTTTTGTCGGCGGCTCCTTAAAACACCCACAAATGTGGCTGGAACAACGTATTCCAGCCTGGCTTTCCCCCTATTTGGAGCAATCATCATGATGATCCCTTGGCAACAAGTCGACAGTGAAACACTGGATAATCTGCTGGAAGCCTTTGTGCTACGTGAAGGCACAGATTACGGCGAGCATGAGCGCTCATTGACCCAAAAAGTCGAAGACGTCCGCCGTCAGTTGGTCAGTGGTGAGGCTGTTTTGGTCTGGTCCGAGTTACACGAGACCATCAATATTATGCCGCGCGGTGCATTTCGAGCCGGTGCCGAAGAGTTGCCATAATCCTCGCCGGATCACGACACTCGCCGAGTAAAATCAGAGTGACAAGCCGGACAATTTGCCCTAAAAATAGCCCTTAGCCCTAAAAAAATCAGCCATTAGCGCTAAAAAACAGCCAATTTCAGCCTGTCCACTGAGGATCTAACCCCATGGAGTTACAGCTAATATGTCAACTAAACATCCGGTTATAGCCGTCACCGGCTCAAGTGGCGCAGGGACGACGACAACCAGCCTGGCGTTTCGCAAAATTTTTCAGCAATTGAATATTCGCGCGGCGCAAATTGAGGGCGATAGCTTCCACCGCTATACCCGCCCAGAAATGGATACCGTCATCCGTAAGGCACGGGATCAAGGGCGTCATATCAGCTATTTTGGCCCAGAAGCCAATGACTTTGGTCAGTTAGAAGACAGTGTGGAAGAGTACGGCAAAAATGGCTCGGGGCGTTCACGTAAGTATTTGCACACTTATGATGAAGCTGTACCTTATAACCAAATTCCGGGCACTTTCACCCCTTGGGAGGCGCTGCCAGAACCCACCGATGTATTATTTTATGAAGGGCTGCACGGCGGAGTCGTGACCGAGCATCATGATGTGGCAAAACATGTAGATTTACTGGTCGGCGTGGTGCCCATAGTCAACCTGGAGTGGATTCAAAAATTAGTCCGGGATACCGGTGAGCGCGGCCATTCCCGTGAGGCGGTGATGGATTCCGTGGTGCGCTCCATGGACGATTACATTAGCTACATTACGCCGCAGTTCTCGCGCACCCACATTAACTTTCAGCGCGTGCCGACCGTCGATACCTCAAACCCATTTGCTGCTAAAGCCATTCCCTCACTGGATGAAAGTTTTGTTGTCATTCATTTCCGAGGTTTGGACCAAATCGATTTCCCCTACTTATTGGCAATGCTGCAAGGGTCTTTTATCTCCAATATCAACACGTTGGTTGTCCCCGGCGGGAAGATGGGGCTGGCAATGGAGCTGATTATGGCCCCGCTGGTGCAGCAATTGCTGGAAGGCAAGAAGATCGGATAATTCTTCTGTCTTGGAGCTGCAGGTAGGCGGTTAGCAACTCTGCAGCTGCAAGGGCGAAGGATTTATTTAGGCGATTTCGCGGATCTCAAAACTGTGGGTAATAGTCGCCGCTTTCCCCAACATCAAAGAAACCGAGCAATATTTCTCTGCTGAAAGCTCAACTGCACGCTCAACGATTTTATCAGTCAACCCTTTGCCGCTGACAATAAAATGCAGGTTAATTTGGGTAAACAGGCGCGGTGCTTCTTCCCGGCGCTGCGAGGTTAATGTCACTTCGCAATCGCGCACATCGTTGCGCCCCTTTTGCAAAATGGAAACGACATCAATTGCGCTACAGCCCCCCGCCGACATTAACAACATTTCCATCGGGCTAGGGGCTTTATCTCCTGCATTTCCATCCATTAAAACTTGATGACCAGATGCGGATTCACCTAAAAATGTCAGCCCCTCAACCCACTTTACACGTGCTTGCATAACTCATGCTCCCGGTTAAATTTTCTCATTCAGACTACCCTTTCATTTACAAACTGGCAATGTAACCCGATGTTCATCATGCTGAAGCGATACAACACAAGACACCGACCTCATCCTGTGCTACAAACAGAACCGAAAGTGTTGTATTTAGAATTAAATAGGGTAGCTTCTCAATACTCAGTGAAGGGTTTCTACTCGGTACGCATCTTGGCTATACCTTTCGGCAGTTGAGCAAATTAATATGCTAAATGAAAGTGTATTTTATAAGCACGCCGTACAGGGAACTCTGAGCCCTGTTAAGTTAGGCTGCGATAACAACAGAGGATAACAGCGAATGGTTCTCGGCAAGCCACAAACAGACCCGACTCTCGAATGGTTCCTGTCTCATTGCCATATCCACAAATATCCATCGAAAAGTACGCTAATTCACCAAGGTGAAAAAGCCGAAACGCTTTACTACATCGTGAAAGGCTCCGTTGCGGTGCTTATCAAAGATGAAGAAGGTAAAGAGATGATTCTCTCCTATTTAAACCAGGGAGATTTCATCGGCGAGCTTGGATTATTTGAAGAAGGCCAAGAACGTAGTGCTTGGGTTAGGGCAAAAACCGCCTGTGAAGTGGCTGAAATTTCTTACAAAAAATTCCGTCAGCTGATTCAGGTTAATCCAGATATCTTGATGCGCCTGTCGTCACAAATGGCGAATCGCTTACAGATAACATCTGAGAAAGTGGGTAACCTCGCCTTCCTGGATGTCACTGGGCGCATTGCACAAACGCTGCTTAATCTGGCAAAACAACCGGATGCCATGACCCACCCAGATGGGATGCAGATAAAGATTACCCGCCAGGAAATTGGTCAAATAGTTGGCTGTTCCCGCGAAACTGTGGGGCGGATACTAAAAATGCTAGAAGATCAAAATCTGATCTCCGCGCATGGTAAAACGATTGTCGTTTACGGCACTCGTTAATTCCCTATAAACTGGTGCCGATACCCTCGGCACCAGTTTTCTTCTATACCCGTTATACTTCAAGCTGCATGTGTGTTGGCTGCTTTCACTACTCGGCCCGTCCATGGGCCTCGCCTCTGCGAGGCCGCTGCAAGCAGCGTTCAAATCTGCTCCCGGCAGATTTGTCACCCCAGTCACTTACTGGTCGTTGACCTTAAAGTAAATAGGCTCTTGGGGACTCGCTCAATTGCCGCCTTCTGGGTATATGTTATGTAATTAATAAATCTCTGGGGCCTATATGAATTGGCAACGGCTTATTTATCATCCTGAAGTCAATTATGCACTCCGCCAGACACTTGTTCTCTGCTTGCCGGCGGCATTGGGGTTCGCGATAGGCGAATTGCGGTTGGGGTTGATGTTCTCCCTGATACCCGCCTGCTGTAATATTGCAGCGCTAGATACCCCCCATCAACATTTCTTCCAGCGACTGATTGTCGGCGGGGCTATCTTTACTTTCAGTAGTTTTCTGACTCAACAACTACTGCTGTGGGATATTCCATTACCTGCGGTGATGCTTGGCTTGGCATTAATATTGGGTGTCAGTGGCGCTATCAGCCAGCTCAATGGCCGCCTGCTCCCCGCCGCACTTATCGCCGCTATTTTTAGCCTCAGCATGGTAGGCCGTACGCCTATCTGGCAAGCGCCATTGATGTGTGCCGTGGGGACTCTCTGGTATGGCCTATTTACCTGGCTATGGTTCCGGTTATGTAAAGACCAGCCGATCCGTGAGCCATTGAGTCAGCTTTATCATTTGTTGGCCGATTATTGTGATGCTAAATACAGTTTGTTGGGTCAACATGTGGCGCTAGAAAAGGCAATACCGCCGTTGCTTGACCGGCAACAAGGTATAATGGACAAGATTAATCAGATTTATCAGCAATTTAACTTGATAGACAATGCCACTAAAAAAGAGCGGAAACGGCTATTGAACTTGTTTCAGATGGCGCTCGATTTACAGGAACACATCACCGCGGCAGTGAGTCAGTCAGAAAAAACGCAAGAGTTAATTGACCAAAGCCCGATAGAGAAAGTCCTTAAGCGCAATATGCAGGTTATCTCGACGCAAATGCGCACCATCGCCGATGATATTCTCTATCACCACCGAGCGAAAAATCATTTCAGTGCAGATGATGCGCTGGTCGAACTGGAAGAGATTGCCCAGCAGCATCCGGATAACCCAGCGGCACAATTCTTCTATTACCATATCAGCCATGTTACCCAAATCCTGAGCGACCAACGCCCGCAGTATGAACGCACTTTGATGTCCAGCCAGCTATCTCAGCCGTTCTGGCCAGCACTCACCAGCTATTTATCTTTTAAATCCAGTGCCTTGCGGAATGCCGCTCGCCTTGGCGTCACTTTGGCAGCCGGCAGTTACATCGGTACCTTGATTCATCTGCCTAAACCTTATTGGATTTTGCTCACCGTGATGCTGGTCACACAAAACGGCTATAACGCCACTAAAATTCGAATTCATCACCGCGCCCTTGGCACCCTGATTGGGCTGTTACTCGCGGCAGCTTTGCTGCATTTTCAAATGCCGGAAGGCACCACGCTAAACATTATGTTGCTTATCACCCTGGGGGCCTATCTGGTTCAACGCAAAAACTATGGCTGGTCGGTCATTCTCAGAACCATCACTACGGTCTATATCTTGCAGTTATTGACCGGCGAAGGTGCGGACTTTTTAATCCCGCGATTGTTAGATACGTTAATCGGCTGTGCATTGGCCTTTGCCAGTACATTGTGGCTATGGCCGCAGTGGCAAAGCGGTTTACTGCGTAAAAATGCGCATCAAACGCTGGAAAGTTATCAGAGAATCCTGCGCATCCTATTGAAACCTAATCCGAATATTGAGCAACTGTCGTTTGAGCGCATCCACGTGAACAAAGCCAGCAACGCCGTCCTCAGTTCACTGAAAGAAGCTATGCAGGAGCCGGGGTTCAACTCAGAATATCTGGCGGACATGCGTCTGTGGGCCACCCATAGCGAACTTATTGTCGGGAATATCAATGAGATGACTATACTGACGCGGGCTTATCCATTGGCAGAGTCACCGGCAGAATCAGATAAACACCACATTCAGCTGACGGTTAGGTTGGCGGAAGAGTATTTACAGCTCTGTGAAATGGCGATTCAACAATGTCAGCAACGGCTAGAGTCAGATACCCGTGAGGGGAATAACGATTTTGTTCAAATGCCAGATAGAGATACTGATACGCAAATCTCTGAACTTGAACGTAATTTACGGCGTATTTTGTCTCATTTGAGTGTGATGCATACCGTTTCATCGCTGGCATGGCAGCAACAGCCGCACCATGGTATTTGGCGTAGCCGGAAACTGCGGGGGACGGCATCGTAAAAAAGAGAGGCAAAAAACCTCTCCACAATCCGTTGACAAAAATACGATTTAACCTTTGACCAGGCTGGTAACCGCCCTTTCTAAACGCGCCATACCTTGCTGGATATCTTCGGGTTCAATCACCAACGAAGGCGCTAACCGTAATACATCTGGCCCGGCATTAAGAATCATTAAACCATTCGCTGCTGCTGCCGTCAGGAACTCCCGCGAGCGACCATGATATTGCGGCGTTAATTGTGCCCCTATCAGTAGCCCCATGCCGCGGATGTCATCAAACACCTGATACTTACTGTTAATCTCTTGCAAAGCCTGCACAAACAGGCCGTGGCGCTGTTCAATGCCATCAAGTACCTCTGGAGTATTAATCACATCCAGCGCGGCCTCTGCGACCGCACAGGCCAGTGGGTTCCCCCCATAGGTAGTGCCGTGGGTTCCTACCGCCATCACCGAGGCAATTTCTTCAGTCGTCAGCATCGCGCTGACCGGGAACCCGCCGCCTAACGCTTTAGCCGTGGTGAGGATATCTGGCGTCACGCCGTAGTGCATATAAGTAAACAGCTTACCACTGCGCCCCATACCGCTTTGCACTTCATCAAACACCAGCAGCGCTTTGTGTTGATCACACAGCGCGCGCACACCTTGCAGAAACTCTGGTGTCGCGGAGGTAATGCCCCCTTCCCCTTGAATAGGTTCCAGCACCACCGCACAAGTGTGGTCGTCCATGACCGCTTTTACCGCAGCCAGGTCATTAAACGGCACATGGATAATATCGGCCGGTTTCGGGCCAAAACCATCGGAGTACTTGGGTTGCCCACCGACCGATACAGTAAACAGCGTGCGACCATGGAATGCATTATGGAAAGCAATGATTTTAGTTTTATACGGGCTGTGGCGTTCAATAGCGTAATGACGGGCTAACTTAAATGCCGCCTCATTCGCCTCGCCACCGGAATTGGCAAAAAACACGCGGTCAGCAAAGGTCGCCGCAATCAGTTTTTGTGCCAAACGTAGGGCGGGTTCATTGGTGAATACATTACTGGTATGCCATAACATTTCACCTTGCTGATGTAATGCCGCCACCAGCGCCGGATGGCAATGACCGAGTGCTGTAACCGCAATTCCACCTGCAAAATCAATGTATTCCGTGCCTTGTTGATCCCACACGCGGCTACCTTTCCCTTTGACCGGAATAAACTGCGCGGGTGCATAAACAGGCAAAATAACCTGGTCGAATGTACTGCGAGTCACTGCTAATTTATCTGCCATTGCACTGTCCAATCTGAGAAAACTTTGAGCCGCCAATTACTGACGAGTGAAAATATAATCACAAAATATGCATAAAAAATCAAAATCAAGCAAACAAAAAATTAACCAATAGAGAAAGTGCAATTCAAGCAATTAATTTTTAAGGAAATTATCCAATAATTGATGGCCTTGTTCGCTGAGGATACTTTCCGGATGGAACTGCACGCCCTCCAGTGGCAAAGTGCGATGGCGGATGCCCATAATCTCATCCATCACGCCGTTTCGTTCAGTCCATGCGGTCAGCTCAAAACAATCAGGTAGAGAGTCAGTAGCAATCACTAAAGAGTGGTAGCGGGTCACAGTAAGCGGTTGATTAAGCCCACGAAAGACACCCTGACCATTATGGCGAATTGCTGTGGTTTTACCGTGCATCACTTGCCGCGCCCGCACGATACGTGCGCCAAAAGCCTGCCCAAGCGCCTGATGGCCCAGACAGACGCCCAATATGGGCAATTTACCGGCAAAATGACGGATCGCGGCCACAGAAATCCCGGCCTCATTGGGGGTGCAGGGGCCGGGCGAAATCACCAAATGGGATGGTGATAATCTTTCAATATCAGCTAGTTGTACTTCATCATTACGTTTAACAACCACTTCCGCGCCCAGCTCACAAAAATACTGGTAAAGGTTGTAGGTAAACGAATCGTAATTATCGATCAATAACAGCATATTTAACCTAACTGACTAAGTTGGTAGATTGTAATGCACTTTGGTGGCAATAAAAGAGTCATCAAATCTTGTAGGGATAAAGGTCACCAGTTCCCCTACTTTTAACTGAGCAAGTCCCACCAAGATGGCCTTATCTCTTTTATCTATAAAAAATTGCCCAGCATAATTACCATCAACAGCTTTTATTGATACTAAATCGCCCTGAATTGATGATATTGCGCCACGTATACATTCACTAAATTGTGCATGAGTATGCCAGTTTTTAATATTGAGTTGAGGAATTTCATGGACTCCCGCCGCGAGATTTTTATACTCTGCAACACATTGGATAGAACAAAGTGCAGTCAATGACGCATGACTATTCACCAAAGTAATGGCTTTGAGATTTGAAGGGTTGATTGCTTCAATCAATATCAAACACTCATTATAAAAATTGATGACTTTATTCAAGTATGCGGGTGTGCCATAAAGACTTTTTGAGTACCAGACTGGCTCATGATGAGCAATTCTATTCCGTAATCGGTTAACATTTCTTAGAATATTAATCAGTTGCGGGTGCTTCATTTTTCTACCGGGGAATGCATGGTAAAGTAAGTCCGGCCACAGTCGTAAAGATTGATCGGCATTTATATCATGGGACTGACACAAATGGCTCCATACCCCAAAGGTTAATTCTGGTATTAAATTATCCGCAGTGAGCTCTATTCCCCTCTTTTCCAACTTATTTGCTGCCGATACTATTGCAACCTTGGTATCTTTATATTGATTATCGGTGGCTGAATCATAGAAATTCTTAAGCCACATAGGGTCGAATGCAGCATCAATTTCAGCCGCATTCTTACCCTGTTGCTTTAGGCGTTCTCTGAATAAGGATTCATAGCCCGAACAGAGGCCATTGCGAAGAGAGACTTCCAGTATTTGTAGTACAGGCAACAGTTCGGCGCATACTCGCTTATTCCAGATATACATACCGAGACATTCCGATATATCAGTTGTTTCAAAACAACGCTCATATGTCGCAATACGTTTTCCTGATATTGACTCAATAATACGTTCAACTGACATACATAATATCCAGTAATATATTTTGTTAACGTTAATCTCCACAGCGCTACATTTAAAGATTTATTATTGGTTCCTCAGAACTGACTCGCAACAATACCCTGACTAAGGTAACAACTTGACAGCACCTATTGACTCTGTAATTTACGCGCTATATAGTCCCTCTCGTACCAATGAACCAAGGTACAACTTGATAGGCACATAGGGTAGGAAACTATGCCTTTGTAGCCGACAGATATTCGGGATAACCCGCCTTAATGGCGGGTTATCTCGTTTTAGAGACTAGGTCATTGCAGTGTTTTTAACGCTTGCGCCCACCAGTAATTGACCCCAAAACACCACGCAAAATTTGTCGGCCCAGATCGCGCGCCATACTTTTGGCGGCAGTCTGGACAATACCATCGCGCTTGCCGCCACGCGGCCCGGTAGAGCCAAACAGCAAATCATTCAGCCCATCCATCAAACCGCCGCCGTGAGCATCTGGTTGCTGAGGTGCCGCCTCCCTACCCGAAGCCGCATCCCCCAAGGTTGAGGAGCCACCGGCAGACAATTTCTCATAAGCTGACTCGCGATCCACCATCTCTTCATAGCGGCCATATAGCGGCGAATGATTAATGGCGTGATTACGTGCAGTGGCATCCAGCGCGCCCATTTTGGATTGTGGGGCAATCACCATGGCACGCTCAACAATATTGGGCCGCCCTTTCTCATCAAGGAAAGAAATAAGTGCCTCGCCGACACCCAGCTCAGTAATCGCCTGTTCAGCACTGAATGCCGGGTTCGCGCGCATGGTTTGCGCAGCGGATTTCACCGCCTTTTGATCCCGTGGAGTAAAAGCACGCAAAGCATGCTGCACACGGTTACCCAATTGGCCGAGGATTTTATCGGGAACATCCAATGGATTTTGTGTCACAAAATAGATGCCGACCCCTTTTGAGCGAATCAACCGCACCACTTGTTCAACTTTATCCACCAGCGCCGCCGGGGCATCAGTGAATAATAAATGGGCTTCATCAAAGAAAAAAACCAATTTTGGTTTATCGACATCACCGACTTCCGGCAGTTGCTCGAACAGTTCGGCTAACAACCACAGCAGGAAAATGGCATAGAGTTTAGGTTGATTAATCAGCCGATCAGCGGCCAATAGATTGATAACACCTTGCCCATTACTGTCAGTTCGCATCAAATCGTGAATATCCAGCATCGGCTCACCAAAAAATTGATTAGCACCCTGCTGTTCTAAGGTCAGTAAACCGCGCTGGATAGCGCCTACCGAGGCGGGCGTAATATTGCCGTATTGGGTGCGGAACTGCTTGGCATTGTCGCCAACGAATTGCACGATGGCGCGCAAATCTTTCATGTCTAACAGCAGCAAATTATTGTCGTCGGCAATTTTAAACACTAATTGCAGTACGCCACTTTGCACTTCATTGAGATCAAGCAGACGCCCCAGTAGCAGCGGGCCAAGATCAGAAATGGTGGCCCGGATGGGATGGCCTTTTTCAGCGAAAATATCCCAAGGTACAATCGGGCAAGCTTGGGGTTGCCAGTCAGTGACGCCAATTGCCGTCAGTCTTGCTTGCAGTTTTTCTGATTCAATACCTTCCGCGCCAATACCGGATAAATCGCCTTTCACATCGGCCAGAAATACCGGTACGCCAATACGGGAAAACTGCTCAGCCATTTTTTGTAATGTGACCGTTTTACCGGTACCGGTCGCGCCGGTAATCAGCCCATGACGGTTTGCCAATGCCGATAAAATCACTAAATCCTGTGCTGGCTGCGCCTTCGCGATAAGCAATGCTTCACTCATGAACCTTTCCCCCAAGCTAAGACAGATAATTGATTATATGCAACCTGTTGATTAATTTCTGATGGGATGGGATTTTTAGGAGATAAACCAGCTTTCGGGGATGAAAGCTGGTTGCAGCAATTAAGGTAAAACTTTCGCCGACAGAATGGTGATAGGTTTCACTGGCACATTCTGATACGGGCCAACGTTTTCAGTCTGAACCTGGGAGATTTTCTCTACCACATCCATCCCCTTAACCACTTTACCGAACACGGCATAGCCAAAATCGCGCTGGCCGTGATCGAGGAAAGCATTGTCTGCCACGTTGAGGAAGAACTGGCTGGTGGCGCTGTCTTTATCTGCGGTGCGGGCCATGGAGATAGTGCCACGCAGGTTACGCAAGCCGTTATCCGCTTCATTTTTGATGGGGGTTTTAGCCGTTTTTTGTTTGAAATCGGCTGTAAAACCTCCGCCCTGAATCATAAAACCGGGGATAACGCGGTGGAATATGGTGTTGTTGTAATAGCCGTTGTTGACATAATCAACGAAATTCTGCGTTGAAACCGGTGCCTTCTGGCTATTGAGTTCCAACTCAATATTCCCAACCGACGTCGTTAACAACACATGAGGTTCACCGGCAGCCAAAGCAGCGGGTGCCACGGCGCTTAGAGAGCAAAGTGCGATGAAGGTCACTAAAGTACGTTTAAACATTAACGGTTCCTTTCTGTGGGATGCGAACAACGGAAAAACGCTTTGATTCTAAAGACCTGACCCACGCAATGCCACCCATTTACGGTTATTTATGTTACAGAATGCGCATTTTCGCTGAAAACTCACCGCATCAGCAGTGAAATAGCGTAATGGCGATTAATTAATCATATTAACCCCTCTACCAAATCCTAGCCGACAGTGAAATTCTGTAACCGGGATCACGTCTTGCTTATTTTCTTACTCTCAAACTGCCATTTTTGCGAGCAGCATCCCATTTTGTTTTTGGTTAATCGTTAGTCTTTCCTCTCAAATGAGAGCGCTCTCATTTCTAATTTATTCATTTGGAGGCCAAATATGAAAACCTTTAAAATTACCATTATTGGTGGCGGCAGTAGCTATACCCCAGAATTAGTTGATGGATTAATTCAGCGGATTGACCAGTTACCGGTCACGGAACTGGCGCTGGCTGACGTCGAGTTAGGCCGTCAAAAAGTGGAAATTATTGCTGCACTGACCCGCAGAATGCTGGATCGCCACGGGCTGGAGCGCGTGAAAGTTAGTGTTCACTTCTCCCTGGATACCGCAATCGAAGGTGCCAGTTTTGTTCTGACACAATTCCGGGTTGGCCAACTCCCAGCACGGGCAGCAGATGAGCGCTTGGGTCTGAAATATAACTTGCTCGGGCAGGAGACGACTGGCGTCGGCGGTTTTGCCAAAGCGCTACGCACTATTCCGGTAATGCTGGATATTGCGGCTAAAGTTGAGAAACTGGCACCAGATGCTTGGATAATTAATTTTACTAACCCCGCCGGTATCGTCACCGAAGCGGTAACCCGCTATAGCAAAGCGAAAATTATTGGCCTGTGTAATGTTCCAATCAGCATGCACCACATGATTGCAAAACTACTGGATGCGCCTTATGAAGATATCCAACTGCGCTTCGCCGGGCTTAATCATATGGTGTGGGTGCATGAAGTATTGCAGCAGGGTAAAAATGTCACCGCAGATGTGCTGAACATGCTGTGTGACGGCGCTTCACTGACCATGAACAACATCAAGGAAGCACCATGGCCGCCGGAATTTCTGCGGGCAATGGGCGCAATTCCTTGCCCATATCATCGCTATTTCTACCAGACTCAAGATATGCTGGCAGAAGAGCAGGCCGCTGCCGCTGAACGTGGTACCCGCGCAGAGCAGGTGATGCAGGTAGAAAAAGAGTTATTTGATCTGTACGCTGACCCCCATCTGGACAGCAAACCGGAGCAATTGAGTTTCCGGGGCGGATCATTTTATTCTGAAGTAGCACTGGAACTTATTCGTGCAATTCATAATAATTTAGGAACGCAACTTGTAGTGAATACCACAAACCGTGGTGCGATTCGTGGCTTGTCTGATGGTTCCGTGGTAGAAACCAACTGTATTGTTGATGCACAAGGTGCTCATCCGCTCACTTTCGGGCCTTTGCCGGTGTCAATGCACGGGCTAACTCAGCAAGTCAAAGCCTATGAGCGCCTGACGATTGAAGCGGCAGTTCACGGTGATCGCCGCAGTGCTCTGCTGGCATTAGTGACCAATCCGCTGATTGGCAACGCCAGCATTGCTCAGCCACTGCTGGAAGAGGTTTTACAGGTCAATAAACCTTACTTGCCGCAGTTCGCAGATTTGTAACATTAACTCATTTTATTACCCACAGTAATTGGAGTTGCAGTTCCCCCTGCAACTTCAAATATGAAAGGGACTGGAGCAAGATGATGGTCACACTGGAAGACGTCGCGGTATTAGCCGGGGTTTCCCGCGCTACAGTATCCCGCGTGGTCAACGGTGATACCAATGTCAAAGCGCAGACGCGCGAAAAAGTCGAACAGGCGGTCGCGGTATTGGGCTATACCCCTAACCCTGCCGCACGGGCACTGGCCTCCAGCCAAAGTCATACCTTGGGGCTAGTGACCACCTCTTATCGCGGCGGCTTTTTTGGTGCATTGATGGATTGTGTCCAAACTGAAGCTGAATCTCAGGGTAAACAGCTATTAGTCACTCAAGGGCGGGATAATGCAGATAAAGAATGGCAAGCTATCCAGCGCCTGTATAACTTACGCTGCGATGGTTTAATCTTGCATGTCCGTTTTCTCAGTGATGAGAAGCTGCATCAGTTGGCAGCGGCTGGGCGCTCATTTGTGTTATTGGATAGGCTGGTTCCCGGTCTGGAAGCCCGTTGTGTTACTTTTGATCATCGTCGCGCCAGCCAAATGGCAGCACAGGCATTGATTGATGCCGGCCATCGCCATATTGCTTGTATCAGTGGCTCCGCACAGCGCCATTCCAGTGAATTACGCCGTCAGGGTTTTCTTGATGCTATGCAATTAGCCGGTTTAGAGCCGGTGGCCTGTGTAGAAGGGGTTTATGACTTGGAAAGTGGTCATCAGCGCGCCGATGAAATCCTCAGCCGCCCCAATCTCCCCACCGCCATTTATTGTTGCAACGAAGAAATGGCCATCGGCGCTTTGTTGGCTATCAATAAGCACCATTTACAAGTACCGCAGGATATTTCATTGCTTTGCTATGACAGCGGCGAACGCGCCCCATTTGTCCGCCCGGCCTTGACCAGCTTGCATTTCCCCATTGTAGAAATGGCGCGACATGCAACTCAATTGCTAATTAACCCGTTGATTCCCAACGCCAGTTTCCCACCGGCGATTATCATGCGCGAGTCAGTTATGCCGCCCAAGAAGTAGCTTTTCTGCCAACTCATACAGTACCCGACCACCTTCCTTGCTATCACGACGCTTACTACCACGATACTTACTACCACATCCGTCTTAGTCGCGCTCAAAGCGCGCTCACATCCCGGTCATATTCAGAATATTTATCCTCTGGCTCACTCCCGAACTGTGACACATCACAATTATTATCAATGACATTTCATAAATTACATTAAAAGTTGAATGTAAATCACAAAAAATCACTATGCCTATGCTAGGATCCGCGGCCTCAGTAGTGAAACTGGTTTGAACGCTTTCTATAAATGTTCTTACTATTATTGTTTAAATATTATGCTGACACAGGCCCCATCTATGAATAACAGCAATCGCCTTCGACTCACTTGGATCAGTTACCTTTCATACGCGCTGACCGGTGCGTTAGTTATTGTCACCGGGATGGTGATGGGAAATATCGCAGAGTATTTCAATCTGCCTATTGCCAGTATGAGTAACACATTCACTTTCCTTAACGCCGGTATTTTGATCTCTATCTTCCTGAATGCTTGGTTGATGGAAATCATTCCATTAAAACGTCAGTTAGTGTTTGGTTTTATTCTGATGTTAATTGCTATTGCCGGATTAATGGTTGGCCATAATCTGATGGTCTTCTCCATCAGCATGTTCATTCTAGGGGTTGTCAGCGGGATAACTATGTCGATCGGGACATTCCTGGTCACCCATATGTATGAAGGGCGTCAGCGCGGTTCTCGCCTGCTGTTCACCGACTCATTCTTCAGCATGGCTGGGATGATTTTCCCGGTCGCCGCAGCAATGCTGCTGGCGCGCCATATTGAATGGTACTGGGTTTATGCTTGCATCGGCCTACTGTATGTCGGTATTTTCGTGCTGACATTGTGCTCTGAATTCCCGGTTCTTGGCCACAAAGCCACTGACCAGAGCAAGCCGGTGGAGAAAGAAAAATGGGGCCTTGGCGTATTATTCCTGGCGATTGCTGCACTGTGTTATATCCTCGGCCAACTCGGTTTCATCCAGTGGGTGCCGGAATATGCCACCAAAAACTTCAACATGGATATCAATCAGGCGGGCCAATTGGTCAGTAACTTCTGGATTTCCTACATGATTGGGATGTGGGCATTCAGCTTTATCCTGCGCTTCTTTGACCTACAGCGCATCGTGACCATACTGGCTGCGCTGGCGACATTGGCGATGTACATGTTTGTCAGCACCAATAACCCAGAGCACCTGAGCTACTACATTCTGGCGTTAGGTTTTGTTTCCAGTGCTATTTACACCACCTTGATTACATTGGGTTCACTGCAAACCAAAGTGTCTTCGCCAAAACTGGTGAACTTCATTCTGACCTGCGGCACCGTCGGCACCATGCTGACTTTCGTGGTCACTGGCCCGATTGTGGCTAACAGTGGTGTTCATGCCGCGCTGGCAACCGCCAATGGTTTGTATCTGACCGTGTTTGTGATGTGTCTGATTCTGGGCTTCTTCACTAAGCACCGCAGCCACGGCCATACAACCAACTGATTTAGCTGTTTTATTGCCCTGCCGCCATCTCGGTTGCAGGGCAATCACTGTTTTTTTATTTAAAGCTAACTATTTCTTCCTGCCCTAAATATATCCGACTTTCTGTCGGTTGCGTCTTGGCGATCACCACGCCATGGCGAATAGAATAATGCACCGGTACCTGTCGCCGTACAGCATCAAAACCATTGTCGGCGGGCAGAATAATCACGTTAGCGCTATTCCCCGGCTGCAAACCATAATCCGACAAATTCAACGTTCTGGCGCTGTGGGTGGTGATCAAATTCAGCCCATCATTGATTTGGCCATAGCCCATCAACTGACAGATATGTAATCCCATATGCAGCACCTGCAACATATTGGCGGTGCCCAGTGGATACCACGGGTCGAACACATCGTCATGACCGAAACAAACATTAATCTCTGCCGCCAGCATCTCTTTCACCCGAGTAATACCGCGCCGCTTGGGATAAGTGTCAAAGCGCCCTTGCAAGTGAATATTTACCAGCGGGTTAGCAACAAAATTAATGCCGGACATTTTCAGCAGACGGAATAACCGCGAGGTATAAGCGCCATTATAAGAGTGCATCGCCGTGGTATGGCTGGCGGTCACCCGTGCGCCCATGTTCTCCCGGTGCGCCAATGCCGCCACCGTTTCGACAAAGCGCGACTGTTCATCATCAATTTCATCACAATGAACATCCACCAGCCGCTGATATTTCTGCGCCAATGCAAAGGCAATATGCAGCGATTCGACGCCATATTCACGAGTAAATTCAAAATGAGGAATCGCGCCAACCACATCAGCGCCTAGCCGCAGCGCCTCTTCCAGCAGTGCGGCCCCCTCGGGATAAGAGAGAATTCCCTCTTGTGGGAAGGCCACAATCTGCATATCCACCCACGGACTGACTTCTTCTTTGACTTCCAACATCGCGCTCAAAGCGGTCAAACTGGGGTCAGAAACATCAACATGGGTGCGAACATGCTGAATTCCATTGGCTATTTGCCATTTTAAGGTTTGCCAGGCGCGCTGTTTAACATCCTCGCGAGTCAGTAGCGCTTTGCGCTCAGCCCAGCGCTCAATGCCCTCAAACAAGGTGCCGGATTGATTCCAACTGGGCTGCCCGGCAGTTTGAGTGGTATCCAGATGAATATGCGGCTCAATAAATGGCGGCAAAGCCAGCCCACCTTGTGCATCCAATATCCCCTCACCGGCGACGGTCTGCTCCGGTTGTGGCGCAATCGCGGTGATTTTGCCGTCTGCAATGGTTATCTGCCACAGCCCCGTTTGCCCACTAAGGCGGACATTATTGATAGTGTTTAATAAATGAGGGGTTAAAGATTTGCCCGCCATAAAGGCCTCCATGATTGTTTTTCATTATTACCCTTTAGCTTACCCGACCCATCTCCCCTCGCCCGATTTTCTTTTAATAAAACACCGTTTTATTTTAATAAATCAAAAAACCAAAACTGAAACCATTCAGCTAAACATGAATGAAATCCACAACTTATAAAAAACGTTAAAAATCAGCCATCTACCACCTTAGAGGTATATAGGGAGCAAATTGATTTACATCAATAAGTGCGCCGTGCGGAAGATTAAGGTGAGGGTAGAAAATTAAAAATTGAGGCAAAAATGAGCAAAGTCAAGCTTGCCATCATCGGCAACGGCATGGTCGGCCACCGCTTTATTGAAGACTTATTAGATAAAGCAGATAAAGACCAATTTGAGATAACCGTATTTTGCGAAGAACCGCGCATCGCTTATGACCGGGTTCATCTTTCTTCTTATTTCTCCCACCACACTGCGGAAGAACTGTCACTGGTTCGCGAAGGTTTTTATGAAAAGCACGGCGTCAATGTGCTGGTCGGCGAACGCGCGATTACCATCAATCGTAAAGAGAAAGTCATCCATTCCAACAGCGGCCGTACTCTGTATTACGACAAGCTGATTATGGCGACGGGCTCTTATCCGTGGATCCCGCCGATTAAAGGCAGCGAAGGGCAAGATTGCTTTGTTTACCGCACCATTGAAGACTTAAATGCCATTGAAGCTTGCACCCGTCGCAGCAAACGCGGGGCGGTGATCGGCGGCGGGTTATTAGGATTGGAAGCGGCTGGCGCACTGAAAAGCCTCGGCGTTGAAACTCATGTCATTGAATTTGCACCCGTATTGATGGCTGAACAGCTTGATCCCATGGGCGGTGACCAACTGCGCCAGAAGATTGAGCGCATGGGCGTCCGAGTTCACACCGGCAAAAATACGCAAGAAATTGTCCATAGCGGGCAAAACAGCCGCAAAACTATGCTGTTTGCTGATGGTTCGCAGCTGGAAGTCGATTTTATCGTCTTTTCCACCGGCATCCGTCCACAAGACAAACTGGCCCATCAATGCGGTTTAGCCACAGCACGCCGTGGTGGTATTGCTATCAATGATAATTGCCAGACCTCTGATCCGGATGTGTACGCCATTGGCGAATGCGCATCATGGCAAGAGCGGACTTTCGGACTGGTTGCGCCGGGTTACAAAATGGCGCAAGTGACCGCCGACCATTTATTGGGCCGTGAAAATGCTTTCCACGGCGCGGACATGAGCGCCAAGCTCAAACTACTGGGGGTAGATGTCGGCGGAATTGGTGATGCCCATGGCCGCACTGAAGGCGCGCGCAGTTATGTCTATCTGGATGAAAGTAAAGAGATTTACAAGCGTTTGGTAGTCAGTGCCGACAACAAAACCCTGCTCGGGGCAGTGCTGGTGGGCGATACCAGCGATTACGGCAATCTGCTGCAATTGGCACTGAACAATATTGAGCTACCGGAAAATCCAGACAGTCTGATTTTACCGGCTCATGCCGGTAGCAAACCGGCGATGGGGGTCGACTCCCTGCCGGACAGTGCGCAAATCTGCTCCTGTTTTGATGTCACCAAGGGCGATATTATTCAGGCTATCGGCCAGGGCTGCCATACCGTGGCGGCGCTGAAATCGGCTACCAAAGCCGGTACCGGCTGCGGCGGCTGTATTCCACTCGTCACCCAAGTGTTAAATGCCGAACTCAGCAAGCAAGGTATTGAAGTTAATCATCATTTATGTGAGCACTTTGCCTATTCGCGCCAAGAGCTATACCACCTGATTCGCGTTGAACAGATTAAAAATTTCGATGCCTTGCTGGAAAAATACGGCAAAGGTTACGGCTGCGAAGTCTGTAAACCGACGGTCGGCTCACTGCTGGCATCCTGCTGGAATGAATATGTCTTGGAACCGCAACATACCCCGTTGCAAGACACCAACGACAACTTCCTCGGCAATATCCAAAAAGACGGCACTTACTCGGTTATCCCGCGCTCACCGGGTGGGGAAATCACCCCTGACGGCTTGCTGGCCATAGGCCGCATCGCCAAAGAATATAATCTCTACACCAAACTGACTGGCTCACAGCGCGTCGGGATGTTTGGCGCGCAAAAAGACGACCTGCCCGCTATCTGGGCGCAGTTGATTGAAGCGGGCTTTGAGACCGGACACGCCTATGCCAAAGCCCTGCGCATGGCAAAAACCTGTGTCGGTAGCACCTGGTGCCGCTTTGGCGTGGGTGACAGCGTTGGCTTTGGTGTGGCGCTGGAACACCGTTATAAGGGCATCCGCACACCACACAAAATGAAATTTGGTGTCTCCGGCTGTACCCGTGAATGTTCTGAAGCACAGGGCAAAGATGTCGGGATTATTGCCACCGAAAATGGCTGGAACTTGTATGTTTGCGGTAACGGCGGCATGAAACCTCGTCATGCGGATTTACTGGCAGCGGATCTGGACGAAGAAACCCTGATGCGCTATCTCGACCGCTTTATGATGTTCTATATCCGCACCGCCGATAAGCTGCAACGCACCTCGGTGTGGCTGGAAAGTCTGGAGGGCGGCATTAATTACCTGCGCGCCGTTATTCTCGACGACAAACTGGGCATTAATGATCAGCTCGAAACTGATATTGCCCGTCTGCGCGACAAAGTCGTCTGCGAATGGAAAGTCACCGTGGAAAACCCTGCGGCGCAAGTCCGTTTCGCCCACTTTATCAACAGCCCGCTGCGCGACCCCAATGTACAAGTGGTGCGCGAACGCGACCAACATCGCCCGGCCCGCCCGGAAGAACGCATCCCAGTCCGGATGCTGGAACTGGAGGAAAACCTATGAGCCAGTGGATCCCACTTTGCCCATTAAATGACATTTTGCCCGGTAGCGGCGTATGCGGTCTGATTGGCGAGCATCACGTCGCGGTCTTCCGGCCTTATACCGACGAACATGTTTTTGCTATCAGCAATATTGACCCCTTTGCTCAGGCCAGCGTGTTGTCGCGTGGATTAATTGCAGAACATCAAGGTGACTTGTGGGTGGCTAGCCCCCTGAAAAAACAGCATTTTCGCCTGCATGATGGTTTATGTCTGGAAGATGAATCTCGCTCAGTGACCCATTACGACGTGCGGGTTCGTGACGGCATAGTGCAAGTCAAAGCGTAATAGATAACGGGTTCTGGCAAATGCCGGATGCTGATAAAAATAACTTCAATTATCCCCAAGGATATTGGCGTCGCAGCAAACACTGCTGCGGCGTCGAGAGCTAGGGGACTGGGATAGAATATGTATACAGACACCATCAACAAATGCGCGGCCAATGCGGCCCGAATCGTCAAACTGGCGAAAGAAAGCCCGCTGGGCTTTTGGATTGGTTCGGCAATGGCCGGTGCCTATGTCGGCCTTGGCATTATTCTGATTTTCACACTGGGTAACCTGATTGACCCGGCTTACCGCCCATTAGTGATGGGAGCCACCTTTGGTCTGGCGTTGACCTTGGTGATTATTGCCGGCTCTGAATTGTTTACCGGTCACACCATGTTCCTGACCTTTGGTGTCAAAGCCGGCACCATCAAATCCAGCCAAATGTGGGCAGTTTTACCACAAACCTGGCTGGGGAATTTGTTGGGTTCTGTTTTTGTCGCCCTGCTCTATTACTACGGCGGCGGCAATTTGCTGTCCGTTGACACCAGTTTGGTACACACCGCGGCGCTGGCAAAAACCTCTGCGCCCGCTATGACCTTATTCTTCAAGGGTGTATTATGTAACTGGCTGGTTTGTCTGGCAATCTGGATGGCAATCCGCGTAGAGGGTGCTGCCAAATTCATTGCCATCTGGTGGTGTTTGCTGGCCTTTATTGCCTCTGGTTACGAACACTCAGTGGCCAATATGACCCTATTTGCGTTGTCGTGGTTTGGTCATCACAGTGAGGCTTATACCTTAAGCGGCATCGGCCACAACCTGTTATGGGTCACACTGGGCAATACCTTGTCAGGCGCGGTGTTTATGGGGCAGGGCTACTGGTATGCCACCCCACGGGAACAACGCCCACAGCCAGCGGCCATCAATGCGCCACAAGCAGTGCAAGAGTGAGTTATACGAGGTCGATTGATAGCTCAGTGAGTGAAGAGTTTACCGCACCGAGGGGCACTCCGGCGACTTACGTCGCTACGACCCCAACGGCACGATTCCCCTTCAATTGACTTTATCAGCAGTCTGATACCCGAATTCACCAGCTCTTAGGGGCTGGTTTTACCCCCTAGCGGCCTCAACCTGAAGGATTGCCCATGGACTACTTCCCGATTTTCTGCCAACTGCAAAACAAAGCCTGCCTGCTGGTCGGTGGAGGTGAAGTGGCCGAACGCAAAGCCCGCTTGTTGCTGGATGCCGGTGCCGCCGTCACCGTCAATGCGTGCGAGTTTACGCCGCAGTTTCATGATTGGGCTGATGAGGGGCGGCTTTCTTTAGTCAGCAGCGAGTTTGTACCCGGGCTATTGGCAGAAAAATGGCTGGTGATTGCCGCAACGGATCAGGTGGCCGTCAATGCTTTGGTTTATCAAAGTGCCAATCAACAGCGGGTGTTCTGCAATGTAGTTGATGACCCGAAACGCACCAGTTTTATCATGCCATCAATCATTGACCGCTCTCCTATCATGATTGCCATCTCCTCGGGCGGTAAAGCGCCAGTATTAGCGCGATTGCTGCGAGAGAAACTCGAGGCCATGCTGCCACAGCATTTGGGGCAGTTAGCACAGTTAGCGGGCAATTTACGCCAGCGGGTGAAACAGCATTTTGCCGCCATGACTGACCGCCGCCGCTTCTGGGAAAAACTGCTGACCCACGACCGGCTGGCGCAATCACTGGCGAATGAGGATCAGGTGCAAGTCGAGCAGCATGTTGAGCAACTGTTCAATACGCCACTGTCTGACCGCGGTGAAGTGGTGTTGGTGGGGGCCGGGCCGGGCGATGCCGGTTTGCT